>JAICPY010000004.1 GCA_025929585.1 Steroidobacter sp.
CCAGCAATCTGAGCAGATTCGATACGGCCGCGCGCGAGCGTCCGACCGCTTCCGCCGCCGTAGCGTGGGTCATTTCAAATTCAGTGATGAGCCGATCGAGCGCGCGAGCTTCTTCGAGGGGATTCAAATTCTCGCGCTGGATGTTCTCGATGAGCGCCATGGCGATGGCGGCGCTGTCCGGAACTTGGCGAATGACTGCCGGAATCTCATGAAGACCGGCCAGTTGTGCTGCGCGCCAGCGGCGCTCGCCCGCAATGATCTCGTAACGCCGTGGTTGTCCCGCGGTGGCTTCAGAGATGGGACGCACAACGATGGGCTGCACGACGCCTTGAGCCTTGATCGATTCGGCGAGCTCCTGCAGTGTTTCCTGCCGCATGTCGATGCGCGGCTGATACTTGCCACGCTGAAGCAGATCGATCGGGAGTCGTTGCAATTCCTCGTCCTGATGGAGCGAGGTGACATTACCGCCTTCCACCGCGACGGGCTGACCTAGCAGCGCACCCAATCCGCGTCCGAGACTTGGTCGTTTTGTGGCCATTGGAGGATAGGCGATCGCCCGCAGACTAAAACCTTAGGTAAAAACAAAAGCCTTCAGATCTAGCATCGGGAGTGCCTGAGCCAAACCAGATTCGGATGAGGACAAACCCAAGTCGATTTGTGAATCTTCTGGGGCCGCAGTCTACAGCGTTCTCGGCCGCAGACTCATCTTCTCTTTACCCGACCGCATCCACAGCGGCCGTTAGATCACAATCGCCTTCATCTCGGCGGATCATCTCGCCCGCCAGCGCCAAATAGGCGAGTGCGCCACGGGATTCGCGGTCGTAGTGCAGCGCGGGCTTGCCGTGACTGGGCGCTTCGGCCAATCGAACGTTGCGCGGGATGATGGTACGAAACACTCGGTCGTTGAAATGCTCGATCAACTGTGCGGAAACTTCGTTCGCCAAGTTGTTACGCGGATCAAACATCGTGCGCAAAATGCCGCCGATTTCAAGTTGCGGATTTGGCCCTGCCTTGATCTCTTCGATTGTGCCCACCAGCGCCGTAAGTCCTTCCAGCGCGTAGTACTCGCACTGCATCGGAATGATCACACCTTCGGCAGCGACCAAGGCATTGACCGTCAGCATGTTGAGCGCCGGCGGACAATCGATCAGGACCATATCGAAGCGATCCATGATGGGTGCAATTGCCTCGCGCAGCCGCTTCTCGCAACCCGGCTTGCCCATCAGCTGGACTTCCGCCGCGACCAGATCCTGGTTCGCAGGCATCAGCATGAAATCCGCATAGTCGACCGAGACGATCGCCGAAGCTGCATCGCAAGACCCCAGCAGGACATCGGTGGTCGATCGCTCCAGCGATCGCTTGTCGATTCCGCAGCCCATGGTCGCGTTGCCCTGCGGATCGATGTCGATCAACAGCACTCGGCGCTTGGTTGCGGAAAAGGAAGCGGCGAGATTCACGCTCGTCGTCGTCTTGCCGACGCCGCCCTTCTGATTCGTAATCGCGAGAATGCGGTGCATGCGAGAAAACTTACGAGTTCGAATCGACGCAGCAAGACCCGAAGACATTCTCGACAAATTGCATGAGCGTCGGGCCTCGGCGAATGAATGTGATGGAACGCGAAACGGAAGTTTTACTCTTTCGGAGCGCGCAAGCCCAGTCCCCTAAAGTCTGAGCCCCCTCCGCGAATTCTCAAACCTTGTCGTGACTACGGCAGATTTCCACAAGATGGCGCTCTTCGTCCAGGCCAGGAATGGTAAGTCGATGGACCGCCGCAAGTTTCCAACCATTTGGCAATTTCTGAACCTCGTCGGTCGGGTAGCGCCCTTTCATTGCGAGTAGTCGTCCACCACCGACACAAAGATGTCCCGACCACTTCACAAAGGTTTCCACTGGACCAACCGCGCGCGAAACGACACAGTCATAACGCTCTTTCGGGCGGAACGCTTCAGCCCGCGTGTGCACGGTTTCGACGTTGGAAATTTGCAATGCCGTGCACACGTGGTCGATGAACTTGAGTTTCTTCGCGGTGGAATCGAGCAGCGTGAAATGCACGTCAGGTAGCACGATCGCCAAGGGCAATCCGGGAAAACCTGCTCCCGTGCCGATGTCGATCACGCGCGATCCATCAAGGTGCGCGACCACTGAAAGACTATCGAGCAAATGCTTAGTGATTTGTTGCCCTCGCTCACGGATAGCAGTGAGGTTCATCCGTTGATTCCACTCATCGAGCTCATCGAGCAAGCGCAACTGCTTCGCCGCCATCTCATCCGAGAGCGGCACGCCTAACTGCTCTGCACCGGCTTTCAGAGTGGAGAGCATGGGTGACGGAATGAAGCGGATCGCGGATGGCGGATGGCGGATGGGTTCGGAGTGCTAGAACCGAGTGTCGCGAAGGAAGATATGTCAAGAAGAGGACGCGAGCTCGAATATGCACGTTCCGATCTCTTCCTATCCGCTATCCGCCATCCGCTATCCGCTTCGTTCTTCATTCATTCCACCCTCACGACCGTCCGTCCCACGACACCGCCATCGATGTACGACTGAAATGCTTGCGGCAGCTGGTCCAGGTCGATCGTTTGGGTCACGATTCGATCCAAGCATCGGGGATGTAAATCGCTCGCCAATCGTTGCCAAATCCGTACACGAGTGTCCCGAGGCGTGAAGACCGAATTGATGCCGAGCAAGCTCACGCCGCGCAAAATCAGTGGCAGTACGGTGGCTTTCAGCTCGGTGCTCGCGGCCATGCCGATGCTCGCGATATTTCCGTGTAGATCCATCGTGCGCAATAACCAGGCAAGAACCTCTCCGCCCAAGTTGTCTATCGCGCCCGCCCAACGTGCCGCCTCCAGCGGGCGTGAGCCGAGATCGATCTGATCCCTGATCAATATCTCGCTGGCTCCCAGTGAACTCAGGTATTGCGCCGAAGACGGCTTGCCCGTGAGCGCCGCGACGCGATAGCCGCGCGAGGCCAGCATGTCGATCGCAAGGCTTCCCACGCCTCCCGTCGCACCGGTCACGAGGATTACACCTTTCGATGGTTCTTGAGCATTCTGCTCCATACGATCAATTGCGAGTGCCGCGGTGAATCCAGCCGTCCCTATCGCCATGCAGTCGCGTGCATCCAAAGGTTCGGGAATTCGCACAGCCCATTCAGCCGGCACGCGTGCGTAATGTGCATATCCACCGTCGTGCGTCTCGGATAGCCCGGAACCTGTAACGACGACGCAATCGCCAGGTGCGAAGGACGCATCATTCGAGCTGATCACTTCACCAGCGAAATCGATACCCCCGACCAGTGGATACCGGCGAAGAATTTTTCCCTTACCGGTCGCTGCGAGTGCGTCCTTGTAGTTGATCGTGGAATAGCGAACCCGCACGACCAAATCGCCAGGCGAAAGATCGTCCAATCCAATCGAGTCGAACCGGGACACGATCCTGCCCTGCTCTTGATGGATGCGGAAAGCGGGAAAAGACTGCATGCGCGTTGACGGTTGACCGTTGGCGGTTGACGGCAAGAAGGAAGGTCGGCGCAATGGCGGCAACGGTTGTTTACTGCGGAGAAGGCACCGGCAGCTAACTCGAAGCCGCACGAGCGGCGCTTCTATCCTCTGACTGTCAACCGCCAACAGTCAACCGCGCATGGCGCTTAACCGTCAACGGTCAACTCGTCATCACTGGCACTTGCCGTTCTCGCGAACATCCTTCGTGCTGCAAAGGCCTTTTTGATTCGCGAAGAACTGTGCGAGCGCAGGGAAATCCTTCTCGTCGATACCCGTGATAATCCCGGCCATGATCGGATTCTTGCGCTTGCCGCTCTTGTAATCGCGCAATGCCTGCTCGATGTAGTCCGCGTACTGGCCTGCCAGGATCGGATAGTCGTCCATTACCGTCTTCGCACCGTCCGCGCCATGACATGCGACGCAGGTTTGAGTGGCGGCGGGCGGTGTCCCTACGACTTCATTGCTCGGTTGGATCGCCTCGCCTTGCAGGAAGGCCGCAATGTCCGCGCGATCTTGCTCGGACAGCGTAACCGCTTGCGCGTGCATCGTTTGATGAGGGCGATCGCCCGCGGCATAGGCCGCAAGCGCATTCTCGATGTATTTAGCATGCTGTCCACCGAGATTCGGCACGCTGTAGTTCGGATAAGCGTTCTTGTACTCGGGAACGCCGTGGCAACCATGGCAGGTATAAGCGAGCACCTCGCCCTTTTTGGGATCTGCATCAGCCTGAGCCGAGTACGTCGTGCACGCGGCCATCACGCCGAAGCCAATCGCTGCCAGGGTAGGTCGAAACTTCATTCCCATCTCCGCTTCTTATGCAAACCGGTGCGAGTTCGATAGCTGGCGCCGGTCAGGGCGCGCAATGGTAGCGGAGCGGACGCCGTCGCGCGAGCAGGGGAAGGAGGGGGAGTGCTTAGTCCGCAGTCTGCAGTCCGCAGTCCAGGGCCAGAGTCAAAAGGCGCTTCGTCTTAGCTCTTGCCTCGGACTGCAGACTACGGACTGCAGACTAACGGCTACCCCGCTATACTCTCCCACCTGCTAGGTTTCCGGTTCCCCGAGGTTTCAATGGCTCGCATCACTGTCGAAGACTGTTTGCACAATGTCCCGAACCTGTTTCAGTTGGTGCTCGTAGCCGCAAAACGCGCACGCAAGCTGGCCAATGGCGCGGAAGCAACGGTGGAATTGGAGAACGATAAGCCGACGGTCGTCGCTTTGCGCGAGATCGCCGCGGGCCACATCGGCCCGGAAATCCTCGAGGAAGTGGAGCGTCCCGCCCCGGAAATGCTGCCGGAAATCGATATGTCCGGCGAATTACGGGCGCCTCACTTGGGTCTGGGGGATTGATTCACCTTACCTTCGCCCGCACGTCATGACCTCATATGGACTACGCGTCTTCCATCTTGGGTCTGCTCCCGACTGGAAGGCGCTCGATCGGCGTCACTCAGCTTCTCAATAAGCTCGAAACCTATTTGCCGCCCGCACAAGTCGATCGTGTGCGGGACGCCTACGAATTCGGCGCCGAAGCTCATGAAGGCCAAAAACGGCTGAGCGGCGAGCCGTATATCGCGCATCCTGTTGCGGTTGCTCACATTCTCGCCGACCTGCACATGGATGCGCCCACGATCGTCGCGGCGATCCTGCACGATGTCATCGAAGACACGCCGACCGCGAAACCGGAGATTGCCGAACGCTTCGGCGCCGACGTAGCCGAGCTCGTCGATGGCGTTTCCAAGCTAGATCACATTCAGTTCCGCAGCCGCGCCGAAGCCCAAGCCGAATCTTTTCGCAAAATGCTGCTGGCGATGGTGCGCGACATTCGCGTGATCATGGTCAAGCTCGCGGATCGCACGCACAACATGCGCACGCTCGGAGCGGTGCCGCCCGCCAAGCGCCGCACGGTGGCGCGCGAGACGCTCGAAATTTACGCGCCGATCGCGAATCGGCTCGGCATTCATTCGATTAAATCCGAGCTCGAAGAGTTGGGTTTCAAAGCGCTCTATCCAGGCCGCTATCGCATTATCGAGAAGGCGATCAAGAAGGCCCGCGGCAATCAGAAGCAATTCGTCGGCAAGATCGCGGAAAACTTGCGCGAGGCGCTCGACAAAGCCGGCGTCAAGGGCAGAGTCGAAGGCCGCGAGAAGCATCTGTACAGCGTCTATCAGAAAATGCGACGCAAGCGCGCGCCGCTCACGTCCATCGTCGATGTGTTCGGCTTTCGCATCGTGGTGGATTCGATAGACACGTGCTATCGCGTGCTTGGCATCGTGCACAGCTTGTATCGCCCGATGCCGGGAAGATTCAAAGACTACATCGCCATTCCGCGAGTCAACGGGTATCAGTCGCTGCATACGACCCTGTTCGGACCGAATGGCATGCCGGTCGAAGTGCAGATCCGAACCGATGAGATGCACCGCGTTGCCGAATCGGGGATCGCGGCGCATTGGCAATACAAGACCGGCGAGGATCAAGGCCGCGCTTACCGCGATCGAGCTAGCGAGTGGTTGCAACATCTGATGGAGATGCCGCACGGCGGAAGCTCCGAAGAGTTCATGGAAAGCGTGAAGCTCGATCTATTCCCCGACAAGGTGTACGTGTTCACGCCGCGTGGCGAGATTCGGCGTCTGCCGCGAAATGCCACGGCTGTGGATTTTGCCTATTCGGTCCATACAGACATCGGCAATCATTGCGTCGCCGCGAAGATCGATCGGCGCTTGGTGCCGCTGCGGACTCCGCTGCGCAATGGGCAAACCGTGGAAATCATCACGGCAAAAGGAGCGACACCGAACCCGGGTTGGGTGAACTTCGTCGTGACGGCAAAGGCTCGCGCTGCGATCCGTCACTACTTGAAGAGCTTGAAACATTCCGAGGCCGTCGAGCTCGGCAAACGGCTACTCAATCAAGCGTTAGCGGATTTATCGCTCCAGCTGAAGAAAATTCCGGAAGAGCGGGTCCAAGCCGCGGCGGCCGAGCTGAACCTTAAAACACCGGACGAGCTTTTCGAGAAGATCGGCCTGGGCGAGCGATTGGCACCCCTCGTCGCTAGACGTTTGTTGCCACCGGATGGAACGACACCCAACCAGCCGGTCACGCCGTCCGGTTCGCTGGCCATCGCCGGCACCGAAGGAATGGTGGTGAGCTATGCGCGATGCTGCTTCCCCATTCCGAACGATCCCATCATGGGCTATCTATCCAGCGGCCGCGGCGTCGTCATACACCGCGAAGCCTGCGGCAATTTGCGCAACTATCGTAAGCAGCCAGACAAATGGATTTCGGTGACGTGGCAGCCCAATCTGGATCGGCTGTTCAACGTCGAGGTTCGCATCGATGTAACGAACCGAATGGGTGTGCTCGCAGCGATTGCATCTAACATTGCGAGTACCGAGACGAACATCGAGCACGTCGCCGTCGACGAACGCGATGGCGACGCATCAACCCTGATCTTCGATTTACAAGTCCGGGATCGAAAACATCTCGCCAGCGTCATCAAGAATCTACGCCGCATGCCAGAGGTGTTGAAGGTCACGAGAATGCTGGCGTGAGGGCAGCGGGTCGTGATTCGTGATTCGTGATCAGTAAGATACTATCCCTTACAACCCGCTACCCGCGAATCACGAGTCACAGATCATGTCTCGAACAATCATTTCCACTCCCAACGCTCCCCAAGCCATCGGCGCTTACTCTCAAGCCGTGAAGGTCGGTAGCACTGTCTACTTATCTGGGCAGATCCCGCTCGAACCGACCACCGGGGAAATGGTTCAGGGTCCGATCGAGCAGCACATTCGTCGAGTGTTCGAAAACCTGTTGGCTG
Organism: Steroidobacter sp.; assembly: GCA_025929585.1. Lineage (GTDB taxonomy): Bacteria > Pseudomonadota > Gammaproteobacteria > Steroidobacterales > Steroidobacteraceae > Steroidobacter. Next base: position 7,309 of record JAICPY010000004.1, read on the forward strand.
TCATGAAAGCCGCCGGCGGAGATTTTTCGCACGTCACGAAGCTGAATGTGTTTCTGACTGACCTCAGTCACTTTCCGACTCTGAACAAGGTCATGTCCGAATATTTTCGCGAGCCGTATCCCGCCCGCGCGGCGATACAAGTCTCAGCGCTACCGAAGGGCGCGCTGGTTGAGATGGATTGCATCGCGGAGATCGGTTGAGGCTTGCGGAAGTGACGTGCGGCCTGCGAAGTCTGGTGATGAGGTGATGTAGTGATAAGGTGATGACGACAGAGGGATCTGCGGGCTTTTCTACTCTGTCGTCATCACCTCATCACCGTATCACCTCATCACCTCATCGCCATTTGACCGGTTTACACTTGCCAAGGAAGGCATCATGACTACACCGACTCGCCCCACTGCGAAGACTATCGCTGCGCCGAATGCAGCTCGCGCGATCAGTGCACCGGAGCATCGTCCGGTCACCTCGTTGCGCGGAGTCGGCGAGGCATTGGCTGAGCGTCTCGCCAAGCTCAATGTCACGACGGTTCAAGATCTATTATTCCTGTTGCCGCTTCGATATGAGGATCGAACACACATCGTGCCAATCGGATCGGTGCGAGGCGGCGAACGCGCGGTGATCGAAGGCGAAGTCCTGCTCGCGGAAGTTGCCTTCCGAGGGCGGCGTCAATTGTTGTGCCGAATCGCGGACGGCTCCGGTTCGCTAACGCTGCGGTTCTTTCATTTCTCCAACGCTCAAAGCCAAGCACTGACTCGCGGCACACGGCTGCGCTGCTTTGGTGAAATCCGTCGAGGGCCGACGGGTTGGGAAATCGTCCATCCAGAGTATCGACGCGTGGCGACGAGCGAGGCCGGCACCACGGAAGAAGCACTCACGCCGATGTATCCGCTGACTGAAGGCGTTCAGCAGGGTCGCCTACGACAACTCACCGCGCTCGCGCTTCGAGACGTTGCACAACACGCGTTGACCGACTGGCTCCCGCCGACGGTGTTGGCCGATGCGAAGCTGCCCTCGCTTCGCGAAGCGTTGGAATACGTGCATCGTCCGCCGCCCGATGCGGACGTCGAGTTGCTCGCGGCTGTGCGCCATCCCGCGCAACGAAGGCTCGCCTTCGAGGAGTTGCTCGCCCATCAATTGAGCTTGCGGTTGCTACGCAAACAGATTCAGGGCGATCCAGGGTGGGCTTTTCCGAACAAGACTAGTGAGCTCGTAGAGCAATTCATTGCTTCACTGCCGTTTCGGCCGACTGGTGCGCAGCTGCGCGCATGGAGGGAGATCGAGGCGGATTTATTCAAGTCCAGCCCGATGCTGCGTCTGGTGCAAGGTGATGTCGGCTGCGGCAAGACCTTGGTCGCGGCGCTCGCAGCGGTTCGTGCGGTGGAAGCGGGCTTTCAAGTGGCCATCATGGCTCCGACCGAATTGCTCGCCGAACAGCATGCGCGAAATTTCGCGAACTGGCTCGCCGCGTTGGATATCCCGCTTGCGTTCATTTCGGGCAAACGCACCGGCGCGACGCGTAAGCGCACGCTCGAGGATCTTGCAAGCGGTGCTGCAAAAATCGCCATTGGCACCCATGCGCTTTTTCAGGAAGGCGTTCGATTCTCGCGCTTGGGTCTTGCGATCGTGGATGAGCAGCATCGATTTGGCGTTCATCAGCGGTTGCTACTGCGCGAAAAGGGGCTGGCAGCGGGGCGCTTTCCGCATCAGCTAATCATGACCGCGACGCCGATTCCGCGAACGCTGGCGATGACTGCCTACGCCGATCTGGATGTATCCATCATCGATGAGCTCCCACCGGGTCGAACGCCGGTAAAAACTGTTGCGCTTCCGGAGAATCGCCGTGACGAGGTTGTCGTACGTATCCGCGATGCCTGCCGTCAACGCCGCCAAGCGTATTGGGTCTGCCCTCTCATTGAAGAGTCCGATCAACTGACCGCACAAGCTGCGGAGGAGACGGCGGCCGCTCTGGCGGAGGCGTTGCAGGAAGTCAGGGTGGGGCTGGTGCATGGACGTATGCACGCTCGCGAGAAGGAAGCGGTGATGTTGCAGTTCAAGGAAGGCTCGATCGACTTGCTAGTCGCAACCACAGTTATCGAGGTCGGCGTCGACGTTCCAAACGCCAGCTTGATGGTCATCGAGAATGCAGAACGCATGGGGCTCGCGCAGCTGCATCAACTTCGCGGTCGCGTAGGCCGCGGATCTGCAGAGAGTACTTGCGTGCTGCTCTATCGAGCACCGCTCACGGAAATCGCACGCGAACGCCTCGCAGTGATGCGAGCGACGAACGATGGCTTCGAGATCTCGCGACGCGACCTGGAGTTACGCGGACCCGGGGAATTGCTCGGCACCAAACAGACGGGGTTGATGCAGATGCGTGTCGCCGATCTAATGCGCGATGCCGATCTATTGCCTAGGGTACAAAAAGTGGCTGACTGGATGCTCACCGAACACGCCGAGAACGTGCCTCCGCTGCTGCGCAGATGGATCGGCAAGGGCGAGCAGTTTGGGAAAGTGTGAATAAGTTTGCGGCCTGCGGCACGTTGTAATGATGCTGTTCATTAGCGCAGTAAATAGAAGCGAACGCGGATACGATCTAAAGTTATGAATGCTCAGGCTAGCTTTAGAAACCGCCTGCGTTGGCTGGGGCACCGCATTTCCTCGACAGCGCTCTTTACCGAGACACTGCCCGCGATCGGCGCGAAGGCCCGCGCATACGCGCAGCTGACGAGGATCAATCGTCCGATCGGCATTTGGCTATTGCTGTGGCCGGTTCTTTGGGCGCTTTGGCTGTCCTCCAACGGCAAGCCCGATCAGCACGTGTTCATCGTGTTCGTCATCGGCGTCGTTCTCACCCGTTCGGCGGGCTGCGCGATGAACGACTACGCGGATCGCAATATCGACGGCCATGTTCAACGCACGCGCGATCGGCCATTGGTCACCGGCCAACTCGATCCGATCGAAGCTGTCGCACTATGTATTGCGCTTGGGTTCATTGCCTTAGGGTTGGTGCTAACGCTGAATACGCTTACCCAGCTGCTCGCATTGATCGGCGGCTTCTTGGTTCTCACGTATCCATTCATGAAGCGGTTTTTTCCGTTGCCTCAGTTCTATCTGGGCGCCGCGTTCACGTGGTCGGTACCCATGGTCTTCGCCGCTCAGACAGGCGAGATCCCGCGACTTGCTTGGCTCCTATTCATCGCCGGTCTCCTCTGGACGATGGCGTACGACACGATGTACGCGATGGTCGATCGCGAGGACGATCGCAAGCTTGGAATTCGCTCCAGCGCGATTCTGTTCGGCGACGCTGACCGTTTCATTGTCGGCGCGATGCAGCTCATGACGTTGTTTGCGCTTTGGCTTGCCGGCAAGGAGCTGCAACTCGGCCTGTGGTATCGCATCGGTCTGGCTGCTGCTGCACTGTTCGCTCTCTACCAGCAGATTCTCATCCGTGAACGCAAACCCGAGCCTTGCTTCCGCGCTTTCCTGAACAACAACTACTTCGGGATGGCGGTATTCGTAGGGATCGCGTTGGAGTACCTGTGGAGAAGGTGACGAAGTGACGCAGTGACGGGGTGACGAAGTCAGAAGCTAGAGGCGGTCTCTTCTGGTCTGACGTCGTCACCCCGTCACGTCTTTATCTGACTTCGTCACCCCGTCGCTTCGCCACCCCCTCACGTCTTTAATCTGACTTCGTCACCCGTCACTCCGTCACTTCGTCACTCATCTCCTTCCTGCCCTCGCGATCGCCCACACCTCGATCGTTTCGGCGCCGGCGCGGCGCAGTACGCGCGCGATCTCGTTGACCGTCGTACCGGTCGTCACGACATCGTCGAGAATAGCGATGTGCGCATACGCAAGCGGCTTGATCAGCGCGAACGCACCCTTGACGTTCTTGCGACGCTCCTCGCGCGGCAATGACGCTTGCTCCTGCGTCTCGCGGATTCGCGCCACGATATCCATGCGAAGCGGTATGCCACTGCGCTTAGCGACGTGTCGGGCAAGCTCGATCGCTTGGTTGTAGCCGCGTTTACGAAAGCGTTGGATACCCAGAGGTACGGGCAGCAGTGCCTCGGGCAACCGTGCAGTGCGAGCGACGATCAGTCGCTGATAGAAGCACTGTCCCAGGACGCGCCCGCTGCTGAGGTCGTTGCCGTATTTGAGGCGCTGGATCATCCGATCGAGCGGATAGGCGTAACGATAAGGAACGAAGCTCGCGTCGAACAACGGCTGCTTGCGTACACACCCTCCGCAGACCCGCGATTGGCCGGCATTCTCGGCAAGGGGTTGCGCACAGATGCGGCAGTAATCGGTGTTGAACAGTAAATCGCGCTCACAGGGCTCGCATAAATCGGCGGATGGCGCCCCGGGTCGATGACATAAAACGCACCTAGATCGCCAAAGTACGCGAGCGGCGGCAGCCAAGCTGCTGTCAACCACACCTCGCCACTTCGGTTGACAGCGCTCAAAGGGCTGCGAATACTGGATGTCCATGTTGTGCTGGCTCCTTTCCGATGGAGCTTGATCGATTGCGCAGTGCGTGAGCACGCGCATAACCCGGAGTTCTTCGACAAATGACCCCGCAGGCTGCGCTGAACACATCGCGACTCGGAGAAGTGCGCACGGATTGGAGTTTGGATGAGGTACGAGCGTTGCTTGCTCTGCCTTTCGCCGATTTGCTATTTCATGCCCAACGAGTCCACCGCCAGTTCTTCAATCCGAACGAAGTGCAGATCAGCACGCTCTTGTCGATCAAGACGGGCGCTTGCCCTGAAGATTGCGCGTATTGCTCGCAAAGCATTCGTTTCGAGACGGGACTGAAGTCCGAGCCGCTCATGGACATCGAGGCTGTGCTCGAGAAGGCGCGCGTCGCAAAGGCGAACGGCGCGACAAGATTTTGCATGGGGGCGGCTTATCGAAGCCCGAAGCCGAAACAGTTAGCTCAAATCGCCGAAATGGTCAAAGCCGTGCGCGGGATGGGCATGGAAACGTGTGTCACGCTCGGCATGCTGAACGCGCAACAAGCACAGCAACTCAAGGATGCGGGGCTCGATTACTACAACCACAATCTCGATACGTCCGAATCTCACTATTCGAAGGTCATCACCACTCGCACGTACCAGGATCGCCTCGATACGCTCGAAGCGGTGCGCGCGGCCGGCATCAACGTGTGCTGCGGCGGGATTTTGGGAATGGGCGAGACGCAGCTCGATCGCGCGCAGCTGCTGCACACACTGGCAACTCTGGCGGAGCATCCGCAAAGCGTGCCGATCAATCAGCTCATGCAAGTGCCCGGTACGCCGCTGTATGGAGCCGCGAAGATCGAGCCTCTCGAGTTCGTCCGCGTGATCGCGGCCGCTCGCTTGCTGATGCCACGTTCGCACGTACGATTGTCCGCGGGGCGCTCCGAAATGAGCGAAGAAACCCAAGCCCTTTGTTTCCTCGCCGGCGCGAACTCGATTTTCTACGGGGACAAGTTACTGACCACCGAGAACCCGGAGGAGCATCAAGACCGCGATCTGTTCAACCGTTTAGGGATCACCGCAGAAGCTCCACGCACGCACTCCGCGGAACATCAGCATTGCGGATTGGCCGCCGCTTCGTGAGCGCGAGCTTTATCAATTTCGGATCAATTGCTGCCTGATCGTGCAGTGACGCTCGCGCGGGCGCGCGCTATCGTGTCCGCAATGCAATTCGCTCCCCCCGACGAATATTCACTCGAAGCGCGCGCGATTCGACGCGCGTTCGATCGTGCAAGCCGCGCGTATGCACGCGCCGCCGTCGTGCAGGCGGAGATACGATCTCGCGTCTTGGAACGCTTGGATCTCGTACGAGTCCACCCGGCCCGCGTACTCGACTTGGGTTCGGCCAGCGGCCAATCCACGCGCGCGCTCAAAGATCGCTATCCGAAAGCTGAAGTGTTGGCGCTCGACATGTCGCTTGCGATGCTGCGCGAGGCGCGCCGCGAACAGACCTTTTTCAAGAAGTTCGGGCGACTCGCTGGCGATGCGCATTCTCTTCCTCTGCGCTCTGGAACGATCGATCTCGTGTTCAGCAATCTGATGCTCGCGTGGTGCAACTATCCCGATCAGGTGTTCAAGGAAACCGCTCGAGTGCTTCGGCCGGAGGGACTCTTCACGTTCACGAGCGTAGGTCCCGACACGCTGCGCGAGGTGCGCGAAGCCTTCAAGCAGATCGACGCGCAGACTCATGTGCATCGATTCATCGACATGCACGACTTGGGCGATGCTTTGATGCGCTCAGGATTTCTCGAACCTGTGATGGATACCGAACGATTGACCGTGACGTTCGGATCGGCTCGAGACTTGATGCGGGAACTGAAAGGGAGCGGTGCGACCAACGCTACGGCGGGGCGGCGCAGAGTGCCGCTCGGTCGAAAAAAATGGGGGATTGTCGAGCGCGCGATCGAGCAACGCCGCCTTGGCGAGAAAATTTCGGTGTCGATCGAGGTGGTTTACGGCCACGCCTGGAGGGGGTCCGATATACGTCCGAGATCGGCACCTGGAGAGTTCACAATTCCCGTAGCTGGTCTGACCCGCAGATCGAAAACTAAAAGTTAATCATTGCACAGTGACCGAGCCAAATAATCGGCCGTTGGTATAGTTTTCCGATTTTGACCCTCGCCCCGCCGACTCTCCTGCCGCGCGCTTAGGCGTTGCTTGGGGAAAGCTCCGTGTTCGTGAGAGAAAACCCTTACAGGACCAGTACTTAGATTGAATAAGGCTCGAGGCGTCCAGTACGATGCGGGCTCAATCACAACTTTACTCATTGATATGCCCTTTGCCGACGGAGCCCCCTTCGCCGCTGGGAGCCCGGGCCTCTTGCCGGAGGCTCCCGGCATCTGCGTGGTAGAGCTGCATCCGCATCGATCCCTCAATCCCCGCGGCGCCCGTCGAGTCGTGGCGTCTGTCGCTGCCGGTACGTTTGCTGTCGCGATCTACTGTACGGTGTACGGTTATTGGCCGGTGCTGGTCTTTGCCGTGCTCGAAATTCTCGCGCTGATCTGGGCTTTGGGATGCTCGATACGTTCTGGAATGATCTCCGAGACGATTGCGGTTACCACTGAGACGGTGACCGTTACGCACCGCGAACGCGGCAACGATCGACAGGCAGTATTTCCTCGGCATTGGGCGAGGGTTACACTCCACGCCCCGCTGGCAGCGCTTCATCCTAGTCGACTCCTGATCGAGTCTCATGGCCGCGCCTGTGAGGTGGGCCGGTTTCTCACGGAGGATGAGCGCCGCAATCTCGCGGTTCGTCTCAAGCAACTGGTCGGGAATGTGAACGAATCGCCCGCGCTTTGAGTTAAGCGCGGCGATGAACTGCGGTCCACAACAAGCGGCACCGCGAATGCGGCGCGGCCGGTAGACGGCGCGACGCTCGGAAGAACGATGTACTCGGGAGCAATGTCGCAAATGTTGAAGATCCTGAAATGCGCCGCGGCAGCAATCGCAGCGTGCTTGCCAGCCGGAGCGGCGTTCGCAGCCTGGGAACTGAACATGCCAGTCGGCGTGACAGAGCTGAGCCGCGAGATTCACGGCTTACATATGCTGATCTTTTGGGTCTGCGTGTTGATCGCCGTGGTGGTGTTCGGCGCCATGATCTACTCGATCGTGAAATTCCGGCACTCTAAAGGTGCCATTCCCGCCACTTTCGATCACAGCACCAAAGTCGAAGTCGTGTGGACCGTCATCCCCATCGCAATCCTCGTCGGCATGGCGATCCCGGCGGCGGAAACGCTGATCAAGATCGAGGATATGCGCGGCTCGGACCTCAGCGTCAAAGTCACCGGCTATCAGTGGCAGTGGCATTACGACTACATCGATCACAACGTCAATTTCTTCTCGCGCATCTCGCGCGACAGCGACGCGGCCCGCCAATTGAACTCAGGCATCGACCCGACGAGCGTGGAGAACTACTTGTTGGAAGTCGACAAGCGCCTGGTCGTTCCTGTGGATTCGAAAATCCGGATTCTGCTGACCTCCAGCGATGTGATTCATGCCTGGTGGGTGCCGGCGTTCGGCATGAAGAAGGATGCCTATCCCGGTTTCGTCAACGAGCTTTGGTTCCGCGCTACTGAGCCCGGCATCTATCGCGGCCAATGCGCGGAGCTGTGCGGATACGATCACGCCTTCATGCCGGTGGTCGTTGAAGTGAAATCCAAGCAAGACTTCGACGCCTGGTTACAGGCGCAGCAAGCGGGCGATGCACCGGCAGCTCAACCTGCCGCGATCGATTCGCAATCCGATAATGCCTCGGCGACCACGACTGTCGCCCGCGCGGAGTAAGTTTCATGAGCACTGTTCATACGCACGCAGGCCATCAGGCCGACACACATCACGATGCCCACGATCATCACGGTCCCGAGAAGGGCTGGCGCAGGTGGGTGTTCGCGACCAATCACAAAGACATCGGCACGATGTATTTGCTGTTCAGCCTGACAATGTTTTTCGTCGGCGGGACGATGGCCATGATCATCCGCGCCGAGCTCTTTCAGCCCGGGCTGCAGCTGGTCAATCCGATGTTCTTCAACTCCATGACCACGATGCATGCGCTCGTCATGATCTTCGGTGCGGTCATGCCGGCCTTCGTCGGTCTTGCAAACTGGATGATTCCTCTGCAGGTCGGGGCACCGGACATGGCGTTGCCGCGCATGAATAACTTCAGCTTCTGGATCCTGCCGTTCGCGTTCACACTGTTGTTGTCTACGTTGTTCGTCGAGGGCGGAGCTCCTGCCAGCGGCTGGACGATGTATCCGCCGCTCGTGCTACAAACCGGCGATGCATTCCCGCTGATGATTTTTGCAGTTCACCTGATGGGCGCCTCCTCGATCATGGGCGCCATCAACGTGATCGTCACGATCATGAACATGCGCGCTCCCGGCATGTCACTGTTGAAGATGCCGTTGTTCACCTGGAGCTGGTTGATCACGGCATACCTGCTGATCGCCGTGATGCCGGTGCTCGCGGGTGCCGTGACGATGCTTCTCACCGACCACTACTTCGGCACTACGTTCTTCGAAGCCGCAGGCGGCGGCGATCCCGTCATGTATCAACACATCTTCTGGTTCTTCGGACACCCAGAGGTGTACATCATGATTTTGCCGGCGTTCGGCATCGTCTCGGAGATCATCCCGACGTTCTCGCGGAAGCGATTGTTCGGCTACGACGCAATGGTGTATGCGATTGCTTCGATCGCCTTCCTATCGTTCATCGTGTGGGCGCACCACATGTTTACGGTCGGTATGCCGCTTGCGGGGCAGATGTTCTTCATGCTGGCAACGATGCTGATCGCCGTACCCACCGGTGTGAAGGTCTTCAATTGGACCGCGACGATGTACAAGGGCTCGCTTTCGTTCGAGCCACCGATGCTGTTCGCGCTCTCGTTCTTGTTCCTGTTCTCGATCGGCGGGTTCTCAGGGTTGATGCTGGCGATCGTGCCTGCGGACTTCCAGTATCACGACACGTACTTCGTCGTCGCGCACTTCCACTACGTGCTAGTGCCGGGCGCGGTGTTTGCCATCATGGCCGCCGTGTATTACTGGCTGCCGAAGTGGACGGGGCACATGTACAACAACGCGCTCGCCAAGGCCCATTTCTGGGCCTCGACGATCTTTGTCAACGTGCTGTTCTTCCCTCAGCACTTCCTGGGCCTCGCAGGTATGCCGCGACGTATTCCGGACTACAACACTCAATTCGCCGATTGGAACATGGTGTCCTCGATTGGAGCCTTTGGCTTCGGTCTCTCGCAGCTGCTTCTGGTAGCTGTGATTTGGCAGTCGGTACGTGGCGGGGTCAAAGCCACCGACAAAGTGTGGGACAGCGGAATGCCTCATGGTCTGGAATGGACCTTGAGCTCACCGCCGCCGTATCACAGCTTCGAAGTCGCCCCTGAAGTGAAGTAACCGTGGCCGCCGCGTTGAATGATCCCGATCGCAAACGTCGCGTCCGCCGCACCGCCTTGTGGCTTGGGCTGCTGGCGCTGTCGGTCTACCTTGGTTTCATCGCGATGAGCGTGATGAGAGGAAGTTGAGGAGGAGTGACGGGTGACGGGTGACGAGTGACCAGCAAGAAAACAGAAGCGCCTTGTTATTCTTCTTGCTCTCACTCGTCACTCGCCACTCGTCACAACGCAGTGACTAAACGAAATCACCGAAGCTTAACTCGAGGCCTTTGGCTCTTTGCCGCGGGCAGCTTTGTGTTTGGTTTCGCATTAGTGCCGCTATATGACGTGCTTTGCGACGTCACCGGCTACGGCAATCGATCAAGGCTCGCCGAGGCCAGCGAAGTGATCGAGTCGCCGGTTACCGATCGATTGGTGACAGTGGAGTTCATCTCGACGGCTCCTACGGTCGGCAAGTGGGAATTTTCTCCCGCGGTTAGATCGATGGAAGTGCAGCCCGGCAAACTGTACGAGGCGCATTTCCACACGCAGAACCTGCGTGCACATAGTGTGATTGCGCAGGCGATTCCGAGTATCTCGCCGCTGCAGGCGACGCAGTACTTTCAGAAGACCGAGTGTTTTTGTTTTACGCCGCAAGCCTTCGAAGCCGAGCAGAGTCGCGAGTTCACGGTCCGCTTCATCGTAGACCCGAAACTCCCTGCGACCATCGATCGGCTGACACTGGGGTATGCGATGTATGATGCGAAAGAGGGAAGCGGATAGCGGATAGGCGATAGGGGATGGTACAGAATACTGAGTCCGAACTCTGACTATCCCCTATCGCCCGTCCCCCTATCGCCTTCTAGTTAATCGTTGATAGAACTATAGGATCGTTTTCGACCATGGCTCACGCACACACCACACACGCGCCGGCTGACAAGTATTACGTGCCTCACGGCAGTCCGTGGCCGATCATCGGCTCGGTCTCGCTGTTCACGACCGTGCTCGGCGCTGCTTTGTGGATCAACGAAAGCTCTTCTGGGCCAGTCCTCTTCAGCGTGGGGCTGTTGCTCGTTGCGTTCATGTTCGCCGGCTGGTTCGGCACCGTGATCAAGGAAAGCGAAAACCGCTTTTACAACGAAGCCGTCGATCGTTCCTTCCGCATGGGAATGATGTGGTTCATCTTCTCCGAGGTCATGTTCTTCGCGGCGTTCTTCGGCGCGCTGTGGTACGCCCGGCAGTATTCAGTGCCCTGGCTTGGAGGTGAGGGCGTCAAAGTATTTACGAACTACCTGCTGTGGGACAATTTCGAAGCCGCGTGGCCAACAAACGGTCCGGGCGATGTGGGCGGTGATTTCGAAACGATTCCGGCATTCGGCTTGCCCGCTATCAACACTGCGATTTTGTTGACCTCAGGTGTGACGATCACGATCGCCCATCATGCGTTGAAGGCCGGCAAGCGCGGAATGTTGAACGTGTTCTTGGCGCTCACCTTCCTGCTGGGCTTTACGTTCGTGTTCCTGCAAGCCGAGGAATACATGGAAGCGTACCAACACCTGAACCTCACGCTGGGCTCAGGAATTTATGGTTCGACCTTCTTCATGTTGACTGGCTTCCACGGCTTTCACGTCACGGTCGGTGCAATCATGCTCACGGTGATTTGGATCCGCTGCTTGCGCGGCCACTTCACTCCGACGCATCACTTCGCCTTCGAAGGTGTTGCCTGGTATTGGCACTTCGTCGACGTAGTGTGGTTGGGGTTGTTTATCTTCGTGTACTGGTTGTGACGGGAAGAAGGGGGTAATGACTAGGGGGTAGGGGATAGTAAGAACAAAGAACGGAACAACACCGTTGTCTAGTCTGACTACCCCCTACCCCCTAATCATTACCCCCTTCTACCTTCCGAGGCCGTGCGGCGTAATCATTCCCTGCGACCAGGCGATGAACAGCAGGATGAACAGGGCGACCGATAGCGCGATACGGATCGTCAACGCCGTTACCATCTTCTTCGATTCACCTTTGTCATTGACGAGGTGAAACAGGCCGGAGCCGAGGCTTACGACAATAGCCAGCAAGCAGCCGACAATGAGCAGTTTGATCAGAGTCATGGATGGGTGGCTTGTCGTATGGGAATCGCTAGCCGTATATCGATGATTCGTCTGCTTACCGAAAGAACGACGAACCGCCCGTAGCAGTATATCTTGCCAATTCGTTTCGCAAATCGGCGCTTCGCACCTTCGCTGGTCGGCACCGTCCTAACCCTTGTCGGCGTAGCGATCTTCGTTCAGCTTGGATTATGGCAACTCAATCGAGCTGCGCAAAAAGAAGCGCTCGAAACCACGTTTGCTCGCGGTCAGCAAACTACGCTCACAATGACTGCGAATAATGCGGAGTCTCTGCCTCGGTATCAGCAGGTTCGCGTCGCCGGCCGGTTCGATAGCGATCATCAGATTCTGCTCGACAACATGCCCTCCGCCCAGGGGCGACCCGGGTATCGAGTACTCACCCCGTTTATCTTGGATGATGAAGTCATGTTGCTCGTGGATCGCGGCTGGATCCCGATGGGCGATCGCCGCTCTACGTTGCCTTCATTGGAGGTTGCCGAAGATGAGCGAACGATCAGCGGCAAGATAGATGAATTGCCGCGGCCAGGATTGAGACTCGGCGAGGGACAAGAGCAAGACGGCGAGCGGTGGCCTCGTGTCCTGAATTTTCCGGAGCATGCGCAACTCGAAGCTGCCGTGGGGTCTGAGTTGTTAACCCGAATCTTGCTGCTCGACTCTTCGCAGCCCGATGGATTCGAGCGCACATGGAACACGAAGGCTCGTTTAGGGTCGGAAAGACATCTCGGATATGCCGTGCAGTGGTTTGCCTTCGGCGCTTGCGCCATCATCATCTACCTTCTTCTGAGCTTCAAACGCGAATCGCCCAACTAAAGCTCGCACTACTTCTTGGCGTTGTCTGACATGCTTCGGGCAACTCACATCATGAATCAAATGTCATCCAAACCATCCGACCCGAACCCTGTCGACACTGCGCGCCCTCGCGGGCAGATCTGGATTTTGGTTGCTGTGTTCTTCGCTCCTCTCGTCATTGCCTTCATTCTTTACTATGGAGTGGAGGGGTGGATGCCCTCTGGTCAGACGAATCATGGCGAATTGATCCATCCGCCGCGGCCTGTGCCCGCCGCATCACTGCCATCCATCGACGGCGAACTGCCGGCATCGACATGGAAGGGAAAATGGACGCTCGTATATGTGGGTTCGGGCACATGCGACGCTCGTTGTCACGAGGCACTCATTCTCATGCGCCAAACTCGACTAGCGCTGAACGATGATCTGCCGCGAGTGCAGCGCTTGTTTCTTGCGACCGATCACTGCTGCGACCGATCTTATCTACAAGCGGAGCATGCTGGCCTGCTCATCGGAAAGCTGGATGAGGCGAGCGCTGCCGAAGTGAGCGAAGTTTTCCAGAACGCAACGCGGGAGCCGTTGGCCGAAGCCGGCCGCATCTATATCGTGGATCCTTTGGGAAATCTGATGATGAGCTACCCACGCGAGGCTGAACCGAAAGGGCTCTTGGTGGACTTGAAGAAGCTGTTGAAGCTCTCTCACATCGGTTGACAGAGAAGCTACAGCCCGAATCGGTCCAATCAGTATAGAAGAGAGAGAGAACGAGTCTCGATCCGAGAAATGACGTCTACCCCCACTTTGTTTCGTCGTCTTGCTTTCGCTGCCGCCTGCCTAGCCTTTGTCGTAATCGTGCTCGGCGCTTGGGTGCGATTGAGTGCCGCGGGTTTAGGGTGCCCTGATTGGCCTGGTTGCTATGGACATCTCACGGTCGAGAGTGCGGCACGCAACCTGGAGCAGATCGCAAGCGCCTTTCCCGAACGGCCCTTCGAGCACGCGAAAGCGCACAAGGAAATGGTCCACCGATATTTCGCCTCGACATTGGGATTCGTCATTCTGATTCTGGCGGGTATCGCCATTGCCAATCGCAAGGATCCGCAGCAACCCGTTGCGTTGCCCATCGCGCTCGTTGGACTGGTGATCCTGCAGGGCCTGCTCGGAATGTGGACCGTAACGCTTTTGTTGAAGCCGCTGATCGTTGTCCTGCATCTGCTGGGCGGATTACTGACGCTCGCCTTGTTGACGTGGCTCGCAATGACTCCGGCGAGACCGGCCTCGCCCAGTGGCTCTAATTCGCAAGTAAATCCTCGTCTGCGCGCCCTTGCGGGCGCAGGACTGATCGTGCTCGCACTGCAGATCGCGCTAGGCGGCTGGACCAGCAGCAACTATGCGGCACTTGCCTGCCCGGATTTTCCAACGTGTCAGAACAGTTTCTGGCCCGAGATGGACGTCGAAGATGCTTTCGTGCTGTGGCGAGGGCTTGGTATCGACTATGAGGGCGGCGTGCTCGATCATCCTGCTCGCGTGGCCATCCACTTCGTCCACCGGCTGGGTGCGATCGTGGCCGCAGTGATCCTCGGAATGCTGAGCATCGCGGCGGTCAGACAAGAGAGCAATCCGGCGTTGCGCCAGGCCGGCGTTCTCCTTGGCTTATTTTTGCTATGTCAGCTGATCCTAGGGCCGATCATGGTGATGCGTGCGTTGCCGCTAGCGCTCGCAACCGCCCACAACGCGGTCGCCGCGTTGCTGATAGTTGCGACCGTGCGCCTGTTAAGGTTGACGCGCGCATCTGCAATCGGTGCGTCGTAATGCCGCTTCCCGCAGCGTTTCTGTCTCCTTGAGCGTCGCGAGGGTTCGCCATGTAGAATCCTCGAGACCTGACTCTTTTCCTCGCAGTCCGATCCTGTCTCATCGTGGAAACCTCGTCCATTCAACAGCACGCGAGTTGGCGTGATTTCTACGAACTCGGTAAGCCGCGAGTCGTGCTGCTCATCATGTTCACGGCGGTTGCCGGCATGTTTTTGGCCGCTCCAGGTTGGCCCCCGCTGAATGCGTTGATCTTCGGCACGTTGGGCATCGCACTGGCAGCATCCTCTGCTGCGGCGATCAATCACGTTTTGGATCGTCGCTTCGATGCGCAGATGGCACGCACGCGTAATCGTCCGCTGCCGACAGGACACGTGAATGAACGTCAGGCACTCGCGTATGCGGGCATGCTTGCGGTGTTGTCGATGGTGTTGCTCGCTGCCTGGGTCAATGTACTCACCGCGGTGCTCACCTTTTGTTCTCTAATCGGCTACGCGGTCGTTTACACCGTTTGGCTGAAGCACGCGACGCCACAGAACATCGTGATCGGTGGTGCGGCGGGCGCGGCGCCCCCGGTTCTGGGATGGACGGCCGTGACCGGGAGCGTCGATCCCTATTCGCTGTTGTTGTTCTTGATCATCTTTACTTGGACGCCTCCGCACTTTTGGGCGCTGGCGATTGCACGCCGTGACGAATATGCAAAGGCCGGCATTCCGATGCTGCCGGTTGCGTACAGCTCGGAGTTCACGCGCTTGCATATCTTGCTGTACACGATCCTGCTGGTGGTCGTGACCATGTTGCCCTATCTCACCGGCATGAGCGGACTGATCTACCTGGTGGTCGCGATGGTGTTGGGCGGATTCTTTTTGTACCGCGCATACCAGCTGAAAATCCGCAGCGATGCTCGTTTACCGATGCAGACCTTTGCGTTCTCGATCAAGTATCTCGCGTTGTTGTTTGCGGGATTGTTGGTGGATCACTACTTCAGGATCCGGTTGGAAGCCGGAGGCTGGGGATTGTAGCGAAACATCCAGATGGCGCTTTTCGTGTTGCAGCTCAAGCTTCCATCTGTAGCTCGCGGTTCGCCTAGGGCATGAGACACCAGCGATCGCTGATCCCCTGGTTGCTCATCGCGGTCGTCGCTCTGATCGTGTATGGCTCGTTGTACCCGTTCAACTTCAAAGCAGATGCTATTGACGGTGGCCTGTTTGAAGCCCTGGAGAAACTTTCGTGGGCGCGGGCCGGAAAAAGCGACCGGATCGCGAATGTGTTGCTGTATTTGCCTTTCGGTTTCTGCGCTTTTCTATGGCTTAACCACCGCGTCGGTAAGCGCGCCTCGCTCCTCGTTGCGACGTTGATGGGCGCTGTCCTGTCGTTGATGATCGAGGTTGCGCAGGTCTACGTTTCGGCTCGCGTACCGAGTCTCAAGGACTTGGCGTTGAATACGCTGGGCGCCTCGCTTGGCGCTGCAGGTGGCTTGCTCTGGCGGGCAGTCGCGCGCTTGATGCATCTGCCCACACGCGAAGAACTACCGACGCGAGATCCCGGTGCCGCACTGGTCGTCGGTATGTGGTTGATCTTTCGATCAGCACCCTTCTTGCCACAATGGGATTTAGGGAAACTTAAAGCAGCGCTGCGCCCGTTATTCGAGCCCCACTGGGACGCCGTCGCCGTCGTTATCTATCTCATCTGTTGGCTGGTCGTGAATCAGGCGCTCGCATCGCTGGTGCGCCGCTCACGCCGCTTGGAAGCATTGCTGCTCGTTATTGCTGCAGTGCTCGCTGCGCGGCTGGTTGTCGCGAATCAAAGCTTCGTCGCCGATGAGTTGCTCGCGCTGTTGTTGTTGTTGCCTCTGCTCGTGGTCATGCATCGCATGACTCCAACGGTGCGCAATGCTTTGTTGATCATTGGTCTGGCTGCCGTGCTCGTCATGGAAGGGCTCGCGCCATTCGATTTCGCAGGTGAGGCGAAACGCTTCGATCTGTGGCCGTTTCTCGTCTGGTTTGATCTCAATCCGAGCGCCGTGTTGGATTCAGTCGACTGGACGGCGATGCTCGGCCGGTTGTTCATGTTCACCGCCCTGCTGTGGCTGCTGCGCGAAGCCGAAGTGCCGATTAATATCACGATCGGCCTTGTCACCATCGGCGTATTGAGCTTGGAGATCGCGCAGCTATGGCTGCCCAATCAAAGTGGATCTATTACGGATCCTGCGTTGGCACTTGCGATGGGTCTGGTGATGCGTTCGCTCGAAGGAACAAAAAAGCAGCGCTTCGCAAGCGCGACTATTTCCCCACCCGCGCACAACCGCTGAATTCCTTGCCGTCGAAGACGGCTTTGGCCGAGTAGGCAAAGAACTCGCCCGACATGGTGTCTCGGCAAGGTTGTAGATGAACGATCAATTCGAGGTGATGGTCCGCGTGCGAGGCTGCGTAGCGCACGCCGCCTTCCGCATTTTGAGTTTGCGGGGCGCCGAACACGATCTCCTTCGGTGGCTCGGGCCTTCGCCAGAGCACTTGCTGCGCGGAAACTTCCGCGAGCCAGAACGGCTCGTTGCCGCGAGCTGAAACGATGTACGTTGCGTCCGGTGCATCGCAGCCACGCACCTCGCCGAGAACGCCGGCGTAGAGAATCTCCTCGAGCACGAACAGGTGCTCGAATCCGCGCGCTTGCGGCTCTTCTGCCGCCGAGGCACGTTCCCCATACGCCTCGATGTAAAACTCGACAGGCGAGCTCTGAGCTTGCTCCA
The DNA here is from genome assembly GCA_025929585.1 of Steroidobacter sp. Classification (GTDB taxonomy): domain Bacteria; phylum Pseudomonadota; class Gammaproteobacteria; order Steroidobacterales; family Steroidobacteraceae; genus Steroidobacter. The sequence goes on from JAICPY010000004.1 coordinate 24,670, forward strand.
TCAGCGCTTGCGTTTGCAGTTGCGGGCTTTGATCGAGAACCCACCACTGCTCAGCGCTACCGCACGGTTTGAATAGCGCCCGCTCCTCAGATAAAGCCAGGATGCCTCGCTTGAGTGCAAGTCCAGAATCCGTCGCCTCCGGCACGATCGTCGGCTCTGCCGTTGTCGCTGACGCTGGTGTGCTTGCTTGCTCGATCGAGGGTTGACGCTCACACCCGCTCGAGCCGAGCATCGATGCGATGCCAAGTAGCGATATAGCGAGATTACGCATGTTATTGCTCGTCCTCGCGCCTCTGACAGCGATTTGCGGCTGCTGCGAACTTGTGCTCGGAGGGATGGGCATCGATCAAAGGATACCGGGAAGCGCGCCCGACGGCGACGGCGGCATATCGTACGGCTCGTGACCTCGAGGCCTGCAGGCTACAATAGCTGGATGGATGTCTCGAGTCTTTTGGAGGGTCTGAACGATGCGCAGCGCGCAGCCGTCACAGCGCCGCTCGCACCCACACTGGTGTTAGCCGGCGCGGGGAGCGGCAAAACGCGTGTGCTCACGCATCGTGTTGCGTGGCTGGTCCAAGTCGAAGGTGCTTCGCCTCACGGCATTCTCGCTGTGACCTTTACCAATAAGGCGGCAGGCGAGATGCGCGGGCGAATCGAGACAATGCTCGGGCTGCACCGAGCACCGCTGTGGATCGGCACGTTCCACGGTATCGCTCATCGTCTGCTACGGCTGCATTGGCGTGAAGCGAATCTTCCGCAAGCATTCCAGATCATCGATTCCGAGGATCAGGTTCGTCAGATTCGAAAACTGCTGAAATCGATGAACTTGGATGAAGCGCGGTGGGTGCCCAAAGAGGTGATGTGGTTCATCAATGCACGCAAGGACGATGGTCTGCGTCCGAAAGACCTGAAGGATGACGGCGACCCGACGCGGCGCCAATTCATCAATCTCTATGAAGCGTATCAAGAGCAATGCGAACGCGGCGGCATGGTGGATTTCGCCGAGTTGCTGCTGCGCGCCTACGAACTGTGGCGAGATCGTCCCGATGTGCTCGCGCACTATCGCAGCCGGTTCCGACACGTGTTGATCGACGAGTTTCAAGACACGAACACAATTCAATACCGCTGGCTGAAGATCCTGAGCGGTCCGGAAGGCCTGCCCTTTGCCGTGGGCGATGATGATCAGTCGATCTATCGCTGGCGCGGGGCTCGCGTGGAGAATCTTCAGACTTTTCGGCGCGATTATCCGAACGTGCAGATGTTCAGGCTCGAGCAAAACTATCGCTCGACCGGCAACATCTTGGCGGCGGCGAATGCACTGATCAGCAACAACAACGGCCGCCTCGGCAAGAACCTGTGGACCAGCGGAGAACAAGGCGAGCCGGTCAAGCTATACGCGGCATTCAACGAGCGTGATGAGGCCGACTTCGTGATCAATCGCATCCGCGAGTGGACGAATCGGGGCGGCAATCGGAGCGACTGCGCGATTCTGTATCGCTCCAATGCGCAATCCCGTACGTTCGAAGAAGCATTGCTCTCGGCACGCATTCCTTATCGTGTTTATGGAGGTTTGCGCTTCTTCGAACGCGCCGAGATCAAAGATGCACTCGCCTACTTGCGTCTGATCTTCAATAGATCGGACGACTCATCCTTCGAGCGCGTCGTCAACCTGCCGCCACGCGGCATCGGTGTGAAGAGCATGGACATCGTGCGCAACTACGCGCGGGCGAATGCATGCCCGATGTGGCAAGCCGCTGGCGCCTGCATGAGTGAGTTGGGCGCGCGCGGCGGTCAGAGCCTGCACGCATTTCTTTTATTGGTCGAACAACTGGATCAGCAAACGCGCAATCTGCCTTTGCACGAACAAGTCGATCACGTGATTCAGGTGAGCGGACTGATTCCCTATTACCAGCAAGATCGTGGCGATCGTGGCGAAGCCAGGGTGGAGAACTTGAACGAATTGGTCAGCGCCGCGCGCGGCTTCGAGCCGGAAGAAGGCGCGGAGATGCCGCCGCTTGCGAATTTTCTCTCGCACGCCGTTTTGGAATCCGGTGAGCAGCAAGCCGACGCTTGGGAAGACAGCGTGCAGATGATGACGCTGCATTCAGCAAAAGGCCTGGAGTTTCCAGTGGTGTTCTTGTGTGGGATGGAGGATGGGCTGTTCCCGCACACCCGTTCCGTAACGGACATCGATGGACTCGAGGAAGAGCGCCGCCTTTGTTATGTCGGCACCACACGCGCGATGAAACAATTGTTTCTCACCTACGCGGAGCAGCGGCGTTTGCATGGCGTGGATAGCTACGGCGCGCCTTCTAGGTTTATCAAGGAAATCCCAACCGAGTTCATCGAAGAGATCCGTCCGCGCATCCACATCTCGCGACCCGTCTATGCCCCGCGTAGACACGGGATGGAAGAGGAAGTATCCGACAGCGGCATGCGCCTAGGTCAGCGAGTACGGCATGGCAAGTTCGGTGAAGGCATCATCCTGGATCTCGAAGGGCAGGGCAGTCATGCGCGCGTCCAAGTGAATTTCGAACGTCAAGGAACGAAGTGGCTCATGCTTGCATATGCCAATTTGGAGCCGGTATGAGACGAGGACGAGAAGGCGGGCTGTGGGCTTTGGGCTGCAAGTCAGAGAATAAGAATCCGCGGCCGGATCGACGCAAAAGCGCGGCAGCGCCTCTGACGATCCGCTATCCGCTATCCGCTATCCGCTTCTTTCCGGCTACAGCCTACCTCGCGGCGTGCTCGCCGCTATGAAGATCATCATCCTCGGCGCCGGCCAAGTGGGGCGAACGGCGGCTTATCACCTTGCGCGCGAAGAAGCGAACGAAGTGACGGTCGTGGACCTCAATGATGAAATGCTGCGCGACCTGCAAGACCGTATCGACATTCGCACGGTCGTGGGTAACGGTGCATATCCAAGCACGCTCGAAGCCTGCGGTGCGCGCGACGCCGACATCGTAATCGCGCTGACCAACAGCGATGAAGTCAACATGGTCGCGTGTCACATCGTTGCGACGCTATTCAATAGACAAGCGACTCGCATCGCGCGCATCCGTTCCTCGGACTATGCACGCCACGCGAAGCTTTTTGGACAGGAAGATCCTGCGTTCTGTGTCGATGTCACGATCAGCCCCGAACAACTCGTCACCGAGCACGTAGTGCGATTGATCGAGCATCCCGGCGCCTTACAGGTGCTAGATTTTGCCGAAGGCCGCGCACGGCTCGTCGGCGTTCGCGCACGGCGCGGCGGAGCACTCGTCGGCCAGCAGTTGAAACAACTCGCATCCCACATTCAAGGCCACGATGCACGAGTTGCCGCTATCTACCGCGGCGGTCAGAGCGTCAAGCCGGAAGGCGACACGCTGGTCGAACATGGCGATGAGGTGTTCTTCATCGCTGCGGCGGAAGACATCCATCTGGTAATGAAGGAGATGCAGCGACTGGAAGGTCCGGTCAAACGCATCGTCATCGCCGGGGGCGGCAATATCGGCTTTCGCCTAGCGCAACGTTTGGAGAACGAACATCAGGTGAAGCTGATCGAACGCGATCCGCGCCGCGCACGTCGTATCTCCGAGCAACTCGGCAACACGATCGTGCTCAATGGCGATGCCGCCGATGAAGAATTGTTGCTGGAGGAAAACATCGACAGCGCGGATGTGTTCGTGGCAGTCACGAATGCCGAAGAAGCGAACATCTTGTCCGCAATGTTGGCCAAACGGCTGGGCTGCAACAAAGTGATGGCGCTCATCAATCGGCCGGCGTATGCAGAGCTAATGGAGAGCGGCTCAATCGACATCGCGCTTTCACCGCAACAAGTCACTATCGGTTCGTTGCTCGCCCATGTGCGACGGGGCGATGTCGTCCGCGTTCACTCGCTCAGAAGGGGTGCCGCCGAAGCCCTCGAGACGATTGCTCACGGTACTCAAGGCGATAGCCGAGTGATAGGTAAGCGGCTGGAGGACATTGCACTGCCTGAAGGCACCACGATCGGTGCAATCGTCCGCGGCAACGAAGTATTGATCGCGCACCACGACACGGTGATCCAGCGTGACGATCACGTCATTCTGTTCTTGACCGATCGCCGTCAGATCGAAGCGGTCGAGCGGCTTTTCGATATTCCGAGAAGAAAAGGCAGATGATCGTGAAGGCCTGCGGCGTGTGGCCTGCGGCCTGCGGGTCGAATTTTCAGCACGGCTGCGATGAGCCGGCTGCTCTGTACCCTCGGGTGCCCCTCGCACAAGAAAGCTACGCAAGCCGCAGGCCATTTGCATGAACCTGCCCGTCGTCCAACGCATCTTCGGCCTATTGCTGATGTTGTTCAGCCTGACCATGCTGCCGCCGATGCTTGTGGGGCTCTATTACCAGGACGGCAACTGGCACCCGTTCTTGGAAGCATCGCTTGCGCTGGCCCTCGTTGGATTGTCGGTTTGGTGGCCGGTGCGCACGGAACAACGTGAACTGCGGCTGCGCGACGGCTTCCTGGTGGTCGCGTTGTTCTGGATCGTGCTCGGCGGCGCCGGTGCGGCGCCCTTGCTCCTATCCAGCCGCTTGGATATGGCGTTCACGGACGCAATCTTCGAAGCGGTTTCAGGTTTCACGACCACCGGCGCGATCATTTTCCCTCGGCTGCAAGATCTGCCTATCTCGGTGCTCTACTATCGCAGTCAGATCGAATGGCTGGGAGGCATCGGTATCGTCGTCTTGGCGGTCGCCCTTCTGCCGATGCTGGGAGTCGGAGGGATGCAGCTGCTGCGGGCTGAAACGCCCGGCCCGGTCAAGGATTCGAAACTCACACCGCGCATTACCGAGACAGCCAAAGCACTCTGGATCATCTATCTGGCTGTCACTGCCGCCTGCGCGATCGCGTACTGGAGTGCGGGCATGTCGGCGTTCGATGCGCTCACCCATAGCTTTACCACCGTCTCCACGGGCGGAAACTCGACGCGGGATGGGAGCATCGGTTACTTCGATAGCGTGCTCATCGAGCTGATCGCAATCGTTTTCATGTTCATCGGCGCGGTGAACTTCTCGTTGCATTTTCTTGCGTGGCGGCATCGCAGAGTCAGCAACTACTTTCGAGATCCTGAATTCAAGGCGTACGTGCGGATCCTGCTCGTCAGCATCCTTCTTTACACCTTAGTGTTGTGGCTGAGCCGATATGTTCACGAGCCGGGCGAGGCGCTGAGACTTGCCCTCTTTCATGCCGTTGCCATGCAAACGACGTCGGGATTCGTGACCGATGACTTCACTCATTGGCCCGGCGCGCTGCCGGTCATCCTGATCCTCTCGGCATTCATCGGCGGCTGCGCCGGTTCCACTTCGGGCGGCATGAAGATCGTGCGTTGGCTGCTGCTTTGGAAGCAGGGCCAGCGTGAAGTTGCGCAGTTGGTGCACCCAAACGCGGAACTGCCGGTGAAACTCGGTGACAAACCTATCGATACGAGAGTGATCAACGCGGTGTGGGGGTTCTTCGCCGTTTACGTCGTCGCGTTCGGCATTCTGATGGTTTCGTTACTCGCGACGGGTGTGGATCAGGTGACGGCGTTTTCGGCGATTGCCGCTTGCATGACGAATACGGGCACCGGGCTCGCAGCGGTCGCGACGAATTTCACCTCGCTCACCGATATCGGCAAATGGATTTGCATCTTGGCGATGCTGTTGGGGCGCTTGGAAGTCTTTCCGCTGCTCGTGCTGGTATCGCGCACATTTTGGCGCAAGTGAGCTCGACGGCCGCCGTCTGCCTGATGCGCCGCTCACCGACGACTGCAGATTGCGGATGAAGCATGCGGGTTTCAAAGACTTTCAGAAAATATAGAAAACAGATCTGGACCGGCGTCGCGCTCGTCTTCGGCGTCGCGCTGCTTGCACTACTCGCCTGGATCTTTCATCTCGATCGCAAGATCACCGCTCAGTTCGAAGGGCGACGATGGACTTTGCCTGCACAGGTGTACGCCGAACCGACAGAGCTGTACGTCGGCCTACCACTCACTGCGGATTCGCTGGAACGAGAGCTGCAGCGGCTCGGTTATCGGCGCACAGCCGAGGCGAGCGATGCGGGCAGCTACGAGCGTCGCGGCTCTCGCATCACGTTCGTGAGCCGCCGCTTTCAGTTCTTCGATGGTTTGCAGGAGTCTCAGGAAATCTCCATCGCTGCAAATGCACAAGGCATTCAGGACATGACGAATGCGAGCGGCGAGGATGTGCCGATCTTTCGTCTCGATCCTCTGTTGATCGGTAGCATCTTTCCGATCCATGGCGAAGATCGGGTAATCGTCACGCCCGAAGAAGTTCCGCCATTGCTTCCCGCTGCATTGAAAGTGGTGGAAGACCGCAAGTTCGACACTCATCATGGCGTGGATTTGGGCGCCATCATGCGAGCAGCATTCGTCAATCTGCGTGCCGGGCAAATTCAACAAGGTGGTTCAACACTTACTCAGCAACTCGTCAAGAGTTACTTCCTAGATAGTCGTCGTACATTCGGCCGCAAGCTCGAAGAAGCGATGATGGCCGTCCTGTTGGAAATCCATTTCGAGAAACAGGACTTGATGAATGCGTACATCAACGAAATCTACTTAGGCCAAGATGGCCGGCGTGCGGTTCACGGTTTCGGACTAGCCAGTCAATTCTATTTCGGCAAACCGGCGGCCGAATTGCAGCTGCACGAAATTGCGTTGCTCGTGGCGATCGTGCGCGGTCCGTCCTACTACGATCCACGGCGTCACGCAGAGCGTGTGCGCGCGCGACGAGATATGGTGTTGAAGTTGATGGCCGAGCATGGCGTCATCGAATCGACGGACGCGCAAAAGGCAATCAAGCAACCGCTCGGTGTCGTGAGCTCAACCACTCTTGCAGGTGGCTACTATCCGGCGTTCTTGGATCTCGTACGTCGAACATTACGACGGGATTACCGCGAGGAAGATCTGACCGAGGCCGGTCTGAGGATATTCTCCACGCTCAACCCGTTCGCGCAGAACCAAGCAGAGCGGGCGCTGACGCAAGAGCTGGATCGCCTCGAAAAAGCACGCAAACGGAAATCGAATGTGCCGTTGGAAGGCGTGGTCGTCGTAACGTCGCCTCAGAACGGTGAGGTCATCGCCATAGTAGGCGGACGCAACGCGAGCTTCGAAGGATTCAATCGAGCTCTGGATGCGAAGCGTTCGATTGGTTCCTTGGTAAAGCCCGTCATTTATCTGGCTGCCGTGGAATCAGGCCGATTTCACGCAGCATCTATCATTGAAGACGGGCCGGTAGAAGTGAAACTCTCGAACAATCGCACTTGGCGGCCACAGAACATCTCCGAGCAATACTACGGACCGGTGCCCTTGGTACGTGCACTCGCGCAGTCACTCAACCTTGCAACCGTGCGGCTGGGCATGGAGGTCGGTCTGCCTGAAGTTACGCGTGAATTTCAGGAGCTCGGATTGCCGGAAGCGCCACCACAACTTCCTTCGGTATTGCTCGGGGCTGTGGATGTTTCGCCTTTCGAAGTCGCACAGCTCTATAACTCTCTGGCCAATGGCGGATTCAATGCACCGCTTCGCGCGGTCCGCGCGGTCGTGGACGAGCAAGGCAAACCGCTGAAAGCGTTCGGCTTGGAGGTGACACCCGTTGCCGATCCCGCAGCTGTCTATCAACTCAACCGCATGCTCGTCCATGTCATGGATCACGGGACCGGCCGCGGTGCGCGGGCGTACTTGCCTGCAGATTTGGTCGTTGCAGGCAAATCAGGAACCTCTTCCGACTATCGCGATAGTTGGTTTGCAGGTTTTTCAGGCAGCCACCTCGCGGTTGTCTGGATCGGGCACGACGACAACTCGCCCACCGGGCTCACTGGTTCTTCCGGATCGCTCGCCGTCTGGGCGCGAGTGATGAAGGCATTGGGAACGACATCTTGGAACGCTCCAGCCCCTGAGACACTCGAAGAGACATGGATCGAGTTTCTGAGCGGCTTAGAAGCCAAGCCAGGGTGCGGTGAAGATATCATTGCTGTGCCTCTGCCCAAGGGCACGGAACTTCCGTTCGCGCCCGGATGCGAAGTCGGCGTGTTCGATAATATCGGCGAACGCGCGCGTGAATGGTGGCGGGGAATCACGCGGTGACGCTCGAGCGCTCGCGTACCTTTTGATTCTTACAGCTAGTCGAGATGCAGCATGAGACGACTGATTGGTGTTGGCTTCGCGTTGTTCGCTGCTGCATGCACTGTGCCTCAACCGTACGAGCGGCCCGAACCGACATCTCCGGTTCCCTCGGAGCAGGAGCCAACGGTGGAAACGCAGCCCGGTTCACCTCCTTCGACTGTTGAACCACCTCAACCGCTCCCGGCGCCAGCGAGCCGTGAACCGGTGCTGAGCCCAGCGAGCCGCGCCCTTGTAACTCAGGCGCAGAAGCAGATGGTTGCCAAGGATTACTCGGTCGCAGCGGGTTCGATCGAACGCGCACTTCGCATCGAGCCCGGCAATCCACTGCTGTGGATTGAGCTTGCGAAGGTTCGGCAGGCGGAGGGCAACTACGTTCAAGCCGAGAACATGGCCCGCAAAGCAGTTTCGATGGCCGTTCAGGCGCCGAAAGCCCAAGCCCGAGCGTGGGAACTCATCGCTCAAAGCTATCGTGCACGGGGCAAGAATCTGGAAGCGCGCGAAGCCGACGCGAAGGCGGAATCTCTCGTACGCCGCTAGACACATCGTCGAGGGCCACTCGTGTAACACAAAATCCCACTTTGGCCTTCGAATACGCGATTTCAGGAGCGTTTGGCCTCTTATATCTGGCTACTGAGATCTTGGGCGTTGCTGGCCTCCGCGAGTGGCGCTCCGAGGCAGATAAGTGCTGGGAAGTTCCGGTTTGACGTGCACTATGGATCGAAGTGGGAAAATGATTGCTCTTTTACAGCGCGTATCCGAGGCTTGTGTAGAGGTGGAAGGCCGGATCACCGGCCAGATCGCGACTGGGCTGCTGGTCTTCATTGCCGTTGAAAGGGGCGATTCGGAGGCGCATGCGGATCGGTTGCTAGAACGATTGCTCGGCTATCGGGTCTTTCAAGATGAGCTGGGCAAGATGAATCGAAGCCTTGCGGATGTGGGAGGCGGGCTGTTGCTCGTTTCCCAATTCACGCTGGCTGCGGATACGACGCGTGGCAACCGGCCGGGATTCAGTCCCGCGGCCAGTCCTGACGAAGGGCGACGGTTATTCGACTACTTTGCCCAAACGGCAAAGGTGCGCCACGGCATCGTGCAGACCGGCGAGTTCGGCGCGCATATGCGCGTAACACTGACGAATGATGGGCCGGTGACGTTCTGGTTACAGGTAAACGGTTCGACGACAGGTTAGCTCTCTCAGAGGCTTCAGGCCTGGCCCTTGTCACGAATCAACGCCATCTTTTGGCGTATCATCGGCCGCCTATCGAGCGGGAGAATCTGAATGGGTATTGGCTTTAAAGAACTGCTGATCATCCTCGCGATCGCGCTGCTCATCTTTGGAGCGAAGCGGTTGCGCACGATTGGTTCGGATTTGGGTGGGGCCGTGAAAGGCTTCAAGAAGGCCATGGGCGAAGGCGAAGAAGACGAGAACAAGCAGCTCACCGGCGAGAAGGACGCGGATTTCGATTCCACATCGGCATCGAACAAGGCCGAGAATAAATCCTCGAGCGTCTAACTTAACTGCACCCATCCGTCATGTTCGAGGTCGGGTTCACCGAGATCATTCTGATCCTGGGGCTAGCGTTGCTCGTGCTTGGCCCGGAGAAGTTGCCGGGACTTGCGCAGAAAGTCGGGCGCTGGACCGGCCGAGCGCGCGCGATGGCCCGGCAGCTGCGCACGCAACTCGAACACGAAGTGACGCTCGAGGAACTCGCACGGTCAAAGCCGATGCAAGCGAGCACGCCTGAGCCGACACCAACGACGCCGCCGGCAGATCCAAGCTCCAGTCCGAGTGACACAGTCTCGTCGACGGCATCGCCGGTCGATGATGTAATCGATGTCGGCGCCGCGAATGAATCCGGTCACGCATCGCACGAACCGGTAACGACGAAAGCGGCGCAATGAGCAGCGATGGGCGCGAACAACTCGCTGAAGGCTCGCTGATCTCCCATCTGGTCGAGTTGCGAGAGCGCCTGCTGCGCGCGGTCATCGCAGTCATCATCTTGTTCGTGCCCTGCGTACTCGTCCAAGACCAGCTCTTCACGCTGGTGGCCACACCGCTGATCGAGAGGATGCCGCAAGGCACCTCGATGATCGCGACGAGCCCTGTCGCACCGGTCATGGTGCCGTTGAAGCTTGCGTTCATGGCTGCGGTATTCCTAGCGATGCCCTATGTGCTGTATCAAGCATGGGCTTTTGTCGCACCAGGCCTTTACAAGAACGAGAAGCGCTTTGCGATTCCGCTGGTGGTCTCCAGCATCGTGCTGTTTTACGCCGGCATCGCGTTTGCCTATTTCATTGTCTTCCCGTTGATGTTCGCGTTCCTGACGACCACTGCACCGCAAGGCGTGCAGATGATGACGGACATGGCGAATTATTTGGATTTCATATTGCTGCTGTTCTTCGCCTTTGGGGTCGCCTTCGAAATTCCGGTTGCGACAGTATTGCTCGCGTCGACCGGCATGGTGCGGATCGAAACGATGACCAAGAATCGCGGTTACGTGATTCTTGGCATTTTTGTGATCGCGGCATTCCTTACGCCACCTGATGCGATTTCTCAGTCCTTCATGGCGATACCGATGTATTTGCTCTACGAAATCGGGATCGTCCTTTCACGCCTGCTGCTCAAGGAACGAGCAAAGCAGCAGGGAGCGGATGTGGCATAGAGAGTTATCGAACGACCTACGTTCTCGCTCTTTCATTTCGGCACCGTCTGGCTGGACTGTATACATTCCTCTTCTTGCCGAGCCGCGCAGATATCGGTGAGACTCGCCCTCGCGACATCTTGAGTCGTACAACAATATTCAACCGCGCGAGCACCACGCTGCGCGCGACTACGGGGTGGAGCAGACTCTTCTTATGAACGAAATCGCCGCGCGAGATTCGATGCAGGGTCCGCAACTCTTCGGCCATCCTCGCGGTTTGCTGACGTTGTTCCTCACCGAGATGTGGGAGCGCGCAACGTACTACGGCATGCGCGCGATCTTGATCTTGTTCATGACCGCTCTGATCGCGCAGGGTGGCCTGGGGTTGGACGACAAGACCGCAAGCTCTATCTATGGCCTGTACATCTCGGCGACTTATCTGTCCTCGCTGTGGGGCGGCTGGGTCGCAGATCGCTTGATCGGACAACAGCGCGCGATCATCTACGGTGGTGTATTGATCACGATCGGCAACGCGCTACTGGTCGTAAGCAACACCGGATTCTTTTTTGTCGGTCTCGCCATCATCGTGTTCGGAACCGGACTGCTCAAGCCGAACATCAGTGCGATCGTCGCGCAGCTTTATCCAGAAGGTGGCTCGCGGCGCGATGCAGGATTCTCCATTTTTTACATGGGCATCAACGTCGGTGCTTTTCTAGGCCAACTTCTAGTGCCGATCATCGCCGCAGCCGCGGGATGGAAAATCGGCTTCGTGGTGCCGGCGCTCGGAATGGCATTTGGCGTCTCGCAGTTCATTCTTGGCCGCAAGCATCTTCACAACGCGGGCGCTCAACCACCCGGACAGCCTGCAGGATGGTGGCCGGTATATGGGCTCGTGATCGTCGCGCTCATCATCGTCGTCCTTGGGTTTACAGGGACGGTCACGTTCAATCCCACCGCAATCGCAGTGACGGCCAATTGGGCCATGATCGCACTTGCGGCGGCGTATTTTGCTTACCTGCTTTTGTTCGCAGGGCTCGATCGTATCGAGAAGGGCCGAACGCTCGCGATGATTGCTTTGTTCATCGCTTGCGCGATGTTTTGGGCTGGCTTCGAGCAAGCGGGCGCATCTTTCACACTGTTCGCGGAGCGCTATACGGACCGCAACATTTTTGGCTGGGAAATTCCTGGTGGCGCAGTGCAAGGCGCGAACTCACTGTTCATCATCATTTTCGCTCCCATCTTCGCCTCGATATGGGTCGCGTTGGGCAGACGCAACCTCGACCCTTCGGCACCGGCGAAATTTGCGCTGGGTTTGATTCTGATGGGCATGGGCTTTCTGGTGATGTTCTTCGCTGCGGGCTTGGTCGTGAGCGGCGAGAAAGTACTGCCAACCTGGCTTTTGATCACCTATCTCTTTCACACGTTCGGTGAGCTGTGCCTAAGTCCAGTCGGATTGAGCTCGATGACGAAACTCGCGCCACCGCGCTTCGTGGGCCAAGTGATGGGAGTTTGGTTTCTCGCCACCGCGATCGGCAACAACTTGGCTGGACAGTTTGCAGGCGAGATCGATCCCAACAATCTGCCGGCGATGCCTGGCGCGTATCTGTACCTATTCTGGTGGGGCACGATTGCAGGCCTGGTTCTACTCGCGCTTACGCCTTTCATCAAACGTCTAATGGGCGGCGTGAAGTGATCTACTCCATAGGAGATTGGCGCATGAATTCGGATCGAGATCGGTTGATGCAGAGAATCTGCATGGCTTGCCGAACTGCTCTAGGCACGGCAATCGTCCTCGCCATTGCGGGATGTAGCCGAACCGAACAACCTGAACAAGCACGTGAAGATGCGCCTGCGTTCGTCGAGCGTATCAACCGCGAGATGGCGGAGCGCGGTCACGAGCTGGGCGCCGCAGCCTTCACGTATGCCACGTATATCAACCCGGATACGGAATTCTTGAATTCCAAAGCGAACGAGCGTTATCTCGAATATTTCTCGAATGCGGTAGAGCAGGCGAAGGCGTTTGAAGGTCAATCGTTGGATTCGACCAGTGCGCGAGCCATCAAGCTTCTCAAACTAGGTGTATCTGCACCTGCGCCAAAGGATCCGCAGAAGCGCGCGCAACTCTCAGCGCTCGCCTCGAAGATGGAAGGAATGTACGGCGCCGCGAAGTACTGCCCGCAAGGTCCTGAATCCTGCAAAGACCAAATCGAGCTCACGCAAACCATGGCCGAGAGTCGTGATTACGAGGCGCTCAAAGAGGCGTGGTCGGGCTGGCATTCCACGGCGCGTCCAATGCGCGAGGAATACGCGAACTTCGTCGAGCTCGCCAATGAAGGCGCACGCGAACTGGGCTTCAGCGACTTGGGTGCGATGTGGCGCTCGAACTACGATATGCAGCCGGATGAGTTCACGCAGGAAGCCTCGCGCTTATGGGGCCAAGTGAAGCCGCTCTATGGGGCTTTGCATTGCTACGTGCGTGACAGACTGCAAGACACGTACGGTGAGGACAAAGTGCCGAGCGACAAACCTATCCCTGCGCACCTGCTCGGCAACATGTGGGCGCAGCAGTGGGCGGAGATCTATCCGCTGGTCGAACCTTATCCTGGTGTCTCGGATCTCGATATCACCGCGGCGTTGAAGAAGCAAAAGTACGATGCGGTGCGCATCACTCGAGCAGCCGAAAGCTTCTATGTCTCTTTAGGCTTTCCGAAGCTCCCGCAGTCCTTCTGGGAGCGTTCGATGCTGACGAAGCCTGCCGATCGCGAGGTGCAATGCCATGCGAGCGCCTGGCATATGGATGCGAACGAGGACGTTCGCATCAAGCAATGCATCGAGGCTACGCAGGAAGAACTGATGACGGTCTATCACGAGCTCGGACACGTGTATTACTACCTCGCGTACAAGGACCAGCCGTATCTGTTCCAAAGCGGAGCGCACGATGGCTTTCATGAGGCGATTGGCGATACGGTCAATCTTTCGATGACGCCCGCGTACTTGCATGAGATCGGCTTGATTGGGCCCGTGAAGCGCAATGACCAATCGACGATCAATCAACAGATGAAGATCGCCCTGGATAAGATCGCGTTCTTGCCTTTCGGGAAGCTGATCGATGAGTGGCGTTGGAAAGTATTCTCAGGCGAGGTGAAGCCGGAGAACTACAACGCTGCTTGGTGGGAACTGCGCGAGCAGTACCAAGGCGTATCCGCACCGGTGCCGCGAAGCGAGGAAGATTTCGATCCAGGTGCGAAGTACCACATTCCGGGCAACACGCCCTACACCCGCTATTTCCTGTCCTTCATCTTGCAGTTTCAGTTTCACAAAGCGCTGTGCGAAGCAGCCGGTCACCAAGGACCGCTGCACGAGTGTTCCGTGTACGGCAACGAAGAAGCGGGTCGTCGCTTCCGTGAGATGCTTGCGATGGGACAAAGCCAACCCTGGCAACAAACACTCGAGAAGCTCACTGGCACGCGCGAGATGGATGCCTCCGCGATCACCGAATATTTCGCGCCGCTGTTGAGCTGGTTAGAGGAGCAAAACAAAGGCAAGCAATGCGGGTGGTGAGGAAGAGTTTGCAGTCTGCTGTGCCTGATCTGCAGCAAGAAAGAGCGTACTGACTCCACTCATCAGCCCACGTGCCGAGCGTCACGACGACTCAAGAGAACAAAACTATGAACACGACTCCTGGCCCTCAGCTCACGCCGCGCGCCATTGTCCTTTCGATCGTACTCGCAATGATCTTGGCGGCGGCGAACACCTATCTAGGATTGTTCGCCGGCCTCACGATCGCCACCGCGATCCCTGCAGCCGTCGTTTCCATGGCGGTTCTCAGAGTGCTCGGTGGCGGTCATATCCTCGAGAACAACATCGTTCAGACAGGAGCATCGGCAGGCTCTTCGATCGCTGCAGGAGTGATCTTCACGATTCCGGCTTTGGTGATCCTCGGTTACTGGGACGACTTCAAATACTCCTGGGTGCTCGCGATAGCGGGGCTCGGCGGTGTGCTCGGCGTATTCTTCTCCGTGCCCTTGCGTCGCTCGCTTATCGTCGATCAGCAGCTCGCATTTCCCGAAGGCAAGGCGGCGGCAGAGGTCTTGAAGACCGGTGAGAATCCTTCTCAGGGCATCAAGGTGCTTGCCGGCGCTGCCGGTCTCGGCGGCCTCATCAAGCTGTTTGGGGCAAGCGGCTTGCGTCTGGTCCCTGATGCAGCAGCACACGGTTCCTTCGCAGGCAACGCGATCGCGTATATCGGAACGAACCTTTCGCCAGCGCTGCTGGGTGTCGGCTACATCGTCGGATTGAACATCGGCATCGTTGTGGTCGCGGGCGGCATCATTTCTTGGAATATCGCGATTCCCATTTTCAGCGCTTACTTTCTCGATACTGATCCCGCGCTGGCGGCGACTGTTGCTGGCTTGCGCGCTGAGGACGCCGCGGGCGCGATCTGGAGTGCGAAGATTCGCTATCTCGGGGTCGGTGCAATGTTGATCGGCGGTATCTGGACCTTAGTGGCGCTGCGCAACTCACTGATGTCGGGGATCCGCAGTGGCCTCGCGGCAACGCGCGCGGGTGCGGCGAAGATCGTAGACCATACCGAGCAGGACATGCCGATGCGAGCGGTGCTGGTCGGATTGGTCGTCTTCACATTACCTCTCGGCGCGCTGTATCACGCGATCGTGCGTGACTTCACCGTTTCGATACCGATGACCATCATCATGATCGTCGCGGGTTTCTTGTTCAGCTCAGTATCCGCGTACATGGCCGGACTGGTTGGCTCGTCTAACAATCCCGTTTCCGGCATCACGATTGGAACGATCTTGTTTGCGTCGCTCGTGCTCACGTTCTTGATGGGCCGCGATGCTTCGCTCGGTCCTGTCGCGGCCATCATGATTGGTGCCGTCGTTTGTTGTGCAGCGGCCATCGCCGGCGACAACCTTCAGGATCTGAAGTGCGGATACATGGTGGGCGCGACACCGTGGCGTCAACAAACGATGCTGGCGATCGGCGCGATTTCCTGCGCCTTGGTCATGGCTCCAGTACTCAACCTCTTGGCCAAAGCGTATGGCATAGGCGTGCCGACTGAAGATCATCCCAATCCGTTGCTCGCTCCGCAGGCCACATTGATGGCTTCGGTCGCACGCGGATTGTTCGGCGGAGAACTACCGTGGAATTTGATTTGGATTGGCGCGGCGATCGGTGCCGTCATCATTGCGATCGATGAGGTGCAAAAGAAGCGCCAAGCAAACTTCCGCGTGCCCGTGCTGGCTGCAGCGGTGGGAATTTATCTCCCGCTGGATCTGACCGTGCCCATCTTCCTCGGCGGACTACTCGCACACATCGTGGAACGCACCGTGCACTCGCGCACCGGATCCACCGACGTGGAACGCATTCACCGCAGAGGCGTATTGTTCTCCGCGGGGCTCATCACCGGTGAGGCGTTGACGGGAATCATCATTGCGGCACCGATCGTGTACTCGGGACGCGCTGACGTGCTTGCGTTACCGGCCAGCCTGCAGTTTGGAGAAGGCATTGGCCTGATTATTTTGGCGATTGTCGCTTATATGCTGTATCGAATCGCAGCCGCGAGCGCAAAGGAAATCACGCAGTAGCTTTTCAGCGTTTGCTGGTCATCACTTCGAACTTGCCACTGTCGCTGATGAGTCCTGAGGCCGCCCAGGAAGTGACACTGACCACAATCGATGCGCCGAGCGCGGTCCAGAAGCTGCTGATCTGAAAACCGGTCAGCAACCATGCAACGAGGGCGACCATCGCGGCGTTGATCACGAGCAAGAAAAGACCCAACGTTAGCAGCGTCAGTGGCAGCGTTAGGATGACCGCGATAGGCCTGATGACTGCGTTGACAATTCCCAGCAGCAATGCGGCGATCAGCAACGTCGTCGCGCTGTCGAACTGCATGCCGGCAAAGATCTGAGTGGCGATCCACAAACCTGCCGCCACAATTGCAACGCGTAAAATGAAGGCCATCGTGACTTCCTCGAATCCAGTGATGAGGCGCTGAGTGCGGATGACGAAATAGTCGTGGTCGAGATTCTATTCTCACGGTGTCACCGCGTCACCTGACCGCATAGCCAACGCCTACTGGGCGTCCGCTCCGCGCCGCAGATCTAGGTCCTGCTGCATTCGCTGGCTGGCTAGAATCATCAATTCCTTTGGATATAAATGATCTGCCGGAAAGTTCGCTATACCGACGCTGACGTTCGCTCGGATCAAGCGATTAGCAACGGATACAGTGCCCGCATAAACCATATTACGGATGCGCTGAGCAACTGCCGTGGCGGTTTCCGTGTTGCATTCGATGCACAGCACGACGAACTCATCCCCGCCAAGTCGGGCAGCGATGTCGGAAGCTCGGACTGAACGGGTTATCGCGGCGGCCACGGCATTGATGATCAAGTTGCCGGCTTCGTGACCGAGCGTTTCGTTGATGTGCGTAAGATTGTCTACATCGACCATCACGAGCGAGTAGGTTCGTCCGAATCGCTCTGCCTTGCGATGCTCCTGCTGCAATACGTTCTCGAACGCACGAAAATTGAGGAGTCCAGTCAATGTGTCCGTCGAGGCAAGGTCGCGAATTCGGCGGTCCGCGTGCTGCATCTTCTCAACCAATGTTGCGAGTAGCAGTGCCACGACGGCGCCAGGTGTGAAGACACTAACTAGCAGGACGCCGAACTCCGTACTTCTCAGATCGATCTGCGCAGTGAGCGAACCGAGCAAGAAACCCAGTGCCGCAATCAAGCCAGCAAACGCCACCACTGCCCACCACCGCGCGAATACGATCGCCGCACCAGCAAGCGGCAGGGTGTAGAGCGCAGTCAGCGAGCTATGTATCGAACCGCTAGATATCGCTAGCAAGGTGATCGCAGCCGTCATCAGCAGAAGATCCGCGCATTGCTGGAGCACGCGTCGAGCTCGGATTACGGGTAGGACGTGAGCGAGCACGACTACGCAAGCGAAGCCGGCAAGCGTTGCGACGGCAAGCAGCGGATTCGTTATGGAGCTGGGCACAAAAGCGAACTGTAGGACACCGATCGCAAGCACGAGGAGTTGCAGCGCGATCAGTGCGCGCATCGAAAACCTCCGTCGAGGATCGGCGACCTGCGATGACAGCATGAGCTTGATGGCCGTTCAGCGAGAAACTGCGGGCCATTGCGTACGGCCCAAATGTCTAACCCTCGCTAGACGCATCCGGCGGAGATTTGCACTTTATTCCGCCCGGCTTTGGCGGATGGTGCTCTGTTGCGTCAACAAGTTCAATGCGATGCGCAACTCATAGTCATCCTGAAGCTTGCCGAATATTGGCGCACGCGAATCGGCAGCTTTGATCTCTTCTTCGCTGATGATGTGATCGGGCAAGATTCCTGTCTGGTGAATCGATGCGCCGGAAGGGGTGAAATAGCGTGAAGTCGTCAGTTTGATGGCCTGCCCATTCGACAAGGGCATGACGGTTTGAACCGAGCCTTTCCCGTAAGTTTTCTGCCCGACCAGCGTCGCGCGTTGATGATCGCGAAGCGCACCGGCGACGATCTCGGAAGCAGACGCGGAACCCGCATTCACTAACACCGTCATTGGCGCCCCTTCGAGCATGTCACCGGCTTGGGCATCCATCTCGAACTTGGCGTCCGCGGCGCGTCCGATCGCGCTGACAATCACACCATCATCTAGAAAGATATCGGAGACCCCGACCGCGGCTTCAAGTACTCCGCCCGGATTGTTGCGCAGATCGAGCACGAAACCTGTGAGCGGAGCGCCGTTCTCTTTCTTGAGTGCGCTCAGCGCACGCTCGACATCGCGCGTGGTCGTCTCGCTGAAGTGCGAGATGCGTACGTATCCCAATCCCGGTTCCAGTAACGCGCTGCGCACGCTATGCACTTGGACGCTCGCGCGCTCGAGCACGAATTCTAAAGGCTCGACCGTCTTGTCCCGCGTTATCGTAATCTTGACCTCGGTACCGCTCTCTCCGCGCATCCGATCGATGGTGTCATTCAGGTTCTCGGTATCGACCGGCACATCGTCCACAGCAACGATCATGTCCCCAGCGAGCACACCTGCCTGCGCGGCTGGCGAATCTTCGATCGCGTTGACGACGTTGACCGCGCCTTTCTCCAGCGTGACCTCTATGCCGACGCCCGAGTACTCACCTGAAGTGCTGATACGGACTTCATTGAATTGCTCTCGATCGAGATAGGCGGAATGCGGATCGAGATCGGCCATCATTCCGCGAATGGCAGCTTCGATCAGCTCTTTGTCAGAAACATCCTCGACGTATTCCTTGCGAACGTGCTCGAGCACTTCCGCAAGCAAGCGTGCGTCCTGCCATGGCACGGTCGAGGCGCGCTCGACCTTAGGTGCTGGCTCTTCGACGCTGCGCTCTGCCTTGACGGTGCGTCCAATCGAGATGCCAAAGCCGAGCACGACTCCCAGCATGAGAATCATGGTCAGGCGAAATAGAACTGGCATTCGTGACATGTGAGCGGATGGCTGCAGTGATGTTCCGAGATCAGGATAGAGCAGGAAGGGTCTGGGTTGAATGCGGCGGTGGCTGCAGCAATTTGCTGACGAGAACCACGTCACATTCCGGCGAAGCGAGCCATGCGCGGCGAACCGGAACTTCGCGTGATGCCGGGCGCGCCTCGTAGCAACTCCTGCAACACGATCTCCAGTGGACGCGGCCGGCCAATCGCGAAGCCTTGACCATAGTCGACGCCCAGCTTGGTTACCGCAGTCATGATCGCTTCGCTCTCGACACATTCCGCCGTGGTGCGCAACTTCATTGCATGCGCTAGTTGAACGATCGCGGTCACCATTGCCTGCGAGCGAGAATTGCCCGCGAGATCGCGGACGAGCTCGCCGTCAATCTTCAAATCCGAGACCGACAGCGACTTCAGATAGGTCAGTGAAGATAGACCGCGCCCGAAATCATCGAGCGCAATGCTATGTCCCAAATCCTGCAGCCGACGGATAAGCATCTCGGCGCGCACGATATTCGCAACCGCAGCCGTTTCGGTGATCTCGAACGACAACATCGCGGAAGGCAATGCGTACTCGCGCAGCTTCTCTTCCAAGAAGATCGGGAAATCTTCATCGCCCAGCGATTGCCCGGAGATGTTGATCGCGAAATGCGCACCGAGATTCTCCAACGCCGGAGCGGCGGAGGACAGAATCTCCAGCGCGTACTGCACAACCCAGCGATCGATGTCGGAAGCAAGTTGATATCGTTCGGCGGCCGAAAGGAATTTGTCGGGCGCGACACTTTCCCCGGCAGGATCGATCATACGCAGCAACAGCTCGAAGCGACGGGGCGGACCCTTACTGTTCAGCTGCGCAATGGGCTGCGCTTCCATACGGAAACGATCATTCGCGATGGCTTCGCGCAAGTTGCCGACGATCGTCACGTCTTCGTACCTGCGCACGATACTGCGATCCGCGTCCTGATAAGACTCTACCCGGCCGCGGCCACGATCTTTCGCGGCTTTGCATGCGATCTCGGCAGCGGCAAGCGCGTGCGAGAGCGGAAGCTTTGTGCTCGGAACCGCAGCGACGCCAACACTCATGGACAACTCAATTTCCTTACCATCGTGTTTCATCATGGCTTTCGCCACATCCCGGCACAGACCTTCCATGAAAGAGTGCGCCGTCTGCAGCGAAGTTTGAGGAAAGAAGAGCGCGAAGCGATCGCCCGATATTCTCGCGGCAACGACATTAGGCGGCAGGTGCGTTCGCAGCGCATCTGCAGCGCGATGAATCACTTCATCGCCGACATGCATCCCATGATTCTCGTTGACGACGTGCAGCCTATCTAGGTCGGCATAAGCCACGCAGTGGTGCGCTTCTGTGCCAAACGTCGCCAGAGTGGCAAGCGCCCGGTGCTCGAACGCCGGACGCGTCAGCAAACCCGTAGAAGGGTCATAAGCATTCTGTAGCACATACGCAATGCGGCGGGTCATCAGCTCGAGGATGCGCACTTGGCGCAGATCGAAGTCCGGGCCATCGACGTGCTTGGCAAGCATGAGCAGACCGGCGACATGATGACCGCCATGACGAACCGGACATGCGAGGATTTTGTAGGGCAGAGCGCCTAGAGGACTATTCGGTGGAGCCTTGTTCAGTAGCAGCGTGCGGCGCTGAACCTGAGCCCATGCAAACAAATTGCGCTGGGTCTTTTCGAGCAGCTCGCTGTTGACGGAGCGAGCCTTGCCTTCGAGCTCTGCCAAATGCGCCAGGGCGATCTTCTTGTCCGGGACTATCAATGCGCCGTATGCGCATTCCAGATGCGTGACGCAATTTCGTACCAGCATCTTAAAGTCGTCACTATCGCTCTCATCCGCTGCGCCGCTGGCATCGAGCAGTAGAGCCAGGTCGCCATCTCGCAAGGAGATGTCTTTGCGCAGATCACCGATGTTGTATTGGTTGATCAGCTCACGGCTGAGAACTTGAAGCGCAGGGCGCAGCAAGCCTTGCATGAAAGAGAACGGGCGAGCACCACTGGAACCATCCTGCGAGGACACCGCGAGCGCACCCAGCAACTGTGAGCCGTCACGCAAGATGAAAACGTACGAGGTATCTCCGCCGTCCCACGATCGCGCAAAGCCGTCTCGCTCTTCGGGATCGCACTGATCGTGGCGGGCCAGATTCAAAGCTTCTTCGACCAGTTGCGATAGATCGTGTCCGTCGTAGCCATCGGACAACCACATCGGCATGCTCATGCGATCGTAGATCGCAATGCACACGGCACGGGGCATTAGCATCTTGACGAGCTGTCCGTACGGATCGAGCGAAGTCGAGAAGCTTTCCGCCTCTAGCGAATCTTCCTCGTGGAGTGTGCTCGACATGTCTTTTAAGGAGCCCGATGACGGGCCCTTGATCCCCTATTGATGCGCTGGATCATCAGCCCATCAGGGCTCGGCTTCTTTGAAGTCCGCCGCACTTTTCGCAGCCCATGCGCGGCTTTACGTGCATTGACACTTCGATTGCCGATGCGTCTCTCATCGCATCGCGCCCGGAACGAACTCGGATCCCGGAATTCAGTTTTCCTGATGGAATCCCTTAGCGGTGCTTGAGGGAATCCGATTAGCGCCGCATCAGCCAGGTAGCCGGGTCTAAGGCCTTGCGCCCGTTGCGAATTTCCAGGTACAGGCCGGGTTTTCCTACGCCGGCTGCATCGCCGACTGCAGACAAGACGTCGCCAGGTGCAACCCGATCCCCGACGCGGCGATAGAGTTGCTCATTATTGCCGTACAGGCTCATGTAGCCGCCCCCGTGGTCTAGTACCAACAAAAGGCCTAGGCCCGGCAGCCAGTCCGCATAGACGACTCTGCCGTGATAAGGCGCCCGTACCTGTGTCCCTCGTTCCGCTCCGATGACCAACCCTTGCCACTTCAAGGGACCGCCTGCGCGCTGCTGCCCGAACCGGGCGAGCAAAGAGCCTTTTACCGGCCAAGGCAGTTTTCCCTTCACACGTTGAAAGGGCTGCTCGGCCAGCTCTGGAAATTCCTCGATTGCGCGACGCAATTCTTCGACCAGTTTTTCGAGCGAGCGTGCATCGCGCTGCAGCTTTGCTAGCTGCTCGCTGCGACTCTTGAGCTTTGATTGCACTTGCGCAAGCGTTTGCGCTCGACGCTGGCGCGCTCCGGCGAGTGACTTGACGTTCTGCTCGCTTTCTTCTTCGAGCACTCGTAAACGGCTTGCTTCAGCGGAAATATTCTCGTTGAGCAGATCCAAGTGCTCGAGCTCATCAGAGATACGCTCGATGCGCTCGGCTCGTGCCCGGCCGAAGTATCCGTAGTAGGCCATCATGCGTCCGAGGCGGGCCGGATCTTGCTGATTCAGCAAAAGCTTCAATTGCTCTTGGCGGCCATTCATATAGGCGGTGGCGAGCTCCGCGCTCAGTGCACCTCGCTGCGCTTCGATCTTGCGTCGAGTGTCGGCCTGCTCTTGTTTCAGCTCTGCGAGGCGGCGTTCGGCCGCAATGCGTTGCGAACGCACCGATGCGAGTTGCTCCCGCGCGCTTTGCACGGCCAACTCCGCCGATTTCAGTTGAGTTGCAAGCGCGTCTCGCCGCTCGGCATCCGCATGTATGGCTTTGCGGATAGACTCGATCCGTCCCCTGACTTGCTTGAGCTCGGCTTCCTTGCTATCCACGCCCGCCGCGTAGGCTTGAAAACCCAGCAGGGGCAGCAACACTAAGGCCCAAAGGGCTGAACAGACCCCGGCTTTACGTCGGATCATCGATGCTCATCCGCTCGGTATCCTCGCGAAGCCCGGCTGTGAGGACTTCAGCCGCTGCTATACTCTGCGGCCATTTTTGCAGGCCTTGATTCGATCCCATGGGGTGTTTACGAGCTCCTCGGCGGTCGCTGATGAATTATTGCCGCGCTTTTCTCATCAAGACACATAAATGAATCGTCTGCTCGAGTACACCGCAAATCACCCCTACCTGGTCGCTGCCGCAGCGATCCTGTTCATTCTTACCATCATCGTCGAGTTCCGCCAGCGTGCCCGTGGTGGAAGCGTGATCGGGCCTAACGATGCGGTACGCCTCGCGAACAGCGGGGCTGCGATCCTGGATATCCGTCCACCTGCGGAGTATCAGGCGGGTCACATCATCGATGCCCGCAACGTGCCGGCCGCTGAGATCGCCTCCCGCGCCGAATCGTTGAAGAAATACAAAGAGAAGCCCGTGCTCGTCTATTGCGACAACGGCTTTGCGTCCGCTGCTGCCGCTCGTGCGTTGAAAGGATTGGGATTCACCAAAGTGGTTACCCTGAGCGGCGGATTACAGAGCTGGCGGCAGGAGAATTTGCCGCTGGTCAAAGGCGAGGCAAAGAAGGGCAAGTGATGAATGGCTCACCGGAAATCCTCATGTACTCCACCACCTGGTGCGGGTATTGTCAGCGCGCGCGAGGACTCTTGGAGCGCAAGGGCGTCGACATTCGAGAGATCAAAGTTGACGAAGATCCCTCACAGCGCCAAGTGATGATGGAAAAGAGCGGCGGGCGGCGCACCGTGCCGCAGATCTTCATCGGTGAGCGCCATGTGGGCGGCTACGATGATTTGGCCGCTCTCGAACGAGCGGGGGAACTTGATAAGCTGCTCGCGAAAACCAGCTAACGGCGGCAGCTAGTACTATTCGGCGGCGGTTGTCAGTCGTGGGCGATCGTCAATTCCGTTCCAACAACTACGCGACGAACGCGACAGAGGATTTACGACAATGGTTGATGAAGTACCCGCTGCAAACGGCCAGGCCGCCGATCCGAATGCGCCGCAGTTTGCACCTCAGGCCGTGTATCTGAAGGATGTGTCCTTCGAAGCACCAGCCGGCCCACGCGTGGCTCCCAATACGGGCAATCCCACGATCAATCTGAACCTGAACACTTCGGTCAACGATCTCGGTGGAGAGCTCAAAGAGGTCGTGCTCACGGTTCGCGTCGAGGCTCAAGCTGCTGAAAAAACCGTGTGGCTGATCGAGCTGCAGCAGGCGGGCGCCTTCGGTATGCGAAACGTTCCTCAACAAGACCTACAACGTCTCGTCGGGATTTTCTGCCCGAATTACTTGTTGCCCTATGCACGCCAGGTAATCTCGGATCTGCTGACGAAGGGCGGCTTTCCTCCGTTTCTGCTTCCGCCGGTGAACTTCGAACAATTGTTCGTGCAAGCGGCCATGCGCGCGCAGCAGCAGCAAGCGCAGGCATCGACCTCGCCTGCCAATTGACGCGTTATGGGCGATGCGTCTGGGGATCACACGTCCGCTAGGCAAGTCGCTGTGCTGGGGGCCGGTTCTTGGGGAACGGCCCTCGCCATCCAACTCGCGCGTACGTCGCGTCGCACGCTCTTGTGGGGCCGTGACCAAGCGCATTTAGAACAACTGAAAGCGCGCCGCTGTAACGAGCGTTATCTTCCGAGTGCGGCGTTTCCAGATGCCCTAGATATCGAGGCGGATTTGGCTCGCGCGGTACGCGCCAGCGATATCGTTCTGGTGGCCGTACCGAGCCACGCTCTGCGCGGGACGCTCGAATCCCTCGCGGCTCACCTTCCTGCTAAGGCACGAGTGGCATGGGCGACAAAGGGATTTGAGCTCTCGACAGGATTACTTCCGCACGAGGTCGCTAGAGCTGTACTCGGCGAGAGCGTGTCCCTCGCCGTCATCTCCGGACCCACGTTCGCGATGGAAGTCGGTGCGGGCTTGCCGACCGCAATGACGGTTGCATCGAGCGATGAGGTCTTCGCAAAGGAACTCGCCGAAAGCTTATCCGCACACAACTTCCGCGCTTACACCTCGAGCGATATCGTTGGTGTGGAAGTTGGTGGTGCGACCAAGAACGTGCTGGCTATCGGCGCCGGTATTTCGGATGGACTTGGCTTTGGAGCGAACACGCGGATTGCGCTCATCACTCGCGGGCTGGTTGAGATGACGAGGCTCGGCTGCGCGCTTGGATCTCGCAAGGAAACGTTCATGGGGCTTGCGGGTCTTGGCGACCTGGTACTCACGTGTACCGACAATCAATCACGCAATCGAAGGTTTGGATTGAGCCTTGCTTCGGGCGACAATATCGAAGCTGCGCAACGCTCCATAGGTCAAGTGGTGGAGGGCGTGCCGGCCGCGCGCGCAGTGCGAGAAGTTGCTCAACGAGTGGGGGTCGAGATGCCGATCTCGGAGCAGATCTATCGCATCATCTACGAGCAAGTATCGCCTAAGGACGCCGTCAAGGAACTGATGACTCGCGCACTGAAGCCCGAAGACGCTTAACGCAACAACTAGGCTTCGAGAAACCCGAGTTGTCGCCATGCCTCATAAACGAGGACGGCAGCAGCGTTGGAAAGATTCAAACTGCGATTGCCTTCGCGCATGGGAATACGGAGTCGCTGCGCGAGCGGACAATCTTCGATGATCTGCGTGGGCAACCCGCGCGTTTCGGGCCCAAAAACAAAAGTGTCTGCTTTGACAAACCGCACTGAGTCGTAGCGCACCGATCCTTTCGTCGAGACCGCGAACCAGCGAGGAGAACCGAGCGATGTGAGGCATTCCTGCAGCGAGCCCCAGGCATGCACATTCGCGAGTAACGCGTAATCCATTCCGGCTCGGCGCACAGCCTTCTCGCCGATATCGAAGCCGAGCGGCCGTATCAGATGCAGGTGCGATCCGGTGTTGGCGCACAATCGAATGATATTGCCGGTATTGGGGGGAATCTCCGGCTGATACAGGACGACGTTGAACATGATTAAGGGAAGGTCGGCTTTCAAGGGCTCCAGCGCAAACGAGGCAGCTTGGGCTAAACTACATTCTCACTGAAGACCGAGCTGCTCGCGCGTCCATGTTGTCACTCGCATTTTGTGGCCTGAAGTTCGATTCGCCCATCGTGCTGCTATCAGGCTGTGTCGGGTTCGGCGAAGAATACACTCGCGTCGAAGGCTTCTCGAACAAGGACGCAGGCGCGATCGTGCTCAAAGGCACTACCCGTGAGCCGCGGCTGGGCAATCCACCACATCGCGTTTACGAAACCCCGATGGGCATGCTGAATGCGATCGGTCTGCAGAACCCTGGCGTCGAGCAGGTCGTTACGAGAATCTTGCCGACGCTCGACTTTAGCGAAACACGCTTCATCGCGAATGTTTGTGGCTCCACTATCGAAGACTACGTCGAGGTCACGCGCCGTTTCGATGATTCACCGATCGACGCGATCGAGATCAACATCTCCTGCCCTAACATCAAGGAAGGCGGAGTTCAGTTCGGTAACTACCCTGAAATGTCGGCGCGAGTGGTTGCAGCTTGCCGTGCGGTAACCAAGAAGCCGCTGATTACCAAACTTTCGCCGAATCAAACCGACATTCGCGAGAACGCGCGTTATTGCATCGAAGCGGGAAGCGATGCTTTGGCCGTCATCAACACCGTGATGGGCATGGCGATCGATATCCATGCTCGACGTCCGGTAATAGGCAATGTGCAGGGCGGCTTGTCAGGGCCCGCAATCAAACCGATTGCATTGCTGAAAGTACATCAGGTCTATGAAGTCGCGAGCCGTCATAACGTCCCTATCATCGGACAGGGAGGGATTTGTTCTGCGCAGGATGCTCTGGAATTCTTGATAGCAGGTGCATCCGCCGTCGGGGTGGGCACTGCGTTGTTTTACGATCCTCTGGTCTGCAAGAAGATCAACGATGGGATCGCGGCGTACTTACAGCGCCACAAACTGGGCTCCGTGGCCGACCTCGTCGGGACATCGAGCTCCCATTCGACGCTCGCACAGCGTTCGCAAGCCTGCTAACGCTATTCGTCATCCATCGCAAGCTCTTTAAGCTTGCGGGTGAGCGTATTTCGGCCCCACCCGAGCAATCGCGCTGCTTCTTGGCGACCACCTTCCGCCTTACGAAGTGCAGCTCGAATCAATGTACGCTCGAACTCCGGCATCGCATCGTCCAGTAGCGGCGTTTCACCCGCGTTCAAACGCTTCTCGGCCCAACTGCTCAGCTGTCGCGTCCACTCGTCTTGAAGGATCGATGGACTAGGCAACCCGCCGAGATCGACTGGAATGTCTTCGGCCTTGATCTCGCGTCCGGGGGCGGTCACCGTCAAACGGCGGCAGGCATTGACCAGCTGACGCACGTTGCCGGGCCAATCGAAGTTCGCAAGCGCCGCCGCCGCTTCAGGCGTCATAGTCTTCGCCTCAACGCCAAGCTCGACCGCAGCGGCTCCGAGGTAATGTATCAAGAGTTCGGGTATGTCTTCGCGTCGGGAGCGCAGCGGCGGTACTTCGATTCGGATCACGTTCAAGCGATGAAGCAGATCTTCGCGGAAGAGACTCTGCTTCACTCGCTCTTCGAGATCTTGATGCGTCGCTGCGATCACGCGCACATCGACTCGAACTGGAACCTGGCCACCGACGCGATAGAATTCGCCCTCCGCGAGCACACGTAATAACCGTGTCTGTAGTTGCGGCGACATGTCGCCGATTTCATCGAGAAACAACGTACCGCCATCAGCTTGCTCGAAGCGTCCTCGGCGTAGAGCGTCGGCTCCGGTGAAAGATCCCTTCTCGTGGCCGAACAACTCCGACTCGAGTAGATCTGCGGTGAAGGCAGAGGTATTCAGCGCGATGAACGCTTTGCTTGCTCGGGGGCTATGCCGATGGAGGGCTCGAGCGACGAGCTCTTTTCCCGTGCCGGATTCACCTGTGATCAGCACAGTCATACTGGATCGCGACAGGCGTCCGATGGCACGGAAAACCTCTTGCATCGCGGGCGCGTGCCCGAGCATCTCAGGAATCCGCCGAGCCTCACTCGTTGTTTCCTCAACGCGCACACTTTGTTGTGCGGCGCGTCTCACCAAGTCGACGGCTTGATCGATATCGAAGGGCTTCGGCAGATACTCGAAAGCGCCGCCCTGATAGGCCGCAACTGCGCTATCAAGATCGGAGTGCGCAGTCATCACTATGACTGGAAGCTCCGGTTGACTGACGCGAATATCAGTCAATAGTTCGAGACCACTGCGTCCTGGCATGCGAACGTCGGTGATCAAAACATCGGGGCGATCGCGGCGTAATGCGGCCAGCGCGGTATCTGCGTGATCGAAGGCAGTAGGAACCATGCCTCCCTGGCGCAGCGCTTTCTCAAGGACCCACCGAATTGAGGCGTCGTCATCGACGAGCCAGACGTTAAGAGGCTTCACTGGTTTCCGGGACGTTAAAAGGCAATAGGATCGTGAAAATGGTCCGGCCGGGCCGGCTCTCGAATTCGATCAAGCCGTCATGTCTAGCGACGAGATCCTGCGCGATGGCAAGGCCAAGACCGGTTCCATCGCTGCGACCCGTAACAAGCGGGTAGAACAAAGTTTCGCGCAACGCTTCGGGCACGCCTGGACCGTCATCTTCGAACTGCACGCTCGCGACGACGCGATGACGGCGAGCCCCGATGTTCACGTTCGTGAGCGCCCGTGTGCGCAAGATGATTCGTCCACTAGAGGATCGTCCTTGTCCAATCGCTTGGAGTGCGTTGCGCCCCAGGTTCAGCATCGCTTGAATGATCAGGTTTCGATCCAAGCGCAGCGGCGGCAGACTCGGGTCATAGTCGCGATCGATAGTCACCGCGGGCGCATCCGCCGCGAGCAGATGTCCGACGTGCTGCAATAGTTCGTGAATGTTGATGAGCTCCTTGCGGGGAGCGTGCCCGGGCCCTAGCAGGGCATCGACGAGTGCAACAAGCCGATCTGCTTCGCTGATGATGATCGAGGTGTATTCGCGCATCGAAGCATCTGCGAGCTGGCGGGCGAGCAACTGAGCTGCACCTCGCAATCCTCCGAGAGGATTCTTGATCTCATGCGCCAGTTGACGAATCATCAAGCGGCTGCCGCCGATCTGGGTCAGCAGCGCTGTTTCACGTGAGATGCGTTGATGCTGCGTGGCATCTGTCATTTCGATGACGACCGCTGAAGAAACGGAGGAATCTTCGAATGGCGCGACCGTGCAGTCGACGACGAGCTCCTCCTCTCCATAGATGGGCCGCAATGACAACTCGCGACGCGAATACGGTCGCCATAGTTCTAGAGCTCGTTCGATCACTGCATCGAGTGCGGATGCATCCGCCACGAGCTCACGAAGAGGTCGGCCGCGTGCTTGATTGCGGCTGACGCCAAACAGCGTCTCGGCCGCCACGTTCATGAACACGACCGTGTGGGTGCGATCCGCAATCAAAACGCTAGTGCTGAGTCCATCCAGAATGCGTGCCGCTTCAATCATCGCGTGGTGATGCAATGTAGAAGCTTGCGCGGCGATCATATGCAACCCGCTGAACGGGCAGCCGCACCTCGAGTCTTACGCGGCGCCGATAACGGCACCACGGAGACAGGATCAGGACCGATCTTTAGGGCTTCTTGGGTCCGGGTTTGATCGGCTTGATCGGACGGTTCGTCGAAGGATCGACACGAACGTTCTCGCCATTGAGAGCGGCGTAGGAAGGTTGACTGGTTAGAAGCTTGTTCGCTGCACCGGTGCGCGGGCGAGGTTTCGGCGGTGGGCGCAAGGCCGGGCCGACCGGCGGGTTGGCGATGGAGGCTTGCTGCACCGAGAATCGGACAGGTGCGGTTTCTTGCAGGCGCTTGCCACTTCGATCGTTGATGACGGCAATTACTGTGTGCAGCCCGCGAGCAATCTCGGTTAGAGAGTAGTCCGTGGTCGATCCGGTCGCGCTTTCCACCAACCGCCCATCTAAGTACAGATGCACCGTGTGACCGGGCTGAAGTGCCGGATCGATTCGAATGTTCACGTCTACTACACCACCGGTATTGATGATGTTGTCGCCCTCTGCCGGCTTCCAAATTTCGAAGTTGCGATAGGCAGGCCCAGGATCGTTCTGCGGCGATCTCGGCGACGTTGAAGACATCGAGGAGGACGAGGTCGCATCGGCGGGCGCCGACGAACCGACATTCAGTTCCATTCGAGTCGCGCCGGGTACGGCTCGATCCGAATAGTGCGTCACGCCCTTGTCGTCCACCCACTTCCAGACAGTCTGGCCGGCGAAGACAGGCATCGCGAGCATCGCGAGCAGTAGAAGCGTTGTACGCATGACAGCAGAGCATATCCGCTTCGCCTCGGCCTTACAAAAGGGGTGACGGCACAATGTGAACGCCGTCACCGAGCTACCCCGTGAAGCAGGCGCCAGGCCGGAGGACCTGGCGCCTTTTGATGCTTACACGCTGTAGTACAACTCGAACTCCAACGGATGCGTCGACATTCTGACCTTGGTCACTTCCTGCATCTTCAATGCGATGTACGCATCGATAACGTCGTCAGTAAACACGCCGCCTGCTTTCAGGAATCCGCGATCCGCATCCAGCGATTGCAGGGCCTGCTCCAACGAGTAACACACTTCAGGAATGTTCTTCGCTTCCTCTGGCGGAAGATCGTAGAGATCTTTGTCCGATGCATCGCCTGGATGAATCTTGTTCTGGATGCCGTCCAGTCCAGCCATGAGCATCGCTGCAAATGCGAGATATGGGTTGGCGGTGGAATCCGGAAAACGTACTTCGATGCGACGGCCCTTTGGATTTGAAACCCACGGGATACGAATTGAAGCGGAGCGATTGCGAGCGGAGTACGCCAGCATCACGGGCGCTTCGAAATGCGGCACCAAGCGCTTGTAGCTGTTCGTGCTCGCGTTCGTGAAAGCATTGATCGCCTTCGCGTGCTTGATGATGCCGCCGATGTAGTAGAGCGCGAGATCCGAAAGCCCTGCGTACCTATCGCCGGCGAAGAGCGGCTTGCCATCCTTCGAGATGGATTGGTGCACGTGCATGCCGCTACCGTTGTCGCCCACGATTGGCTTCGGCATGAATGTGGCTGTTTTACCGTACGCATGTGCCACGTTGTGGATTGCGTACTTGAGCATCTGCACCTCGTCAGCTTTACGCACGAGCGTGTTCGCATTGACGCCGATCTCGCACTGACCCGCTGTTGCGACTTCGTGGTGATGGACTTCGACCTTCATTCCCAATTCTTCGAGTGCCATACACATGGCTGAACGAATGTCTTGGAACGAGTCGACAGGAGGAACCGGGAAATAGCCGCCCTTGACGCCCGGACGATGCGCCTTATTGCCGTCCTCGTATTGCTTGCCCGAGCTCCACGCAGCTTCAACAGATTCGATGTCGAAGAAGGAGCCGGCCATCGTCGTGCCGTAACGCACGTTGTCGAAGATAAAGAACTCGTTCTCCGGTCCGAACAGCGCACGATCGCCGATTCCCGTCGATTTCAGGTAGGCCTCCGCGCGCTTTGCGAGTGAACGCGGATCGCGGTCGTAGCCCTGCATCGTCGAAGGCTCCAGGACGTCACACCGGATGATCAGTGTGGTCTCCTCGAAGAACGGATCTACGACGGCGGTCGATGCATCTGGCATCAAGACCATGTCGGATTCGTTGATGCCCTTCCAGCCCGAGATCGACGAGCCGTCGAACATCTTGCCGTCTTCAAAGAAGCTTTGATCAACGGTATGAGCGGGAACGGTGACGTGCTGCTCCTTACCGCGCGTATCCGTAAAACGCAGATCCACGAACTTGACTTCCTTTTCCTTCAACATGCTGAGAACTTCAGCGGGGGTCGTCATGAGGTCTCCTCCGGTAGACGGCGAATTGGGTTGCCTCGGGCCGCTCGCCGCTGCGAACCGGAGGGTTATGGAGTCTGGCTCGCGAAATTGCAGGAACCATGCCATCGCACCGTGATGGCGCAAATCACAGTAGTAGAGCGGTTTCGTGAGCCGTAGTTACAAAAGCCCGGCACCATAGTAGAGCGTTTCCAAGCTATCCATGCACTGATTTTGTGCATGCGGGGCGATTTGGAAGCCAGCGGCGGGTTCTACGCCCAAGCTATACTCGCGCGCTCTTTACTTATCTGTATCGCCAACAATGTCGAGAAAACGGCCCGAACCTCCTCGAACCTTCCAAGACTTGATCTTTGCGTTGCAAAGCTACTGGTCGAGGCAAGGCTGCGTAATCCTTCAGCCGTACGACATGGAGATGGGAGCCGGCACCTTTCACACCGGCACATTGCTTCGAGCTGTCGGGCCGGAGCCCTGGAATGCGGCCTATGTGCAACCTTCGAGGCGCCCTACGGACGGTCGTTACGGAGACAACCCGTTTCGCCTCCAACACTACTACCAGTTTCAGGTGGTACTGAAGCCATCTCCGGAGAATATCGTCGATCTATACCTCGGATCACTCGAATTTCTGGGTTTTGATCCGCTCACGCATGACATCCGACTGGTCGAAGACAATTGGGAGTCTCCAACGCTCGGTGCCTGGGGTCTGGGCTGGGAGGTTTGGCTAAATGGCATGGAGGTCACTCAGTTCACGTACTTTCAGCAGGTCGGGGGGCTGGACTGTCGACCCGTCATGGGCGAGATCACCTATGGCCTGGAACGCCTCGCCATGTACCTGCAGGGCGTGGAAAGCATCTATGACATCCTCTGGGCGGACACACTGACGGGCTCGGTCACGTACGGCGACGTGTATCACCAGAACGAGGTCGAGCAATCAAAGTACAACTTCGAGTTGGCGGACACTGCACAGCTCTTCAGGCACTTCGACGAACACGAGGCAACGTGCAAGTCCCTCCTCACGAACGGGCTTGCTCTGCCGGCCTACGAGCAAATGTTGAAGACCTCCCACACCTTCAACTTGCTCGACGCTCGCAAGGCCATTTCCGTCACCGAACGTCAGCGGTTCATCTTGCGAGTTCGGGCGCTCGCCAAGGAAGTAGCGCAAACCTACTTCAACACGCGTGAAGCTCTCGGTTTTCCCATGCTGAAGGCTGCCTCCCGGTAAGAGCACGCAAACCGGTTTGTTGACGAGACTATGAAGAATTTCAGCAAAGGGAATATCGGCGGCCGATGAGCAAACGCGATTTTTTGGTTGAGATTGGCTCAGAAGAACTGCCGCCGAAGGCGCTGTTCGCCATGGCGGCAGCCTTCGCGGACGGAATTACCCGTGAGCTTTCCAATGCATCCATCTCACATGGGGCGGTGCAATGGTTCGCGACGCCTCGGAGAATGGCGGTACACATCAACGCGGTTGCTGATCGTCAGCCGGATCAGCGGATCACACGGCTCGGGCCGGCGATCGCGCAAGCATTCGATCCTTCCGGCCAACCGACAAAAGCTGCTTTAGGATTCGCTGCCTCGTGTGGTACGCAGGTCGAATCGCTCCAGCAGGTCGATGGTCCGAAGGGACGGGTATTGCAGTACGTCGGCAGCAAAGTCGGTGCGCAAACTACTGCTCTACTACCTGACATTGTTAACGCGTCGTTACGCACGTTGCCTATCGCACGGCGAATGAGATGGGGTGCTGGTACGGAAGAATTCGTAAGGCCGGTACATTGGATCGTGATGCTCTTCGGAGCGAGCACCGTCGATGCCCAGATACTTGGGATTCGCACCGGCAAAGCATCGCGTGGACATCGGTTTCATGCGCCGCGCGAGATCGTGATTCGATCCCCTGCATCGTACGTTTCTTCATTGGCGAAAGCGTACGTCCTTGCGGATGTCTCGGAGCGCCGGGAGCGAATTCGCCTCGCAGTGACGGATTTGGCGCAATCGCTCGGCGGCGCGGCGGTAATCGATCCAGCTCTTCTGGATGAAGTGACTGCTCTTGTGGAGTGGCCAGTACCGATCGCAGGTCGCTTTGATGCTCAGTATCTCGAGCTACCGCAAGAAGTCCCGATCGCAACGATGCAGGATCATCAGCGATATTTCCCGGTGCGAGATGCTTCGGGCCGACTGATGAATTCTTTTATTACGGTCGCGAATATCGAAAGTCGTGATCCGAGCAAAGTCAGGGACGGCAATGAGCGCGTCGTGCGCCCGCGGCTTGCCGATGCCGCATTCTTTTGGCGAGTTGACCGTAACGAGAGACTCGCGGCGCGATGCGAGAGCCTGAAGACGGTTACCTTCCAAAGCCAGCTCGGATCTTTGTTCGATCGAACGCAGCGAATGGCTCAGCTCGCCGGTCGGATTGCATCTAACGTTGAGG
Organism: Steroidobacter sp.; assembly: GCA_025929585.1. Taxonomy (GTDB): domain Bacteria; phylum Pseudomonadota; class Gammaproteobacteria; order Steroidobacterales; family Steroidobacteraceae; genus Steroidobacter. Next base: position 58,977 of record JAICPY010000004.1, read on the forward strand.
CGGATCCCGCATTGGCCCAACGCGCGGCTCACCTCAGTAAATGCGATCTGCTCACATCGATGGTAGCGGAGTTTCCCGAACTTCAGGGCACCATGGGCAAGTACTACGCGGAGCATGATGGCGAGGCCCCCGAGGTCTTTAGGGCGCTTGAAGAGCAGTACTTGCCTCGTTTCGCGGGAGATCGTCTGCCTGAGACAGCGACTGGACGCGCACTTGCATTAGCGGACAAGCTAGATTTAATCGCCGGTATTTTCGCAATCGGCCAAAAACCAACAGGTACCCGCGATCCGTACGGGCTGCGACGTGCGGCACTAGGTATTTTGCGGATCTGTTCGGAGGCGCGGCTCGATCTGGACTTGCGTGAGCTCGTGAACAATGCGGTAGCGTTGCAACCTATCGCGGCTGCTGAAGGGGTTGGAGAGGAAATCTGGCTCTATATTGCTGAACGTCTGCGCGGTACCTACTTGGAGTCGGATCCTGCCGTGACGACGGAGATGTTCGACGCTGTACTCGCATCGCAAACGAGCTCACCGATAGATATCGACTCCCGCTTGCAGGCGCTGAAAGCGTTTCTCACGTTACCGCCCAGTATCAGTTTGGCGAATGCGAATAAACGCATCGCAAACATTCTGCGCAAGGCAGGCGCGATTGAAGGCACTCAAGAGGTCGACCGCTCCAAATTGATCGATGCAGCCGAGCAAACTCTGTACGACCATCTCGTGGCGCTTGAACCCTCTGTGACGAAGGCATTCGCCCATCGCCAATACGAACGCGCATTGACCGAGCTTGCGCAACTCAAAGAGAACGTCGATGCATTCTTCGATTCCGTCATGGTAATGACCGAAGATGCCGAGCTTCGTGCGAATCGGCTCGTATTGCTGTCCAAGATCCGGGAGCTGTTCCTGCGTGCAGCGGATTTGTCCAAACTTCCGGGATAGAAACGCGTGCAACTGCTTCGATCGGTGCTGTTCACGACATTCTTGTTCGTAAGCACCTTCATCTATGCCGTCATCGTGCTGCTCGTCGGGTGGTTGCCCCACGAAAGGCTTTACGCTGTGGCGAGATCCTGGTCTAAAACCCAACTATGGATGTTGAGGGTATTGTGCCGACTGTCGTACTCGATTGAAGGCACCGAAAACATCCCCGCCGGCGCTCACATCTCCATGTGGAAGCATTCCTCGGCCTGGGAGACGATTGCACAAGCAAGTATGTTTCCGCCCCAGTCGTGGGTCCTGAAACGTGAGCTGATGTGGATTCCGGTGGTCGGCTGGGCTGTACGTTGCCTCAAGCCAATCGCTATCAATCGAAAGGCTGGCACCACCGCTGTCAACCAGGTCGTAGATCAAGGCCAATGCCGGCTCCAAGCTGGGTTGTGGATCCTGATCTTTCCCGAGGGCACGCGCGTCGCGCATGGCGAGCAACGCAAATACGGCATCAGCGGCTCGCTTCTAGCGTCGCGTGCCGGGTGCAAGATCGTGCCGGTTACGCACAACGCGGGCCTTTATTGGCCCCGCCGAGGTTGGATGAAGCGTCCGGGCGTTATCCAGGTACGCATAGGGCCGCCCATCGATGCAGCCGGAAGGGAGCCTCGCGAATTGAACGAGCAGGTGCGAGCGTGGATAGAAGGCGAGCTTGCGCAGCTCGCCTCAGTTAAAAATATCTAAACGTTTGAGGTCCACATTTGTGCTGCAGGTTCAGGTATGTTTTATTTTATCTAAACGTCTAGGTTTGCAACCGCTAGGGCGTTCTTCTCGATGAACTCGCGCCTGGGCTCCACCTGATCACCCATCAGCGTCGCGAAGATATCGTTGGCAGCGAGCGCGTCTTCAATTCGGACCTGGATCAGCCGTCGGGTCGCAGGATTGATCGTCGTGTCCCAAAGCTGACTCGGATTCATCTCACCAAGTCCTTTGTATCGCTGAATCATCTGCCCACGGCGCGCCTGGTCGAGTAACCAGTTAACCGCCTGTTTAAACGTGGCAACCTCTTGTCGTTGCTCTCCTTTGGAAACGAACGCGCCTGGCTGCATGAGATTCGCCAACGTCTTGCCGGCCTCTGTAATGCGCCGATACTCGGCCGATTCGAAGAATTCACGATGGATATGTTTTTCGGTCGTGCTCCCGTGCTCCGCTCGAGCGACAAGTAACCGAGGCGCACCGCCATCTACACCGGGAAGAACACGCACGCGGTAGCGGCGAGCGGCATCATCTTGCGCGTTGAGTTGACGTTCGAGTTCGGCTCCCCACTGCTCAAGCCATTCCAGGCGATCGTGGTCAGCTACCTTTACTTCTGGCAGGTACATCATCTGCTCGAGTACGCGCTGGTCGTACCGGCGCGAAGATCGCTTGATGATGGATGAAACCTCCATCCAAGTTTGCGCCAGCGCTTCTAAAGCCGATCCCGTGACTGGAGCTTGATTCGGGTCGTGATGAACCTCTGCGTCTTCCAGCGCCTGCTTCAGGAGCATTGCATTCAGCTCGGTATCATCTTTGACATAATGCTCGGTCTTGCCTTTCTTTAGCTTATAGAGCGGCGGCTGCGCGATGTAGATGTGCCCTCGTTCGATCAACAGCGGCATCTGGCGATAGAAGAATGTCAGCAACAGCGTGCGGATGTGCGATCCATCAACGTCCGCATCGGTCATGACGATGATGCGGTGATAGCGCAACTTGGAGATATCGAAGTCATCCGCGCCAATGCCGCACCCGAGTGCCGTGATCAGCGTTCCGACCTCTGCCGACGACAACATCTTATCGAAACGGGCCTTCTCGACGTTCAGGATCTTGCCCTTGAGGGGCAAAATCGCCTGCGTCCGGCGATCGCGTCCTTGTTTAGCGGAGCCTCCTGCCGAATCGCCCTCGACCAGAAACATTTCTGACAGCGCAGGATCTTTCTCTTGGCAATCGGCCAATTTGCCGGGCAAGCCTGCTAGATCCAACGCACCCTTTCGCCGCGTCATCTCACGTGCTTTACGAGCCGCCTCTCGGGCACGCGCCGCTTCCAGGATCTTGGAGGCGATCGCCTTTGCCTGCTGTGGGTGCTCGAGCAAGAACTCTTCAAGCTTCGCACCTACTGCAGATTCGACGATCCCTTTGATCTCAGACGAAACAAGTTTGTCCTTCGTTTGAGACGAGAACTTTGGATCCGGCATCTTCACCGATAGGATCGCGGTGAGACCTTCACGCGCGTCGTCTCCTGTCGTCGCAATCTTGTCTTTGGCGGAAAACTGCTTCTCGATGTAATTGTTCAGCGTCCGGGTCAGCGCACTGCGAAATCCGGCTAAGTGCGTACCACCGTCCTTCTGTGGAATATTGTTCGTATACGAGTACATGCTCTCCTGATAAGAGTCATTCCACTGAATGGCGAGCTCGACCGTCACGGCTTCCTGCTGCGCGCGGAACCAAATGATCGAGTCGTGAACCGCCGCCTGATTGCGATTGATGTAGCGAACGAATTCGCTGATGCCGCCCTCGTACTGGAACGCCTCGCGCTTATCGTCACGCTCATCGATCAATTCGATCCGAACTCCGGAATTTAGGAATGCCAGCTCCCGCACTCGCTTGGCGAGCACGTCGTAGTGGAAATCGATATTGGTAAAGATTGATGCGCTGGGCTTGAAGCGGATCGTCGTACCTCGCCTTTCCGTTGTACCGATATCGGTCAGCGGTGCCTGGGGCTCGCCAAGTCGATATTCCTGCTGATAGAGGCGTCCGGCGCGGTGGATAGTCAGCAATAGATACTCGGAGAGCGCATTCACGACGGACACTCCTACGCCGTGAAGACCGCCAGAGACCTTGTAGGAAGAGTCGTCAAATTTCCCGCCGGCATGAAGCACGGTCATGATCACTTCGGTCGCGGATCGTCCTTCCTCCGGATGGATATCCACAGGAATTCCACGGCCGTCGTCGGACACCGTGACTGATTGATCGGCGTGTATCGTGACGGTGACTTGGGTACAAAAACCGGCCAATGCTTCATCAATGGAGTTGTCGACCACCTCGAAGACCATGTGATGAAGGCCAGTTCCATCATCAGTGTCACCGATGTACATACCCGGTCGTTTCCGTACCGCGGCAAGCCCCTTCAACACTTTGATTTTGCTTGAGTCGTAGACGTCAGAATCTGTCATGGCGCGGCCTAAAAGATGAGGTTCCGAATTATAGCATTGAGCTGAAATTTCCTTGTTCCACGTGGAACACCCGCCCGATCGGGATTCCATTCAGACCGTCCTGGTGGAGCGCGGTGATTACGAGCTGCGCGGGTACTTTTTCGAGGAGCTTTAAAAGTTTCCCCAAGTTATCCACATCCAACTCTGCTGCCGGATCGTCGAGCAGCAAACACGTTTCCGCTATACCAGGGGTCTGCGCCTTGAGCGCGATCTGAGCAAGAACAAATGCAACCGCGATCATCTTCTGCTGGCCACGGGACACTCGATCGCGAGCGAGACGGCCCTCAATGCGAAACTCCAGATCAGCGCGATGGGCGCCAACAACAGTAGTCCGGAGACGGGACTCTCGCGCAGCCGAAGACCGCAGCGCCTCTTCCAATGTGGTGTCGCCCGCCCATCCCCGGTGATATACCAATTCGGCCGGGAAGCCCAACAGATCCACGGAAACCAACTCAAACATCGGCTGGAGCTCGGCGACGTACCGGCTTCGCAACTCGTCAATCACCTGCGCGGTCTGCTGAAGTTCGCTCGACCACGGCTCGGTCTCGCCTATTTGACCCCCCGTTCGGAGGGCAGCGTTCCGCTGCATTAAGGCTCTCTGATACCGGCGCCAGGGGACCACGAACTCCTGTTTCACGTGGAACACTCCCCAATCCATGAGCCGGCGGCGTCTAGTCGACCCTTCTTCGATCAAGCGATGCACCGAAGGGTCAATGATCTGGACCGGAAGCTCTTGGCTCAGAGCAGAGATTCCGCTGAGCTCCTGCCCCGCCATGCGAATCCGCAGGCCGTTAGGAGAATATTCAACGCCGCCTTGAGTAGTTCGATTGCCGTGTCGAAGGCGGCCAGAAACTCGAAAGCCATCGCCGTACGGACCAACCATGCGACCACGAGTCGAGGTACGGAAGGACCTGCCGTGCGCAAGGAAATAGATGGCCTCTAAGAAACTCGTCTTCCCCGATGCATTAGGGCCAACGATTCCTGTTCCGCGCCTATCGAGGTCGAGGACGCTGCTTCTGATGCAGCGGAAGTTCTCTATCGAAACGGAAGCGAGCACTCCGTGACTCTAGTGCACGCGACCAACGTCACAGGCGCATCGGCATCACAACGTATTTGGCCTCAGGCATAGCCGAAGACGTCAGCAGGCAGCTGTTATTCGAATCGGTTAACCCAACCTCAATCGTCACGCCATCCAGAGCTGCAAGCGCATCGAGGAGATAATTGACGTTGAACCCGATCTCCATCTCCTCGCCGACGTAAGTGACATCCAGCTCTTCCTCAGCCTCTTCTTGCTCGGGATTATGCGATTGAAGCGTCAGTACACCAGGCTTGAGCGATAGCCGGATTCCGCGGTACTTCTCGTTGGAGAGGATTGCCGCTCTTTGAAGCGCCGCTCGCAGGATCTCCCGATCAGCACCTACTTTGCGTGTTGGGCTCGCTGGAATCACGCGCCCATACTCCGGAAAACGCCCGTCGATCAGTTTCGAGGTAAACCGAATAGTGCCAATTTGTGCGCGGACATGATTTGTACCAATCACAAGTTCAACCGCATCCTCACCTGTGAGCAGTCGCTGTAGCTCCAGCACGCCTTTGCGCGGAACGATAACTTGCTGCACCCCTGAGGCCGTGGAGTCCATGGCCGCTTCGCAGAACGCGAGACGATGCCCGTCCGTGGCTACCGTCTTGAGCGTTTTGCCATCTGACTCGAGGAGCATCCCATTGAGGTAGTACCGCACATCCTGTTGCGCCATTGAGAAGTGAGTCTTCTCAAGTAGCCGTTTCAGAGAACTCTGAGAGATCGTTAAGCTCTGTTGAGCTTTAATGTCCTCGACCGTCGGGAACTCGGAGGCGGGTAACGTAGCGAGTGTGAAGCGGCTTTTGCCAGAGCGCACTGTCGCCTTCTCGCCCTCCACGTTGATGGTGACCTTCGCCCCATCCGGCAACGCTCGGACAATGTCGAGCAGCTTGCGTCCCGGCAAAGTGACCTCACCCGCCTGCTGCACATCCACCGATGCTGTGGCAACGAGCTCCACCTCCAGGTCCGTTGCGGTAAGGGAGATCTGCTCGCTTCGAGCCACAACGAGGATGTTCGCGAGAACAGGCATCGTCTGGCGACGCTCGACCACCCCAATAATCGACTGCAGGGGACCTAGAATCGCCTGCCGTTCTGCACTGACCTTCATCGTTGCCACCGCTTGCCAATCTTAAAAATATGAATAGATATTTAAGAATTTATGATTATTGAAGAGGCCGCCCAAATCTGTGGATAACCTCTATTTTGCATTTACTATCAACAATTTACGTACCTAATAACCAGTCCCGTATTCTCCGGTCGACCTTGTAGGATTACTGTTCAGTACCTGTGGATAGATTTGGCCCTTCCCTACCTCACAGCTTATCCACAGTCATCCAGCTAGGGTTCTCAACAGGTTTGAGTAGTCCTCGCTCGTGCGAGTATTCGACTCTCTGAGCTCCTTGATCACCCGGCACGCATGAAGCACCGTCGTGTGGTCGCGCCCGCCGAAAGCATCGCCGATTTCGGGAAGGCTGTGGCTGGTTAGCTCCTTCGCTAAGGCCATTGCGACCTGTCTCGGGCGTGCAATCGATCGACTGCGCCTCTTCGACAATAGATCCGCCACCCGAATTTTGAAGTACTCCGCGACCGTCTTTTGGATGTTCTCGATTGTTACCAGCCGATCCTGTAACGCCAACAGATCGCGCAGCGCCTCTTTCGCGAACTCCATGGTAATCGCACGTCCAGTAAATTGGGAATTGGCGACAACCCTGCGCAGGGCCCCTTCGAGCTCACGCACATTGGATCTAATCCGCTTGGCGATGAAGAAAGCGACTTCCTCAGGTAGATCCACGTGACTGACAGCTGCCTTGCTCATCAGGATCGCCACGCACGTCTCCAACTCCGGCGGTTCGATCGCAACAGTGAGACCCCACCCGAACCTGGACTTCAGTCGCTCCTCGAGACCGTCCACTTCTTTCGGATAACGGTCGCACGTAAGGATGATCTGCTGCTGACCTTCGAATAGCGCGTTGAAGGTGTGGAAGAATTCCTCTTGCGAGCGATCCTTTCCCGCAAAGAATTGGATGTCGTCGATCAGCAAAGCATCGAGCGATCGATAGGCCGTCTTGAAGTCGTTGATCGTGTTGTGCTGGAGCGCTTTCACCATGTCACCGACGAAACGCTCCGAGTGCACGTAGGCGACTCGCGCCCGCTCGTTACGGACCCGGATCATGTTGCCGACGGCATGCATCAGATGCGTCTTCCCGAGCCCCACGCCGCCATAGATAAACAGCGGGTTGTAAGCGCGTCCCGGGTTTTCTGCCACTTGAACCGCCGCGGCGCGAGCAAGCTGATTGCTCTTGCCCTCCACGAAATTCGTAAAGGTGAAATCCGGGTTCAGGCGGCTTCCGAGCATTATCGGAGGCTCTTTCGCCAGGGGCTTAGCAAACGTCGGAATGGGCGCGGAGACGGGCGGAGCTACCGCACGAGATCCCACCTCGAGGATGACGGAGGGCGCTGGGTCGGTCCCTACAGAATCGACGAGCTCCGAGATCCGTCCTGCTACGTTCTCATTCACCCAATCGACGACGAACCGATTCGGAGCGAGCAACCTCAAGGTCCGGCCGTCCTCGACCGCTTGGAGCGGCCGAATCCAGGTATTGAATTGTTGTTCGGGCAGCTCTGCCTCCAATTGAACGAGACAGCGACGCCATAACGAACCCTGCACGGTTTCGTCCCCTAATCGAGCGTTAAAAAGTTTTCTGCGTGAGGCAGCGCGAGAGAGGGGCGAGTCTATACCGAGCCGGCAAAGGTTATCCACAGCTCCGGCGAGCGGAAAGGAAACTTTACTGCGTGCCGCGCGCTTGACACCCTCAGGCTCGCTGCGTACCCTTGCCGGCCTTTCTTTCGGCCCACCATGTGCTTGTTTTAGCGCAAATTTCGCGGCGAGTCTCATCATGAAGCGCACTTATCAACCCAGCAAAATTCATCGGCAGCGAACTCATGGATTTCGTGCGCGCATGGCAACCCGTGGCGGACGCGCGATATTAGCGCGGCGTCGAGCCAAGGGCCGCAAGCGCTTGTCGGTATAAGACGCGATCAGTTCGCGTCGCGTGCTCTTTCGACACCCGGTTTGCAAGTCCACACGCGGCCGTTCACACCGGCACAACGTCTCCGGCACAAATCCGAATTCGATCGCGTCTATAAGGACGCTCGACGCTTCTCCGATCATTTCTTCGCCGTGTTCGCACGGAACAGTGAAGGGTCGCAGCCTCGGCTTGGTCTTTCAATCGCTGCTCGTATCGTTGGGAATTCGGTCCGCCGCAATCGAGTCAAACGACTGGTTCGCGAATCGTTTCGCCTTCATCAGCATGAGCTGCCTGCTGTGGATATCGTGGTCAACGCGCGCGCCGGTGCGCGTGATGCGGACAACGCAGCCATTACGCACAGCTTGGAAAAACATTGGCAGGCAGTGACAAAAAAATGCGCCGTGCCCTCACGCTCTTGATTCGGTTGTATCGCTACATCATCAGCCCGCTGCTCGGGCCGAATTGCCGCTTCTACCCGACGTGCTCTTGTTATGCCGAACAGGCCATCCATATCCATGGCGCGCTGCGCGGCAGCTTGCTCGCCGTGCGCCGTATTTCGCGCTGTCATCCATGGAATGCGGGCGGATATGACCCAGTGCCCTCGAATCCTGATCTGAAGTCCGTTCATGGATAACCAACGAGTCTTTGTGTGGGCAGCACTCGCCCTAGTGCTGTGGCTGAACTATCTGGCCTGGCAGCGTGACTATGCGCCCGCGAGTGCCCCGCCCTCGGCAAGCAGCATCGAAACACCGGTTCCTGCCGATAACAACACTCTGCCCGACTTACCGACGCAGCAAGGTGCACCCACGAACGCTGTCAATGGCACAGCTACGCAGGCCCAAGATACCGATGCGCAGTCGGATCTCGGGCAGGCGTCGAGAATCCGCGTCACCACCGATGTATTGTCAATGGACATCAGTACTCGCGGCGGAGAACTGGTACGCGCCGAGTTGCTCGAGTATCCCAAGGTGAAGAATCAGCCGAACATACCCGTACGGCTTTTCGATGCTTCGAGCGAAGGATTGTTCGTTGCTCGAAGCGGACTCCGAGCGGTAGACGCGCCTGCCGAACCTACGCATCTCGCGGTGTTCGACAGTGCAGCAACTGAATATCGATTGAAGGAAGGCGCAGAGAAGCTGGAGGTGCCCCTCACGTGGAGCGATGGCCAAGGCGTGACCGTCACGAAGACCTATACCTTCTATCCCGGCACGTATCGCATCGACCTTCGGTATGACGTGCAGAACGACTCAGGGAAGGACTGGAAGGCCGCTTCGTACGTACAAATCGTGCGCCACTACGAAGAGGTGGAGCGTTCGTACTTTAAGGTCGAGACGTATGCGTATCGCGGCCCGGCCATTTACGACGGCGAAGCGTATCGCAAGCTAGATATCGAAGATGAAGAGGATCGTGCTTTCAAAGGAACGATCCAAGGTGGCTGGATCGCCGCTCTCCAGCATCACTTCGTGGCTGCCGCGGTACCGCCTGTTGACGCTACTTACGATTACACGATCGGTGTAAATCCGAACAACGATTACACCTTGGCATACCGAGGACCTCTGCATACGGTCCCGGCGGGCAGCTCACAAACTTTCAAGGAAACGCTTTTCGTCGGTCCGAAGCTTCAACGCCAACTGGAAGCGAGCGGCCCGCGTCTGGAGCTGGTTGCCGACTACGGCAAGCTGACGATCCTCTCGCAGCCGCTCTTCTGGTTGCTCGAGAAGGTACATAGCTTCATCGGAAATTGGGGGTGGGCGATCGTGATCGTCACCTTTCTGATCAAGCTGGTGTTCTACCGACTCACTGCTGCGAGTGGGCGTTCGATGGCGAAAATGCGCAATCTGAGTCCGCGCATCAAAGCAATACAAGAGCGCTACAAGGACGATCGCGAGCAACTCGGCCGGCAGATGATGGAGCTGTACAAGCGAGAGAAGATCAATCCGCTTGCTGGCTGTTTGCCGATCCTGATTCAGATCCCGTTCTTCTTGGCGTTCTATTGGGTGCTGCTGGAAAGCGTGGAGATGCGCCAAGCGCCCTTCCTTGGCTGGATCACGGATTTGTCTTCTCGTGACCCGTTTTTCATCCTGCCGGTTCTCATGGGCGCCGCGATGTTCGCGCAGTTCAAGCTGCAGCCAATGCCAAGCACGGATCCGATGCAGGCCAAGATCTTCGCTTTCATGCCGATCATCATGGCGGTGACAATGGCTTGGTTCCCCGCGGGCTTGGTGCTGTACTGGCTTACGAACACATTGCTATCGATTGCGCAGCAGTGGCGCATCAACAAGCTTGTCGAGGCGGAACAAAAGAAGACCTGAGCGCAGTCTTGTTAGTGTCTGGAATATTTGGGGACACACTTTCGACATGAAGGCCCCGCAGTCGAGCGACACAATAGCTGCGGTCGCGACCCCACCGGGTCGAGGCGGGGTCAGCATCGTGCGTCTCTCCGGTCCCGCAGTTCCGCAGATTGCTCCGCAGCTGCTGGGTCATTTGCCGGCGCCTCGATTTGCCGCGCTACGTACCTTTCTCGGCGAAGACGCCACGCCGCTCGATAGCGGCATCGCACTTTATTTCCCCGCGCCGGCGTCATTCACGGGGGAGGACGTTCTAGAGCTCCATGCACATGGTGGTCCGATCATCACGGATCTGTTGCTTGCGCGAGTCCTAGGTCTCGGCGCACGTTTGGCGCGGCCCGGCGAGTTCTCCCGCCGTGCGTTCCTCAACGATAAGTTGGATTTGACCCAGGCAGAGGCGATCGCCGATTTGATCGACAGCGGATCGGTCGAAGCGGCGCGAGCCGCATTGCGATCGATGCAAGGCGAGTTCTCGGATGCGGTCCGATCGCTCACCGAAGCAGTCATCGAAGCGAGAATGCATGTGGAAGCGGCAATCGATTTCCCCGAGGAGGAGATCGATTTTCTGGCCGATACGCAGCTGCACGCGCGAGTGCATAACGCGATTACGTTATGCACTCAAATCATCGCAAACGCGCGGCAAGGCGCATTGCTGCGCGAAGGCATGACCATCGTCATCGCCGGCAAGCCGAACGCAGGCAAATCGAGCCTTCTCAATCGCCTGGCTGGATATAGCGCCGCCATCGTCACGGATATTCCAGGTACTACTCGGGACATCTTACGAGAGCGAATCCACATCGACGGAATGCCTTTGCACATCCTCGACACGGCCGGATTGCGTGAAGAAACCGACGTAGTCGAAGCCGAAGGTATTCGGCGCGCGCGCGATGAAATGCAAAAAGCCGATCGCATCTTGTACGTCGTCGATGCAACTGCTGGGGCGAGCGTACAAGCGATCGAAGCGGAGATTTGCAGTTTGCCCTCTCGAGTACCCGTCTCGATCGTCATCAACAAGATCGACCTCATCGGTGTGAACTCCCGATACGAACAATCGAGCCCGCCGCGAATCGAACTGTCTGCGACAAGTGGCGAAGGCATGGACTTGCTGCGCCAGCACCTCAAAGAGTGTGTCGGGTTCCAGGGTGCGGAAGCGGGCACTTTATCGGCGCGCCGGCGTCATCTTGATGCGCTCGCGCAAGCCGATCGGCATTTGAGCGAAGCAGCGCATCAACTCAAGGAGCGGCGAGCGGGCGAACTAGTAGCCGAAGAACTGAGACAAGCTCAACGTGCGTTGAATGAGATCACCGGAGAGTTCACCTCCGATGATCTTTTGGGTCGGATCTTCAGCAGCTTCTGCATCGGCAAGTAACGCCGCATGATGCTCGCGGCGCCGATCGTTCGTTGGGTAAGCGAAAGATGGCTCGGTCGACCAGTCGAAGCGCCCGCCGCTTTCGTCGCCGCATTGGCACAGATATTCGAGCAACCGGTTGATCACGTGCGAATATTCGAGTGCTCTCCTTATGCTCGATGGCACGCTGGTGCGAGAGCCACGACTCGTCGAAACAGAATACTGCTGAGCGGCCCGGCGAATGGCTTCTGGTCGGATCCGGAGTTGGTGCTACACGAATACTTCCATGTCATTCGCCAATGGCAAGCTGGACGATTGACCATCCTGCGTTACACGATTGAGGCGCTGCAGCGCGGCTATTGGCTCAATCGCTATGAGATCGAAGCGCGCGCCTTTGCGTCTCATCATTTGTGCCAACTGCAAGAGCTTCTGAATCAGCAATCGTCCAATCGACCGTTCCCGTTCGCCACACGGCACTGCTAGCATGGCTTCCTCCGGCGCGCGCCGAACCATTTCAAGAAGATTCATCAGAGGACCGAGCAATGATTTCCCACACCAGTCGTACTTTTGGATCACTGCTGAGCGTCACGATCGCCGCCCTAGTGTGCGGAGCGGCCCAAGCGGACGTCACCATTGAGGAGCGCATGTCCGTCAGTGGCGTTGGGATAATGAAGATGATGAATATGAGCGGCCGCACTGTGACCGCTATCTCCGATACGCGAGCTCGCACCGATAGCGATTTGCAATTCGAGTCCGGGATGATGCGCACCCTCGCTCGAGGAGCAGGTCAGGGCAGTGAAATCGTTCGTTTGGACCAAGACACGATGTATTCGCTGGATAACAAGAAGAAAATCTACACAGAGACGACATTTGCCGAGCGTCGCGCCGAAATGCAGAAGGCGATGGAGCAAGCGCAAAAGGGCCAAGCCTCGCAGCAACAAGCCGCCTCCGGCGTGGATGAGTCTGAGTGCGAGTGGTCCGAGCCAAAGGCCGAAGTTACACGCACCGGAGAGAAAGCCACGATCGCCGGACATGCGGCAGAGCGAGTCACCGTGATGGCAACACAGTCGTGTAAGAGCAAGAAGACCGGAGAGATCTGCGACTTCGGGTTGATGCTCGATCAATGGGTGGCACCGAACGTCGAGGCCTCAACGGAAGCACAGAACTATTACAAAGCCTATGCGGAAAAAATGGGCTTCGGTGCCACTGCGTCGCGCGACTTCGCGGAACGCGCGCAATCCATGTTCGGGCGCTATGAGGGAATGTGGAAGGAAGTCGGCGCGAAGATGAAGGACATCAAAGGCTATCCGGTTAAATCCAGCTTCGGATTGGGCGTGGGTGGCCCGTCATGTCAACGCACACAAGAGACTCAGGCACAGGGGGGGCCAGCTTCGCCGCCGAGCCTGGGAGGTGCGCTGGGCGGTGCCTTGGGCGGTATGTTTGGCAAGAAAAAGGCCAGCGAACCCGCCGCGGCGCCTACACCTGCACCTGCCGCGCTGCCCGGTGGGCTCATGCCGCTGATGACGGTCACGACCGAGCTCGTATCCGTCAACACAAACCCGATCGACGCGAGCACTTTCGAGGTACCCGCGGGCTACAAAAAGGCCTCTCGCTAGAGGCGTTTGTACAACTTGACTTGGCAGGATTCGTGAGTAATATGCGCGCCCCCGGTTGGGCCGGGACAGGTTCGGCGGCCGCATGCTCGCACCGCAAAGCCTCCAAGGCGAATCTGAAAAATGCGCGCTAGTTCTCTGGGATGACTTGCCGGGCGCGCCGGCTCAGCAAGTCAGGTGCGAGCCCATTGGCCCCAACGAAACCCCTGGTCGGGAAACCGGCGAGGGGTTTTGTCTAACTGCACCCGCAAAACGCGCCAACACAGGACCGCGCTCCTCCACCTTCCTATCGCTAATCAGCGGGAACGCATTTTCTCTGCGTTCACACAGATATTCGTATCGCCCACGCTTTGCCTGCTTCGTAAGGTGTCGTCACGGGAAATAGCTCCCGCACGAATCGCATACAGGGAGAGATACATGAACACGCGACGGATCGCAGCGAAAAAACGATGGCAGTTCGGACAGGGTATGAGCGAGTACATCATCATCACGGCGCTCGTCGCAGTCGCTGGCATCGGCCTCTTTGCGGCGTTTGGTGACGTTCTGCAGAATCAGATGGCCGGTATGAGCCGCGAGATGGCGGGACAGTCCGGAAGCCAAGACATTACCGATGCGCAGACCTCCGCGACCGCCGCCCAAACCCGCGCTCAGCAAGCGGACAGCCTAGCCACTTATAACCAGCAGACGAACGCGTCTGGCGGAAATTAGCGCGACGGTTCAAAAACGCGACGGTAGCTGCTGCGAACCTTGATGCCCTATGAGCGCGATCTCCGCCTCCTCACGTTGGCACGGTCAAGCTGGCCAAGTGGTTCCCGTCGCACTCTTTGGCCTTCTAATCGCTAGTGCGGCGCTCGTTCTCATGTTCAATACGAGTCAGAAAGTCACCGAAAAGTCGCAGGTCGCGAACGCCGCGGATGCTGCCGCATATAGCGGTGCAGTCTGGACGGCTCGGCACTTGAATTTCATGGCCTACACGAACCGAGCAATGGTCGCGAACCACGCCGCCGTCGGGCACTTCGTTTCGTACGTGAGTTGGATCAGGTACGTGCACGACTCGATCGAATACATCGATCGCGTGACGCAATGGATTCCCTATGTAGGGCAGTACATCGACACGGTGGAGGAGATCGCAGAGCAGGTTCGAGAAATCACGGAGCAGTCCGCAGAGATCGCGGTACCTGCCATCGACGCCTGGAACGCCAACTTTCGAGCCGCGCAGGCCGAAACGCAGGCTTCTCTCGCACTGAATAACCTCACCGAGCTGATGCGCGAAACCGCCCGATCCTACGACGACACGATTCGTATCAATGATAGAGACGAGCTCGCCGCACTACCGAGCGAGATCCGAACGTTGATCGATGGCAATGTGCTGAGCCAGCTGGTATCGGTGCCCTCGTTCGTGCGCCGTTATACCGCGTCGAACGATCGCGGGAGCGTGCAGGAACTCATCGGCGCGAGTTTGACGGCGAACGCCGACATCGAACGCTGGATCGGCGGCGAGCGCGGATGGCGCGAAAGCGGGATCGGTTTTCGGCTCCGCAAACGCGGTAGAACAACTACCACCCAATCAGCGAACGGTGCAGATTGGCGTGCGAGCGACGAGCTGCAATACAGCACCCGTCGGCTGTTCGGCTGGAGCAGTTGGCGCCGCATAGGCGAAGAGACCAGCACCGCAAATGCAACGGAGTTCGACTCGGACTACTCGGGGGTTCCCTCCTACTACAACGTTGCAGGTGCGCCCGCGCACCAATCCTTGCAGATTGCAGCGATCGCAACGAAGCGCCAGACGCAGGTGCACACAGCCGATCTGCTCGGCATGACAGCGCAGCGCTCACCTATCGCTGTGGCTGCGCTTGCACGCGTACAGTTTAGGCGCCCCTCGGGAAATGCATTTGCCGCGCTTGCGGCCAACGAACGCGAGTACGCCCACCTATTCAATCCCTTTTGGGAGGCCAAGCTGGCTCCAGCCAATTTGGATTTCGCTCGATGAGCTCACGCATTCGCAGATTGGACCTGCGCACTCGCCATACAGGCAACGCCATTGCGGAAACACTCATCGCATTGCTGGCGCTTGCTCCATTGATCGCCGGCATACCGCTGCTAGGCAAACAGATCGATATCAAACAGAAGAGCTTCGATGCAGCTCGCTACTCGGTCTGGGAGCGCGTGGTCTGGCGTAGCATCGGGACGACAAACTCAAAAAGCGAAGAAGACATACGCCTAGAAACGCGCGACCGCGTACTTGGCGATCCGCGCGATGGCGTGTCCAATCTCGAGTCGCTTCGCAGCGCCGGTATCACCGAAAATCCCCTGTGGCGCGATAGTAAGCAGCAACGCCTGGTGGACTATCAGCGAGAGCAGGCCGGACTCGCGATCGACTTCAACGAGCGTCAGGCACCGGTAGACGTCGGCTACTTTCTGGTGCCCGGTATCGCCCATGGCGATGGCCCGATCGCGACCATCGGCGGTCTCCTAAGAGTTGAAGACTTGAAGCTTGCACGCCGGACCTTTGCAACCACGGATCTGCAACTAGGTGTCAGATCGATTCTTCACAACGCAGCGCAAGTGCCACGCACGCTGGGTAGACGAGGCGAAGCCGACGACGAGTCGGAATCAATATTACATCGAGCGCGCGCAGCGATTCTGAGTGACGCCTGGTCGGCGAGCGACGAAAACGATTTTCGGCGGCGCATAGATTGGGTCACTACCGATGAGCTCATTGAGACGCTCGAACTGCCGGCGCGCCCGATCGGGTCGATGGCACTTGGCAAGGGCGAGTTGCTGTATGGCGAAGGCCAGTTCGGGTGGGACCCGAGCTTGGACGTGAATTCGGCGGCACTGCCCCGAGCGTATGTGACGCGTGATTGAAGTCATGATCCGCATCGGCTTCGTTTCCATCGCTCTGTTCTTCGCTTGCTCGATACAAGCAAGCACATTGGCGAGAACGACCGCTGAGTTTCCCGAAGTGCCTGCGCCACCGTCGGGTGAGGCGCAGTGGGTGGCCAAGAGTATGCGCCTCAACGGATTGCCGATGACACTCAAGTCCTTCCACTCACGAATGAATCCAGACGCAGTGCTCCATTACTACGACTCCTGGTCGAAGCATCGAGGCAGTTCAGCGAGTACCCGCTCGTCGAGCATGGATTGGCAAATCCTGGCACTGAAGTTCGAACAGTTTTTTATCACCATCCAGGCGCGTAGCTCGGATGAAGGAAGTCATGGAACCATTGCCGTGAGCCCGAGCTTGTCTCGAGCGTCAGTTCAACTCGAGACTGGGTTCCCGATACCAGCTTCGACGAAGATCGTGAATCTGCAGCAGTACGATGATCGTGATGCACAAGCTGAGCACATCAGTCTTTCGAGTAAACGTCCGCCCCACATCGAGGCTCGCGCGTTCGTACAACTCCTTGGAGGCAATGGGTGGTCGGTAATCCGTCAGCAGCGAATGCAAGACATCGCTCGTGGATACGTTATCGAAGCGCAACTAGGTGCTCAACAAGCTTTGCTGACTATCTTCCCTGATCGCGTAGATGGGAGCTCCACAGCCGTCATCATCGTATGGAGAAAGTCATGAGAGATGTCCCTCTATGAGGATGCTGCGAGGATGGAGCTCAACTGAGTACCTAGCCGTGTTGCTGGGCTTGCTCGTAGTCTGGCGCGGTGCCCAGGCTGTGCTCGCATTGGTTAGAGAACATCATCACGAATTCTCCTGGGCGCTGATGATCCCTTTTTGATTCAAGCCCGCAGTCGAACGCTCAAGGAGGAGCAAGATGAAAGGGACAGTCGTTACGGTATTGATGTTGAGTGGCGCACTCGGTGCGGGTTGCGCAGCCGCCTACTTCGCAAACAACTATATCGAGCACACGGTTGCGCAGCGTCGCTCCGAGCTCGACGCACAATACTCGCCAGTAAAAGTCGTGGTTGCCGCCACCGATTTATCGCCGGGTATGCCTCTGTCCAGCAAAACGGTCGCGATTCGAGATGTTCCGCATGCCTTCCTCCATGCTGAAGCGGTGCTGGCAGACCAATGGCGTTCCGTCACAGGTCGTGTTCTTGCTCGGCCGTTGCGCAGTGGCGAGCCCGTTCTGATCTCGCACCTCGCAGAAGACTTGAGCGCGGGATTCTCATCGCAGCTCGCACCTGGAATGCGTGCTCTAACGATTCCCGTAGATGAAGAATCTTCGATCTCCGGCATGCTGGCGCCTGCCGATCGTATCGACCTCTTCTTCACAACGACCAGCGGCAACGAAACCGTCACGCTGCCGTTGCTGATGAACGTCCCTGTGATTGCAACGGGTGTTCGCACTTTGGCGAACGAGACGCACATAGGCAACGAACGAATGGGTCAGTACCGGACAGTGACAGTATCGGTGACACCCGTGGATGCTGCAAAGATCACGCTGGCCCAAGACGCAGGCAAGATCACCATCACACTGCGTCAGCCGCAGGACGCCGCCGAGATCGCGATCGCTCGCATCACCAAGGACACGATTCTAAATGGCCCTCGGCTTGCGAGAACCATCATTCCGCGTCGACGCATCGAAGTCATTCTAGGCGGAATGTAAGTCATGAAACTAAGCCATGGAGGGCAGCAAGCAATGGCTAGCAAGCCGGATTCGATCGCGCGAACGATCCAAGTCGTAATGTGTCTGGCTCTTTGCACGCTCTCTCAGGCGCTCTGGGCGCAACCCGTCACATTCGAGGCTGCACCCGCGAGCGTCCTGACAATCCCGCAAGGTCAAAGTCTGCTAATGCGTTATCCGGACGCAAAGCGCGTGGCCGCCGGCGATGGCAATGTGATTGACGTGAAGGTATTCGAAGACACGCGCGAGATTCTGGTGCTCGGTAAACACGAGGGCGTGACCGATCTGCGAATTTGGGACCGCGACGGGTCCACCATTGCCTATCTCGTTAGAGTGCTGGGCATTGCGGACCCCGCGCCCACTCCTCCGGGATCGACGCTGGAGGCGCAGTCCACGATCTTGATCAAAGCCAAGCTCATCGAAGTGAAGAAAACCGCGCTGCGGGACATCGGCGTGGACTGGGCCGATATCGCGGCAGGTCCCATTTTCGGGACACTGGATGAGTTCGTCACCAATGAGCACTTCCGCATCATTCCCGAAGGCGTCGAAGGTCTTTCAGGTTTACCGTTGGACCTCGGCACGAACAATCACTACTTCGCAATGACGACGGTCGTCGAATCGGTGATCAACTTGCTCGTCAATAATGGCGATGCCCGGCTCCTGGCGGAACCGACGCTGACGTGCATCAACGGCGGGCAAGCAGACTTCCTTGTCGGCGGTGAAGTACCAATACCGGTGCAGAACCAAGACGGCGCATTGAACGTCATCTTCAAGCAGTTCGGCATCATCCTGAACGTAGAGCCGCGGGCAAACGAGTTAGGTCTCATCCGGACGAAGGTGGGAGTAGAAGTCAGCAGCGTAGACAAAGCGATTTCGGTGCTAGGCATTCCAGGGTTTGCCACGCGTAAGACCAACACCGAGATGAATGTGCAAAGCGGCGAGACGATGATCGTTGCCGGGCTGTTCAGCTCCGAGGATGCGAAGACCGTTGCGAAGGTGCCGGGCTTAGGATCGATTCCCATCCTTGGGGAGCTGTTCAAGTCACGCCAATTCCGTCGCGGTGAGAGCGAGCTTGTGGTGCTGGTCACTCCGCAGATTATCGGGCCGGACGCTGAAAGTACCAGGGGAGGTACGCAGCGATACGAGCAGCTCAAGAAGGAATCCGAAGAGCGTTTGAAATTCGATCTCGGCGATTGACCGCCCTGGGAATTGACCGATGAAAGAGGCACAGGCAAGCGTGATCGAGCTACAAGTTGCGGTACCCGGACAGGACCCACATGTTCGTGCTTACCCTGCGGGCGAGTACGTCATCGGCAGGGGCTTCAATGCGGACATTCGTCTTCGTCACGATTCAGTAGCGAAGCGCCACGCTGTTCTATGTGTGGAGCATCGGCAGAGCAGCATTCGAGATCTAGGGAGCGCGGATGCGGTACGTAGAAACGGAGTGGTCGTATCTTCCTTCGCGCCAGCAAATAGCGGTGACACCTTCGCCATCGGCGAATGTGAACTGCTGGTCGTGAGAGTCTCAGAGCGTGTCACTTCTAGCGTAGCCGTCGCGGGCACCGCGGAAACTCCGACGAAAGTCTATGCGGTCCAACAGGCGCAGGAGCCGATGAGTGTCGACGAACTGCAGCCTCTCAAGGAACGACTGCAAGAACTCGTGCTGCGTGAGCTCGATCTGTTTCGACGGACAGCGCTCAACACCTTGTCGAGCGCCGACCTTCGCAACGAGGCGCGCGAAGCCATCGAGATGTTGATCGACTCGGGCAACATCGAGTTGCCGAGCTTCGTGGATCGTTCCCGATTCGTACGGGAAATGACCGCCGAGATCATGGGGTACGGACCGATCGAACCTTACCTCGCCGATGATTCTGTTTCCGAAGTCATGGTCAACGGTTCGGCTCAGATCTACGTCGAACGCGAAGGGCGGCTATATCAGGCGACTGCTCGATTCACGAGCAATGACTCTTTGATGCGCGTGATCGAGCGTATCGTCTCGCCGCTCGGCCGTCGAATCGATGAAGGCGTGCCGATGGTCGATGCGCGTCTCCCCGACGGCTCGCGCGTCAATGCCATCATCCCGCCACTCTCGCTCGTCGGTCCAATTCTAACGATTCGAAAGTTCTCTAAGCGCCGTTTTTCCATGGAGAGGCTGGTGGAGATCGGCGCATTGACCGAGCAGATGGCCGAGTTCTTGAGAATCTGCGTGCGATATCGCAAGAACATTCTGGTTTCAGGTGGCACGGGTTCGGGAAAAACCACATTCTTGAATGCCTTATCCGAATCGATTGCGAGTGATGAGCGCATTGTCACGATCGAAGATGCCGCGGAGCTTCGACTCGTACAGCCGCACGTGTTGTCGTTGGAAGCGCGGCCCGCAAACGTCGAAGGGCGCGGCGAAATCACCATCCGTGAGCTCGTGCGCAATGCATTACGCATGCGCCCGGATCGAATCATCGTTGGCGAGTGTCGTGGCGGCGAAGCGCTCGACATGTTGCAGGCAATGAATACAGGTCACGATGGTTCGCTCACGACAGGACACGCGAACTCGCCCCGCGATCTACTCTCCCGCTTGGAAGTGATGGTTCTAATGGCGGGAATGGATTTGCCGGTGCGCGCAATTCGCGAACAAATATCCTCTGCCGTGGACATCGTCGTTCAGCAGACCCGATTCAGCGATGGATGCCGTCGAGTGACCTCAATCGTCGAAGTCGATGGTATGGAGGGCGATGTGATCCTCACGCAGCCTCTATTCGCATTTAAACAAAAGGCAATCGGGTCACAGGGGGAAATCATTGGGCAACACGTGGGGTTCGGACAGGCGCCCAGCTTCTACGAGAAACTGGAGGAATCAGGCATCGCGCTTGATCGGTCGATCTTTGGATATGCGAGCGCCACGAGCGAGCGGAGCTCGATCTATGATCGATGAGGCATCGTTCGATGCGAGCACACGCTGGGTCGCGATCAGCTGCGTGATTGCGCTGGTCGGCTTCATCTTCTTCATCGCGCATCAACTTATCCGTGGTTACGAACGCACCTTCGTTCGTAACGTAGGAGCGACGCTCAAGTACAACTTCATCGTCGCGAATCCTCAGTCCTTGTTCGCGTTAAGCGTCATCAGTACTTCTGTTGCGGCTGCGATCGCTTACCTGCTGATTGGACCTGTTGGCACGGTGGCCGGGTTGATCGGTGGCATTGCCGCACCGCGTATGATCGTGAGCGTAATTCGCAAGCGCCGCGTGAAGCGGTTTGTCTATCAATTGCCCGATGCGCTCCTCGCTCTCAGCTCAACCCTTCGCGCCGGATCCAATCTGACCAAGGGACTCGAGTTGCTCGCGACTCGGCAACCCGCACCGCTAAGTCAAGAATTCACGATCGTGCTGGCAGAGCATCGCGTCGGACGCCATCTCGCCGATGCGCTAAGCGCGATGCACCAGCGCGTCGACACACCGGAGATCGAGCTCATGAATACGGCGATGAACGTGTCGCGCCGCGTCGGCGGAAATCTAGCCGATACGTTGGAATCATTGGCGAAGACACTGCAGGAGAAAGCACACATCGAGGGCAAGATAGACGCCTTGACCTCAATGGGCCGGGCGCAAGGTTGGGTCGTCGGGCTGTTGCCTGTCTTCATCGCTTTCGTTCTGTATCAGCAGCAACCTGAGCGCATGAGCTTGCTCTTCACGCAATGGTATGGGTGGGTCGTGCTCGCCGTCGTGGCAATCATGATGAGCATTGCCGCGTGGATGATTCGCAAGATCGTCAACATCGACGTGTGATCCGATCACCGCATACACACACAACAAATGGGTTTGGCATGGACGCCTATATCGCACCGATCCTGATCGCATTCGCATGCAGCGTAGTGCTGGCGATTCCCGTCGCGTTGCGTCGGCGAGCAGCACAGCCTGAAGAACGAGATGCAGCATGGCGCGATCGGTTGCCGCTCGCATTGCGCGCACTGCGTCCCCTGCTCAGGTGGTATGCGAGCTCGATCGATGAAGAATTGCCCTCATCCAAACGTGAAGTCATCCAAACGCAGCTCAATGCCGCCGGCGCGAGCTATTTACTAACGCCTGCAGAGCTCATCGTGGTTCGGCGTGTAGCAGTCGTCGTGGGACTGATGTTGGCTCTGTACCTGGTCTTCATCATGGAGCTGCAAGATCCTTTGTATCTCGCCATGACGGGGAGCCTCGTGCCGTTTGCCTATCTGTACCCCGATGTTTGCTTGCGGGATTCGGTGAAGCGAAGACAAGCGCGCTTCGAGAAAGAGTTTCCGTTCTTTCTCGATGTACTCGTGCTCGGAATAAAAGCCGGACTGACATTCTCGAGCGCGATCGAACAATCAACCGACCAACTCCGCGACGGGCCGGTGAAGGAGGAATTTTCACGGTACCTGCGTGAGGTTCGTACCGGGGTCACGCGCAGAGCTGCTCTGGATCGACTCGCGGATCGCGTAAGGTTGCCTGCGGTTACGAACTTCACCGCTTCCGTCTCGCAAGCGGAAGAAACCGGAGGGTCTTTGGGAGAAGTCCTGGCCGATCAGGCAAGACAACGACGCCAGGAGCGTTTCCTGCGAGCAGAGAAACTGGCGAATCAAGCGCCGGTGAAGATGCTGTTTCCGCTGATCGCGCTGCTCTTTCCGATCACGTTCATCATCATCGGCTTTCCAATCGTCATTCAACTCATCGACGCAGGTGCCTTCGAGATCTTTTGACTAGAGTAAGTAGGGAGACAAATATGAGAGTGGCAGCACTCAAGACCCAGGATGGGCGTTTGATTGTCCGACGCGCGCGATTCGCTCGTTCGTTTAGGGAGCGGCTGATCGGGCTGCTAAGCGCACGTTGCCTTTCGGCGGATGAAGGACTCCTGCTGAGTCCCGGCGGGAGTATCCACACCTTCGGCATGCGCTATCCGATCGATGTTCTATTCCTCGATCGACAGCTCAGAATCCTGCGCGTGTCACGATCGCTCCGTCCCTGGCGCCTGTGCTTGGCGCCGGCGCAAACGAAGCACGTTCTGGAATTGCGTGCGGGCACACTCGAAATCCTGAAGCTCAAGCCGCATACATTTATATGCGTCGATCCTGAGCCCGAGGTTCCGAAAGATGCGGGTTCGAACGTCACTGCAAAGTGTGCGCCGGTGCTGACCTTTTCGTTGAGAATTCCCAACAACGACGGCCGAGAATCCAAGCACCAGTAGGCGACTGACGCAGCGCAGCCGCCGAGCGATTAGTCTGAAGGCACGCCGCGGCCTTCGATGTAGAAGCCATATTTTGGCAATCCTTCGTTCCAGGCTTTACCGGTACTTGCCCCTTTGCCGTATTGCCCAGTACTGCGTGGAGTTCTAGCTTCACTTCGGCACTGGCGCATAAGGAGGCAGTCGTGCGTTACGTTCTCATCGATGCGAAGCAGCATGATCCTCTCAGCTTGCCCACCGAGCTTGGAACGAAGCCGAGCCAATGGGCAGCCGTCTGCAGCGCACTTGCCTTCGCGACGTTATGGATTGTCGCGGAGCTGCTCAATCGAGTTTGAAGCTGAGTTTGAGTCGATAGGTCGCTTTAGGGCAGTTACTGCGCATCACCATTTCGCTGACTGCTTTCACGGCGGCCTGATCGAGTGCGGGAAACATGCTGCTCGCGACCGCGCGAACGTTCGTCGGATTGCTTGCCTTACCCGCCAGGGTGAACTCGACCGTGACTGGACCTTCTTCGCCAGCGGTGCGCGAGGCAGCAGGGTAATAATCGGCAATCGCGACGGGCTTTACGACCTCGTACTTGCAATTCGCGGGTGTATCCAACGGCGGCAACTTGGCGCGCGGCGTGCACACTGCATCGAACACTGAAGCGCTGGTATCGTCTTTCGCGAGACTTCCTGCGACTACTTGGCTCGAGCGAGGCACGACCAGTGCTTGCGCCTGCGCCTTTACATTGCCGGCGATGTCAGCGCCGTCATAGGTGATCTGTCCCTTGCATTCAAGGGTCTCATCCGACTCGTTGACTACCACGACAGCGCGATAAAGACATTGCAGACCGTTGCCGCAAGCACGCGAATGGTCATCTCGTGCGAGTAGATAAAGCCACGAGCCGGAAGGCAGGTCAAAACGATGCCCGGAAGATTCGATGACCATTTGCTCGGCCGTAGGCGTGGTGGCAGTACGATTTGCTGCCGCAGCGAGATGTTTCGAGCAATCGGCAGGTTTGACTGACGTACCGCCACCGCTGGTCTTGAATGTGTCGAGCTGCTCGTTGAAGCAGTTCGCAAGCCCACTGACCTCGTCGGCCGCAGCGTTGTGAGCAGCGGCATAGGTCTCGTTGAGCTTGGCTTTCTCAGCATCCTCTTTGCCGATCGACTTCTGCCCCAGTTCCCCTTGTAGGCAACCAACATACTTGGAGACCGCGTCGGCGAATCCCACTACCTGTTTCTGCGCGGCTGCCATTTGCTCGGCGTTGGCGGTCTTGCCATCCGGCACTTCAAAAGCGGGCCGCGGCCGGGTGCAATCCGCCCAAGCTCCGCTCATCGACATCGTCAACGCAATCGCCGCACCTACTCTCGCCAAGTTCATCGCATAAGCCTCGCAATTAGCAAGGCGCGATTGTCAACGATCATGCCGTCCGAAGCGAGCGGAACGGTCGTTCTAGTAGTTTTCGGTGAAAATCCCAGAAGAGCTCAGCGATGCTTGGCTTAGCGCGCGGGCGCCTAATTCCTATTCTGCTGTACAGCCTTTGCGCGGATTGAGTTGAGCAATCGCCTTGCAAGCATTGATCGAGACAACTCCCCCGTGGGAAGTCTCGTGTTGGTCCATCGAGGCCTGCAGAATCCGGATGATTTCGCCCGTGCCGAGTCGACGATTCAGCTCGAGCAGTAAAGCAACGACGCCGGAGACCTGAGCGGTTGCCAATGAAGAGCCGGAAGCAAAGTCATAGTGGCCTTGAGGAACGAGCGTCACCAGATCGCGCCCCGGTGCCCGCAGCAACTCCTCGTTGAGGTTCTGCGTTTCTGATTCGGCGACCGCGATCACGTTCTGCAAACCTGCTGGAAACGTGTTCGAAGAGACCTCTTTGCCCGCTGCACCGACGACAATGGCTCTGGCCTCGATGGCTTTCTCCACTAGGGCAGTCAGCAAGGGATCGGCGGGACCAATGAGGCTCAAGTTGATTATCTGCGCCCGCGCAGCGATGGCGCCTGCGAGTGCCTGCGCCAGCGTAAAAGAATTGCATCGCCCACCATTGGACGCGTCATCATGCCAACACGCCTTGAACGAAAGTAGCTTCACTTCGGGCGCAACTCCAACGATCCCGATACCGTTGTTCGCAGCGGCTGCGATCAGCCCGGCGACCTGCGTTCCGTGGCGATCACTGCGCAAAGTATCCAGATTGGCATCGACATAGTTTCCGCCCAGCGTAACGCGGCCAGAAAAATCGGGATGATCCAGATCGACGCCAGTGTCGATCACCGCGACACGGACGCCATGACCTTTGCTGTACCGATGAGCATCACGTACCCCCAAGGCACGCACGTTCTCCTGCAACTTGGCGTACGGATCGTCGTATTCCGAAGAGGCCGATGCGAACTCATTCAAAGGCTGTGCGATGAGAACGCGATCGTTTTGTTGCAAACGCTGCAGCACGTCGTTGCGCGAAGACCCTGCGGGAATTCGAAACA
This sequence comes from Steroidobacter sp., assembly GCA_025929585.1. Taxonomy (GTDB): domain Bacteria; phylum Pseudomonadota; class Gammaproteobacteria; order Steroidobacterales; family Steroidobacteraceae; genus Steroidobacter. The sequence continues at coordinate 84,805 of JAICPY010000004.1, forward strand.
CGATGCAATGCACTTGCAGTTGTTCAATCGGCCATTCCGAGACTGAGGTGAGCCCATAGTCGCGGCTCAAGTCGTTCACGATCGCGAGCGCGGCGGGACTGGCCCGATAACCGCCGCTTTGATATCCACGCGAGGTACCGCCTACCGTCCCTGAACGCGCGGATTGCGGGTTCGCGATAGTGACGACGATGAAGTGTTCTGGCTCAGCCAGCGCCTCTGCCGGCATCAACGTCGCAGCCGCTGAATTCGCCATCATTCCGATGAGTGCAAATGCTGCACTCGCGATTGCGATCAAAGTTGCACGCATATGGATCTCAGAGCCTATTGGCTAACGGGCTCGGCGAACTGGACATGCGCATTGGCTCGCAGATCGGTTGCGATCCGCTCCGCTGAGATCTCTTCAGTCGTGTCTGCAAGTGCGGCTGTGAAGACGCCGGCGCCACGGGGGCCCCCGACAAGCTCTAACTGATGCCGCGCTAGAATTTCAGTGACATCAGCCATGGAGGTGTCCGCGGTGAAGACCAGCCGGACTGCAGGTCCAAGTGGGCGAACTTCACCGTTCGTCACTGTTTTGAACTCGCCACGCAGCTCCTCGCTGTTGTTTAGCGCCGTGACCCCGAGCAGCGCAAGGCCGATGGCCTGCACGATCACCGCAGCAGCAAGCCATCGCACAGTTCGGCGAGGCGCGGTGCCCGCGACGCGAACCGGTGCAACGTCTTCATCGGCTGGCACCGCGCTTTCCGACGCTTCGATTCGGGTCCACAGTTTCGCGAACGCGCGCTGCTCGGACGAAGCATAGGATGGCAGCGAATCCCGCATTTCCTTCGCGAGCGGCCGTTGCGTCTCGAGCTCACGGCGACATTCCTCGCAGGATTGAACGTGCAACTCTACCCACTCGCGATCTTCCGCTGCGATGCGACCGTTGATGAGAAAAGGCAGAAGGGCCCAGGCTTCGGCATGGGTATCAGGAATTCGGCCGGAATGGCTCATGTGAAATCTCCACTGCCGCCTGCGAGAGCCGGCAAGACATTCTTCAAAGTCTCGCGTGCGCGAAACAAACGCGTTTTTACGGTGTTGACGGGGCAACTCAAGATCGTGGCAATTTCCTCGCAAGAGTGCCCCATCGTGTAGGTGAGCTCGAGCGCGAGCCGCTGTTCCAGCGGCAACTTATCGAGTCCCTGCTGGATCCACTGGCTGCGCTCCTCGCCTTGGGCACTAGAGGGAGTGGAAATCATGTCTTCTGAAATCGGCTCGCTCCCAACGGGGCGAAGGCGCTCGCGGCGCAGCGTATTCAACGCGCGACGGTAAGCGATGCCGATAATCCAAGTGGACAGTTGCGAGGCGCCGCGGAACTCGGACGCTTTCGTCCATACGACCCAGAAGGTGTCGTTGATGATTTCTTCGATGTCCTCGCGGCGCATCGACATGCGGCTCAACAAACGTGTAAGTCGTTGATAGTAAATGCCGTAGAGCTCCCGAAAAGCGGCCTGCTCGCGCTTTTCAGCGATGCGGGCCAACAATTCCCGCTCTTGCTGATCGGTCAGAGCTGACCGCAAGGGGGCGGGAGCGGTATCGATGCTTTTGAGAGCCACGGCGCACCTCGTTTGGAACGTTCGCAGCGTATGTAACCGGCCTGTGCGATCTGGTTCCCCATCGCATGAGGATTCTGCCGCGTCGCTACGGGACTATGCCGAATCGATACAGGAGGGTGACAGCAATTCGTTCACCGGCTGCTCGGGTACTGAAGATGCGCTCTGCCGTGTCATCCGCGCCGAGCACCGCTAGATGCAGTTCGATCGGCGAGAAGTTCGCCGAAAGGGTCGCACCCCAATAGTCATAGTCATCCGCATAAATCTCTTCCAATACGTATCGGCCTACGCCGACCGAGACCGACCAGCGCGTTGAGAGGGCATGACGTGCCGATACTTCGAGCGCCCACGTATCGCCTGTCGAGATTCCGGGCGTTGAAGCGATCGATTCTGTGTTCGGCGAAAAGGTAGCGGAGAAGAATACTGTGCTGCGAACGCCCAACGTCGCGGTGAACTCATCACGATCGTATTCAGCGACGCGCGGATCGTCGGGGTACATGTAATGCGTGTAGCGTAAGTCAGCCGAGACCCATTCATTGAAACCGTGCTGATATCCGGCCCACAGATCGACTTCTGCCGCCGGGCTTGGACCCGGGTTGGGATTGGTTGTCGAGACAAACGTGCCCACATATGCCCCGACCGGGAACTCAACATCCAAACTTGCCTGTAAGGCCGGATCGCCGCGCGTATACGACAGTCCTCTAAAAACGAAGTCTGAGGTTGCGCCGATCGATCCCGTGACGCTTGTTTGCGCGAGTGCAGCAGGAGCCAAGAGCAAGCTTACGCATGCACCGACGCACGCGAGACAGCAACGTAGATATATAGAGAGTCGTTGCATAGGCGGCCGTGCCATCGTTCTTGTGAGCGCCAAATACTAACAGCTCACGCTCCCATCTCCGAGCACGCCGATGCGCCATGCATGTAAAGAATTGCTCGCGCTCCTCGTCGCAGCGCAAACCGGTGCGTTCATCGACCTCCAGTTGTGAGCGCGAACGACAATTGGTCTTTCTCTGCGATCCCTAGTTTTTGGACTACTCCCGCGTGCAGCTCGCAAGCCGTACGAGCACCTGCAGCGACCGCGATTCTGCCGGGCTCCAGATGCTCCACGACTCGGATAACCGCGCCATCGAAATCGCAGAAGATGACGTCGATCGAATAGCGCATGCCAAAAGTGTGGACACTCGCGCACGGAGAAATCCACAGTGCCTCGGACGCACCCAAATCCGGACGACCCAGCAGGCCGCGCGCTCGCTCAATGAACGTCGTGCAGCGGGCAACGTTGACACTGCAGGGCTCTCCATTGACTACCAACACGCCACGTTGCATTACGACTCCCTTCTTAGAACGTCACTGCGATCATATCCGTGGCCGTGAACGTTCGTGCGCCAGCACGAGCGGCCATTTAGTTAGAAGGCATCGATCGATCTTCAGAGTTCGTTTGCTCCGTAACGAGACGAGACGGATCGCGTACTTGCGCTGAGTTGCCCCGATTTCCTGAGCGCTGAGGGGGCATCGATTTGATTTGCGCGGCGGGCTCATCCCCAGAAGTGGCGACAGGGCGTTCAGGTAGCCGCCATGCATCGTCGAATGCAGCGTACAAACCTACGGCGCCGCTCGCGATCAGCGACACGATGACGATGTACTCGGTCATCCCTTGGCCTCTAATGCCTCGACAAAGCGAACTCATGACTGGACTCCTCCTATGCAACCCGACACCAGACACCCGCGTGGATTCTCCAAACGTTCAGTGCATGAGTTGCGCAAGCCGCGGAGTTGGTTTCAGTCGCGCACGTGTAGGACTTTCGTGATGCAAGCCGTGCAAATGATCCGGTTTGCACGCGCGGGCGGTCGACCAGTAGGCTTAGCGCCTCGTGTCAGCATTCATGTCTAAGCACCAACGGTTACCTCCTCGCATGCAACGTTACGACCAAGAGCACTCTTCGTTGAGCTCATTTCCGATGTTCGTGTCCATCGTACTGAGCGCTCTTATTGCGCAACCCGTGTTCGCTCAGGAGGCAGACAAGGTGAAGAACCAGGAGGCATACATCGATGGCTTGATCGAACGCATGACGCTCGAAGAAAAGGCTGGGCAACTCACGACGTATGGCGATGAAATTCGTTTGTTGAATCCGGACATCAATCCGGACGTCAACCGCCGCAAGGGCGAGGATTTGATCAAAGAAGTGCGGGCGGGTCGCGTCGGCTCGCTATTCAATGGACGGGGAGTGAAAGGGGGCCGCCTGGCGCAAAGCGCCGCGCTTCAATCTCGTCTAAAAATTCCGTTGTTGTTCGGTGCGGATGTGATTCACGGATATCGAACCGTGTTTCCAGTTCCCTTGGCGGAGGCGGCGAGCTTCGAGCCGCAGCTGGCAGAGCGCACGGCGCGGGTCACGGCGATCGAAGCGACGGCGGCTGGGTTGCATTGGAACTTCGCCCCGATGGTCGACATCGCGCGTGATCAGCGTTGGGGTCGAGTCGTAGAAGGATCGGGAGAAGATGTCTATCTAGGCAAATTGTTCGCGGCTGCGCGTGTCCGGGGCTACCAAGGTGAAAACTTAGCGAACGAGGATTCTATGCTCGCGACGCCGAAGCATTTCGCCGCGTACGGCGCGGTTTCCGGGGGGATGGACTACAACACTGTCGACATCTCACCCCAGACGCTGCGCGAAGTGCATTTGCCTCCGTTCAAAGCAGCATTCGATGCGGGCGCACTTTCTACTATGAGCTCCTTCAATGAGATCAACGGCGTGCCGGCTTCGGCCAACCGCGAGCTACTCACCGACATCTTGCGCGGCGAATGGGGATTCAAGGGATTCGTGGTCTCCGATTACACCGCGGATATGGAATTGATCGCTCATGGTTACGCTGCAAATGAGCGCGAAGCAACGAAGCTTGCGTTTCTCGCGGGGGTCGACATGAGTATGCAAAGCGGCTTCTACATCAAACATCTGCCTGCGTTAGTCAAAGCGGGTGAAGTGCCGATGGCAGCGCTGGATGATTCCGTGCGCCGCGTGCTGCGCTTGAAAGCCGCACTCGGGCTTTTCGACAATCCATATCGTTCGCTCGATTCCGAGCGTGAGGCTGCCGACATAGGCAAGCCAGAGCATCGGGCGCTCGCACGTGATGCCGCGCGCAGATCCATCGTCTTGCTGCGCAACGTCAACGATGTGTTGCCGCTGAACAAAACTTCGAAGATTGCGCTGATCGGTCCGTTTGCCGAGGATCGCCATCACCTGCATGGCCCCTGGACGTTGTTCGCAGATGCAAAGGAGGCGATTACGGTCGCCGCAGGAATTCGCGCTGCTCTGGCCGACGCGTCGCAGCTGGAGATCGTGCAAGGATCGAACGTGGAGAAACCCATCAAGGGCGGCATCGATGCAGCTGTGGAAGCTGCGAATCGAGCCGACGTCGTCGTCCTTGCGATCGGCGAGATTCACGAGATGTCCGGCGAAGCGCAGTCGCGTACCGACATTGTTGTGCCTGCCGCACAGCAGGTGTTGGCCGAAGCAATCGCAGCGACCGGTAAACCTATGATCGTGCTGCTGCGCAATGGCCGCGCACTTGCGCTGCAAGGAGCAGTGCGAGATGCCGATGCGATATTGGTAACTTGGTTCTTAGGCTCCGAGATGGGCAATGGCATTGCCGATGTCTTGTTCGGCGATTACAACCCCTCCGGCCACTTGCCCGTGAGTTTTCCGCTGGAGTCCGGACAGCAACCCTATTACTACAACCATAAATCAACGGGGCGCCCGTTCATCCGCGGCGAAGCACCCGAATTCAAAGCACGTTATCGCGAGGCACCTAACGAGGCGCTCTATTCCTTTGGCCACGGCCTGAGCTATTCGAAATTCAAATACGATCCTGTGAAGCTGAGCTCGAAGCGAATGGCTTGGGATGGATCGATTACGGTCAGTACACGCATCACGAACACCAGCTCTCGTGCCGGTGAAGAAGTCGCGCAATTGTATGTTCGCGATCGAGTTGCGAGCTCTACTCGACCGGTACGCGAGTTGAAAGGCTTCAAGAAGATCAGGCTCGATCCCGGGCAAAGCGAGCAGGTGAGCTTCACGCTGACGCGCGCTGATCTGCAGTTCGTGGGCGCGGATCTGCAATGGATTGCCGAGCCGGGCGCATTCGATGTTTGGATCGCGCCATCATCGGTTCAAGGCACGCGTGAATCGTTTGAACTGGAACGCGCGAAGTGATGAGGTGATGACGACAGAGATGCGAAAGAAGTCGTAAGCATGACATCATCATGATCTCTCAGGGCGCACAGACTATCTATCTAAGCCCAGAAATCTCGGAGCTTCGCGGCGACATCGATGCGAGCGGATGATGCACTCGTGGTCGCGGAGGCGGAAGGCATTGAAGGCCATCCTCTTTGCTCGAAGTAAGCGAGCAAAGCAGCGCTCATGAAGCGGCTGCGAGCGCCGTAAACATGCGCATCGCCGGTTCGCTGTTGTTGAGTAATGTAGTACTTGAGCGGCGCAATGAGCTGCAAATCTTCTTTTGCGCGTGTCATCGCAACGTACAACAATCGTCGCTCTTCTTCTATCAAGTCCGGCCGGCCGGTCGCGTGCTCGTTCGGGAAGTTGCCATCGGCCACATTGAGTACGTAAACCGAATCCCATTCCTGCCCCTTGGCGGAATGCACGGTCGACAGAATTAGATAGTCCTCATCTTTGAGAGGATCGCCTGCCAAATCACCTGCAGCTTGCGGAGGGTCCAAGGTCATCTCGGTTATGAATTGCTCTCGATTCGAAAACTGACTCGCCAGGCGCTGTAATTGTTCGATGTCGCCGGCGCGAACGTGCGCGGCATCGTAGATCCGCTCGAGCTGTGGTCGATACCAGGCATGAACCTGCTCGAGCTGACCCACCCATTCACGCGAAGCAGCTAATGTGTGCAATAACCGCATCAGTGATTGCCAGTCCTCGCTTGCCGCAATGGGCATTTGATACTGCGCAAGAGTCGACCATGCATAGCCGCTCGCCTCGAACACCTTCATGCAACGATCCGCATTCGAAGGTCCGACACCGGGCAATAGCTGCAGCACCCTGAATCCTGCGATTCGGTTGCGTGGGTTATCCGCCCAACGCAGCACAGCCAACACGTCCTTGACGTGCGCCGCTTCGAGAAACTTGAGACCGCCATACTTCACGTATGGGATGTTTCGTCGCACGAGCTCGAGCTCCAGCGCATCGCTGTGATGTGAATTTCTGACGAGCACGGCTTGTCGTCGCAAGAGTGTCCCTTGCTCGCGTGCGGAGAGGACTTGCTCAACGACATATAGGGCTTGCGCTTGGTCATCTTGGACCGTGACGTAGAGCGGTTTGCGCTGGGAAAGGCGATCCGAGCGAAGTTGCTTTTGATATTGTCGAGTGCTATCGAGCATCAAGGCGTTCGCGGCATTCAGAATCGGCTGAACCGATCGATAGTTGTGCTCGAGCGCGATGATGGTTGCGGGCGGATCGAAGCGGCTTGGAAACTGCAAGATGTTCTCGACGCTCGCCGCTCGAAACGAATAGATCGCTTGCGCATCATCGCCGACGACGCACAGCCCGGCGCCGGTCGGCTTGAGCGCGAAAACAATCTCCGCTTGCAAAGTATTCGTGTCTTGGAATTCATCGATCAATATGTGGCTGTAGCGCGCACCCACTTCGCTCGCCAATGCCGGCTCCTGTACGAGGATGTGCCAATACAGCAGCAAGTCGTCGTAATCCAATAGCTGCTGGCTTTGCTTGATCTCGACATAGCGCCGAAACAAACGAGTCAGTTCCTCTGACCAGTCGGTACACCACGGAAAGGCTTCATCCAAAGTGTCCTGTAACGATCGCCGGCTGTTCACACGGTGCGAATAGATCGCAAGACAAGTGTCCTTGCGCGGAAAACGTTTGTCCTTCTTCGATAGTCCGAGCTCTTGGCGCACGAGATCCATCAGGTCCGCGGCATCGCCTCGATCCAAGACACTGAAAGAAGGATCGAGCCCCACCACGTGTGCGTATTCGCGCAGCAGGCGATTGCCCACCGAGTGAAATGTGCCCGACCAGAGCGCACGTGCCGCGTTCAGATGGACGTTCGCTTCGGGATTCAACTGCAACGTCTCGGCGACAATGCGTTCAGCTCGCCTGAGCATCTCCTGCGCCGCGCGTCGAGTGAACGTCAGCAACAGAATGCGTTCGGGTGGCACCCCGTTGATCAGCAAGTGCGCTACACGATGCGCGAGCGTATTGGTTTTTCCCGTGCCCGCACCCGCAATGATGAGCAACGGACCGGCTTCGAAACCTGAAGCACTGGTTCGTCCATAACTCGCGGCTTTCTGCTGCCGTTCGTTGAGGCGTCGATGAGGGCCGAGCTTGGATTCGTCGACTTGGGCGTTCATGGCACATCGGATTGGGTTGATCTGCGGATAATGGCCCAAAACTGTATATAAAAACAGAAGACGCGATCATCGCGTGGAACGCAGCTCGCGGAGCGAACGTTTGGTCGCAGGGTATTTCGAGAGGTTTGAATGAAGGCGCTGTTCTGGATCGGTCTTGCGCTGGTGATTTGCTGGGGCGTTCTTTGGCTCGGCATCAAGATCGCCGTTGGCGCCATCCATCTGTTGTTGCTGCTGGGTGTGATCCTGATCGGTTGGGGGCTGCTTCGACGCGGAGCTTCATGAGCAGCACAGCTAGCGAACTCTCGCCGACGCTCGTTCAAGCGAAGCGGCATGCACGCAAGAGCCGTCTAGTGTACGTGTCCGACACCGAGCCAGGCATTCGCCGCAAACGCGCGGGAAAAGGTTTTCAATATCTGGGCCCGAACCGTCGTCCGATCACCCACCCTCGAACGCTGCAACGCATTCGTAGTCTGGCGATTCCGCCGGCATATACGGATGTGTGGATTTGCTCGAAAGACCGCGGACACCTTCAAGCAACCGGACGAGATGCTCGCGGGCGTAAGCAATATCGTTATCACGCGGACTGGCGCACGACTCGCGATGAAGGCAAGTTCTCCCGCATGGTTGAATTCGGTTCGCGCCTGCCGAGCCTGCGGCGAAACCTCAAGCGGGACCTAGCACTGCCTGGCCTACCGAAGAACAAAGTCCTCGCGCTGATCGTAACGTTATTGGATGAGACGCTGATCCGAGTCGGCAACGAGGAGTACGCACGCACGAACAATTCGTATGGCGTGACCACGTTGCGCGATCGCCATGCGAAGTTCAAAAGCGATGGGCGTGCGCTCTTGTGTTTTCGCGGCAAAGGCGGGCGCGAGCACGAGCTGCATTTGGACGACCGACGCCTGGCGCGCGTGATCAGGCGATGCCAACAATTACCAGGTCAGCAGCTCTTTCAATATCTCGACGATGAAGGCCGTCGTCAGGCAGTCGACTCTGGCATGGTCAACGAGTACTTGAGAGAGACGATGGGTGCCGAGAGTGGAGCGGTCGAAGGCTTTACGGCCAAAGACTTCCGGACCTGGGGTGCTACGGTTCGGGCGATAGCCTATCTCGCCACTCAGATTTGCGATGACGAAGTCACCGAGCGAGCGTACAACCGCTGCATCGCCGCGACCGCCAAGGACGTCGCGAGCGCACTTGGGAATACTGCCGCCGTTTGCCGTAAGTCCTACATCAATCCTATTGTCTTCACGGCCTGGCGCTCACGATTGATCGAGCAAGTGGTTCCGCGAACAAGGCTTCCGCCTCGACGCCTGGAAAAGCTGACGTTGAAGGTTTTGAAGCGGGCCAAGCGGATGTGAGCTCCTGATTGCGCGCCTTATGTCTGCCTGCGGGCCTGGATTACGGATTTCCCAGGCAAGTTCGTTAGAATACGCGCCCTCCTGAAAAGGCAGTTCTATGCGCTTCCCCGATCAATTCGACGTCATAGTCGTCGGCGGCGGTCACGCCGGCACCGAGGCGGCCCTTGCGGCCGCCCGGATGGGTTCGCGCACGCTGCTGCTGACTCAAAGCATCGAGACGCTCGGCCAGATGAGTTGCAATCCAGCCATCGGCGGGATCGGCAAAGGTCACTTGGTGAAGGAAATCGATGCGCTCGGCGGCGCGATGGCGTGGGCTGCCGATCGGGCAGGCATTCAGTTTCGCACCTTGAACGCAAGCAAGGGTCCGGCAGTGCGTGCCACCCGCGCTCAAGCAGATCGAATGCTGTACCGGCAGGCGGTACGCGGTCTGCTCGAGAACCAACCGAATCTCAGTCTGTTTCAACAAGAAGTGGCTGATCTGGTGCTCGAAGGCGAGGCTGTTCGAGGAGTCGTCACGCAAACGGGCATCGAATTTCGCGCGCGTGCGGTTGTGCTCACCGTCGGCACGTTCTTGGGCGGCAAGATTCACGTCGGGCTGACTCACTATCAAGGCGGGCGCGCGGGGGATCCGCCTTCGAATCGTCTGGCCGAAAAGCTGCGCGCTTTGCCCTTTCGAGTGGGTCGGCTCAAGACTGGTACGCCACCGCGCATCGACGGGCGTTCGATCGACTACTCGCAGTTATTGGCGCAGCCGGGTGATGAACCCGTGCCGGTATTTTCTTATCTTGGTCGACGCAGTGATCATCCGCGACAGATCGTCTGCCACATCACAGCGACGAACGAACGCACACACGAGATCATCCGAGCTGGATGCGATCGCTCGCCGATGTTCACGGGCGTGATCGAGGGAATCGGTCCTCGCTACTGCCCATCCGTCGAAGACAAGATTCATCGATTTGCCGACAAGAGCTCGCATCAAATCTTCATCGAGCCGGAAGGGCTGAACACTCATGAGATCTACCCTAACGGCATCTCGACCAGCTTGCCGTTCGATGTGCAGTGGGCGCTCGTGCGCTCGATCAAGGGATTTGAGAAAGCGCACATCACGCGGCCGGGTTATGCGATCGAATACGATTATTTCGACCCGCGCGACCTGAAAGCCTCTCTCGAAACGAAATTTATCCAACGGCTGTTCTTCGCAGGTCAGATCAATGGCACAACCGGTTATGAAGAAGCCGGTGCGCAAGGCATTCTGGCTGGAATCAATGCGGCGCTGAGTGTGCAGGACCGGGGAACCTGGTCGCCACGTCGTGATGAAGCTTACATCGGTGTGCTCGTCGACGATCTGATTACTCGCGGCACGACCGAGCCTTATCGCATGTTCACGAGCCGCGCTGAGTACCGCTTGCTGCTGCGAGAAGACAATGCCGATTTTAGACTCACACCCAAGGGAAGGGAGTTGGGCGTCGTCGACGATGTGCGCTGGCGTTTCTTCGAATCCAAACGCGATGCGACGTCCGAAGAGCTCAAGCGCTTGGAGCAAGCCGTCGTACAGCCCCATGACGTGAACGAAGCCGAATCTACCGAGTTGCTCGGCACGACATTGACGAAGCCTGCTCATGCATTCGATCTATTGCGCAGGCCAGAAGTGTCCTACGCGGCACTGACGCGTATTTCGAAAGTCGGCAGCCCG
>JAICPY010000112.1 GCA_025929585.1 Steroidobacter sp.
CGGGCGCGCAAGATATTCCGGGAGCTCGAAGATTCCCATGCCACGCTGGAAAGCACGCAGGTAGTTCGTAGACTGGCGCAGAGCCGTCAAGTACGGCACTTTGAGCTTGCCGAGATACTGATCGAGCTCATCGAACATCAACGTGTTCTCGCGAACGCGGTTCGCGACGACCGCTAGCCTTGCTTGGGCACGCTGCACCTTTCCGAGCTCGAGGAGCTCTGCCATGAAATGGGCGCAGGCTTTCATGTCGATCGGAGAGGGCATGACCGGCACCAAGATGGTCTCGGCCCGCCGCACGAGCTCGTTCATTTCCGACCCGTGCGTGCGCGCAGGTGCATCTATGACCAGCACTTCGGTATCGCGCGGCACGCCCCGCAGCCCTTCCTCCGCTGCCGCGACCGGCGTGATCGGCGGCAAGTCCTCGGGACGCACGGCCAACCAGTCCAGGCTGGTGCGCTGCGGGTCGTAATCCGCCAGCGACACCTTGTAGCCTTCGCCAGCAAAGTAGCTTGCGACGTTCGTCGCGAGCGTGCTCTTGCCGCAACCACCCTTCGAGTTCATAACCATGACATGGCGCATGAAAGTCTCGCTTTCTTGTTTCGCGTCTTGGATGCTCGCCGATCGGCGAGAGGCACCGGGTCTTCTTTTACGTATGTGCTTAAGTTACGGCCATAAGGCGGAAAAGTCACGGGATTTGCCTTTGGCGGGTGACGGGTGACGGGTGACGGGTGACGGGTGACGGGTGACGGGTGACGGGTGACGGTCAGCAAATAAGACAACCTTCTGGCTGTCAACCGTCAACGTTCTCTCCTCGCCAACTGTCAACCGCCAACGCCATTCTTGCTATCCTCGCACCATGCTCCTTCCCTTCCTCAAGATGCAGGGCCTCGGCAACGACTTTATGGTCTTCGATGTCGCTGACGAGAAGGCGCTGCCCAGTGCGGACGCGCTGCAGCGGCTGGGTAACCGGCGCACCGGCGTGGGATTCGACCAAGCGCTCGCTTTGTTTCCTGCTCGCTCGGCTCATGAAGACGTGTATTACCGTATCTTCAACTCCGATGGCTCGGAGGTTGAGCAATGCGGCAATGGTGCCCGCTGCATCGCTTCGCTAATCGCCGAACGGATCGGCCGCCGCGAGGTTCGCATGAACAGTCCGGGCGGACGCATCACTGCGCTCGTCCGCGAAGATGGACTCGTGTCCATGGATATGGGCGTTCCGAATTTTTCGCCTGAATCCCTGCCCTTCGAGGCATCGCGCGAAGCCGACGTTTATCCCTTGCGTCTCGGAGAGAAAGAAATTCGCATCGGAGCAGTGTCGATGGGCAACCCGCACGCGGTCATTCAGGTGCCCTCGGTGAGCGATGCGGACGTGGACACTCTCGGTCCTGCGGTTCAGAATCACGCGCGCTTCCCTAAGCGCGTCAATGTCGGCTTCATGGAAGTTGTCGGCCCCGAACGCATTCGCTTGCGAGTGTACGAACGCGGCGCCGGAGAGACTCTGGCGTGCGGCACCGGCGCTTGTGGCGCAGTGGCGGTGGGACGACGCTTGGGATTGCTGGGAGAGGAAGTGCAGGTCGATGCACCGGGCGGACGCATGATCGTGCGTTGGAAAGGGCCCGACAAAGCTTTGTGGCTCACAGGACCTGCGGTGAAGGTGTTCGAGGGGAAAGTCGAAGTCTAAGGACGTGCAGACGTGCATTCGTGTAGAGGTGTAGGGGTCAGAAGAACATTCCGGCATTTACACGTTTACACGTTCACACCTCTACACCTCCTTTAGCAGGTCACGTACAACGAGGACATATGAGCAAACAACCTGTTCGCGGCGTCGACATCGAGCGGATCGATGAGGAATCGATTGCCGACTACCTGCAAAAGAATCCGGAATTCTTCGAGCGACACGCGGGCCTGCTCACCAAGCTCAAGCTGACCCACAACCGTGGCGCATCGACCGTCTCATTGATCGAGCGGCAAGTCGTCGCGCTCAGAGAGAAGAACCAATCTCTCGATAGTCGACTCAGAGAATTCATCGAAGTGGCGCGCTCTAACGATGTCCTCTCCGAAAAGATTCACAAGCTCGCCTGCCGACTTATCAGAGCACGCACCGCATCCGCGATGCTCGATGGAATTGAAACTTCGCTGCGCGAAGATTTTGGCGCGTCCGAATGGCTCATCCTGCTGGGTTCAGGGCAGAAATCCGAGCTCAACAACATCACCAGCCGGCACCTGCGCGCCGTCAAAGAGGGTGCTCCGGAGCTGAAGATGTTCGAGACGCTGTTCGAGTCAGGGCGGCCTCGATGCGGACAGATTCGCGACAGCCAGCGAGATTTCCTGTTCGGTGCGAACACAGTTGAGATCGGCTCTGCTGCGCTCGTGCCCCTCGGCCCGCGCCCGCACCTCGGTTTGCTGGCAATCGGCAGCCCTGATGCCGAACGCTTCCACCCGGCGATGAGCACGGAGTTTCTTGCGCATATTGGCGAGCTAGTAAGCGAGGCCATCGGCGTGGTCTAGATCGCGCGAGCCGATGTTGCGCCTCATTGCGTGCTGTTGAAGCCGATTGCTCAGAGCTTCCGAACGCGCCACTGCCAATCGTAAGCCGAGGATTCCTGAAAGCACAGTGGACACCAACACTCTGGATTGGCTGCCACGGTTCTTCTCGCATCTTTCCAGCGAGCGAAGACTTTCCTCTCATACCGACGCGAGCTACCGTCGCGATCTCCAGCGTTTCGTCGCCTATTGCCGCACCCAAAGTATTGCGACCTGGCACGGCATCGACAGCCAACATGTGCGAATGTTCGCCGCTTACGAATTTCGTCGCGGGTCTTCGGCGCGCACGATCCAGCGGCGACTCAGTGCGCTGCGAACTTTCTTTAATTACTTGATTCGCGAATCGCACCTGAGTGCGAATCCAGCGATCGAAGTACAGGCCCCGAAAGCCAAGAAGCGTTTGCCACATACGATCGATGTGGATCAGATGTCGCGATTGCTCAGTTTTCGGACCGATCAGACCTTAGGCATACGCGACAAGGCAATGATGGAGTTGTTCTACTCCTCTGGCCTGCGATTGTCGGAGCTCGTGGGCTTGAATTTGTCCGATTTGGACCTCGTAGACCGCACCGCGCGCGTCATGGGCAAGGGACAAAAAAGCCGCATCGTTCCCGTCGGCAAGCACGTGATCGACGCCCTGCGCCGATGGATGAAGGATCGAACGAAGCTGGCCGCGGTCGGCGAGTTGGCCGTGTTCGTCGGGCAGAACGGCCGTCGCATCGGGCCTCGAACCGTTCAACGCCGAATCGCCTCCTGGGCCAAGAGCCAAGGGCTCGGCGTGCACGTCCATCCGCACATGTTTCGTCATTCCTTTGCAACGCACCTGCTGGAATCGAGTCAGGATTTGCGCGGTGTTCAAGAATTGCTCGGTCATGCGAATATCGCCACGACGCAGGTGTATACCCACCTTGATTTTCAGCACTTGGCCAAGATATACGACCAGGCTCATCCCCGAGCGCGCAAGCGTACCGCTCGTTAATCCTCAAGCTGCAGCCGATATTTTCACGATGCCGAACGACGACCACCGAACGTCTTCAAGTCCATTTCACGCGACGACCATCCTTTCTGTCCGTCGCGGCGATGTCGTCGCGATCGGCGGCGATGGCCAAGTCTCCCTCGGTAACACCGTCATGAAAGGCAACGCGCGCAAAGTGCGGCGCTTGTACGACGGTAAGGTCCTCGCGGGGTTCGCCGGCGGCACCGCGGATGCCTTTACCTTGTTCGAACGATTCGAAGCCAAGCTGCAGCAATACGGCAATCTGACGCGAGCTGCCATCGAACTTGCGAAAGACTGGCGCACCGATCGCAGCTTGCGGCGTTTGGAGGCGCTATTGTGCGTGGCCGACGCGAAGACATCTTTCATCGTGTCCGGCAATGGCGATGTGATCGAGCCCGAAGACGACATCATGGCGATCGGCTCCGGAGGCTCGTACGCTCAGGCGGCGGCCCGCGCGTTGCTACAGAACACGGATCTGGACGCACGCACCATCGTCGAGAAGGGCCTGACGATCGCCGCAGACATTTGCATCTACACCAATCGGAATATCACCGTTGAAGAATTGCGAAGCGGATAGGGGATAGGCGATAGGGGATAGCCAGAAGTTAGCCTCTGTCGCCGTACTTACCTTCTATCCCCTATCGCCCATCCCCTATCGCCTTCTCTCCTATGTCCTCCATGACCCCCAGAGAAATCGTTCAGGAGCTCGACAAGCACATCGTCGGGCAAGCGGCCGCCAAACGTGCCGTCGCGATCGCATTGCGCAATCGTTGGCGCCGTATGCAGGTCACCGAAGCGTTGCGTGCCGAAATCACGCCCAAGAATATTCTGATGATCGGACCCACCGGCGTCGGCAAAACTGAAATCGCTCGCCGGCTCGCGCGACTCGCCCGCGCACCGTTCATCAAGGTCGAAGCGACGAAATTCACCGAGGTTGGCTATGTCGGCCGTGAGGTGGATTCCATCATCAAGGACTTGATGGACGTCGCGGTGAAGATGACGCGCGAAGAAGAGGTGGAGAAGGTCAGGCATCGTGCGATGGATGCAGCCGAGGAACGTGTGCTCGACGCCTTATTGCCACGGCCAAAGTCGATCGGCTTCGGGGAACCGGACAGCGGCCCGCGCGACGGCGAAACTCGTCAGAAATTCCGCAAGATGCTGCGCGAAGGACAGCTCGACGATCGGGAGATCGAGATCGAGATCCGCGCTTTACCAGTCGGAGTCGAAATCATGGCGCCAGCCGGCATGGAAGATTTGACGCAGCAGCTCCAGAACATGTTTTCGAATCTCGGCGGCACGCGCACGCGCACCCGCAAGGTCAAGGTTCGAGAGGCGTTCAAACTGCTGACCGACGAAGAAGCGGCAAAGATGATCAATGAGGAAGAGCTCAAGCTGCAGGCATTAGCGAATGCCGAGCAGAACGGGATCGTGTTCATCGACGAGATAGACAAAATCGCACGTCGTCAGGAAACACAGGGTGCGGACGTGTCGCGCGAAGGCGTACAACGAGATCTGCTGCCTTTGGTCGAAGGCAGCACTGTGAGCACGAAGCACGGCGTTGTGAAGACCGACCACATCCTGTTCATCGCATCCGGGGCTTTTCACATGTCCAAGCCTTCGGACCTGATTCCGGAGCTGCAAGGCCGTTTTCCAATCCGCGTGGAGCTCGATGCGCTGAAGGTCGAGGATTTCATTCGCATCCTCACCGAACCGGATGCTTCTCTTTGCACGCAATACAAGGCGCTACTCGCGACCGAAGGCGTGCAACTCGAGTTCACCGAGAGCGGCGTGCGACGGATCGCGGAGGTCTCGTTTCAGGTGAACGAACGCACCGAGAACATCGGCGCGCGGCGTCTGCATACGGTACTAGAACGACTGCTCGAAACCATCTCCTATGAGGCCGCCGACCGCAACGGCATCAACGTCACCGTCGATGCCGAATATGTCGATAGACACCTTGGCGAGCTTGTGAAGGATGAGGATTTGACGAGGTACATTCTTTAGTCCGCAGTCTACAGTCGGCAGTCCGTAGCAAGAGGCGTAGCGAAAAGCACGCGCATCTATCTGGCTGTGGACTACGGACTGCGCCCTGTAGACTTCATTCCTATGCCCTCCCCTCACCCGCTCTCCCTCACCCTGCGCACCCGCTCGCGAGTGCTGGCAGTCTCGTACTCGGACGGGTTGCAGTTCGAGTTGCCGTTTGAGTATCTGAGGGTCTATTCGCCTTCGGCCGAGGTCCGCGGGCACGGTCCTGGGCAGGAAACCTTGCAGATCGGTAAGCACAACGTACAGATCACCAAGATCGAGCCGGTCGGCCGTTATGCCGTGCGGTTGATCTTCGATGATGGCCATGACACCGGTCTTTACACTTGGTCCTATCTCCACGAGCTCGGATGCGAGCGGGAGAAAAAATGGCAGCACTATCTGGGCCGGCTGGCGGACTTGGGGATTAAGTATCCCGCTGGATAGGTGACCGGTGACGAGTGACGGGCAAGAACGCAAGGCGTTCGCCTCACCCCACATCTCTTTCTCGCCACTCGTCACTCATCACCCGTCACTTCATTCTTGGCCTAGAATGCAGCCACTGAACGTCCGAGCACACACCCGATGCCATCAGGCGACCCCAACCAAACCACCGATTTCGGTTATCAAGAAGTCCCGCTTGCCGAGAAGGCGCAGCGTGTACGTGCCGTGTTCGAGTCAGTCGCGGGTAACTATGACCTGATGAATGACTTGATGTCGGGCGGTGCGCATCGGTTATGGAAGCGGTTCACGCTCTCGCAGACAGGATTGCGACCCGGCCACAGAGCGCTCGATGTTGCCGGAGGTACAGGCGATCTGGCGGCGGGAATGGCTGCTCAGGTAGGTGACAGTGGGCTGGTCGTGTTGACCGATATCAATGCAGCGATGTTGAGCGAAGGGCGCGATGCGCTCACGGATCGTGGCCTCGTCGGCAACGTCCGTTGTTCGTTGGCAAATGCCGAAAGGCTGCCGTTTCCAGATGCGAGCTTCGACTGTGTGACCATCGGCTTCGGGCTACGAAATGTCACTGACAAGCAGGCAGCGCTACAGTCGATGGCGCGAGTACTGAAACCAGGTGGTCAATTATTGATCCTCGAGTTCTCGCATCCCACCGCACCGGGCCTCAAGCCCATCTATGACGCCTATTCGTTCTCTGTCTTGCCCTGGCTGGGAAAGGTGGTCGCAAAGGACGAAGCGAGTTATCGCTATCTAGCCGAATCCATTCGTCGTTTTCCGAATCAAGACAGTTTGCTTGGGATGATGCAGAGCGCGGGCTTGGAGAACTGCCGCTATCACAACTTGAGTGGCGGCATTGTCGCGCTGCATCGGGGATACAAGTTATGAGTGAGCGGCGGAGGGCGGACGGCGGACGGTGCCGCGCCGTTAATACATTCAGCGTGAGTTTGAGCTCTGATAATACGAGGACAAGATCACTGCCGCCGCTTTCCGCGAGATTGCCGTGCGAACTCTCGCGCGCTTTAGTGTCTCTCGTCATCGTCAGCCGCTCGTGCTCCGCGGCTCATCCATGCTCTTAGCTCCTTTGCAATCCCTGCTGAATCGAAACATCGCGGCTTCGTCGACTGCCACCGCGCTGTGCGCGCGTTTGGATGCGAAGGTGTTGGCACTTCATATAGACGGAATGCCGTTCAACATCTACTTCAAGGCGTCAGCAGATCGGATGGAATTGGCGACGTCTTTCGAAGGCGCACCGAATGCCACCCTATCCGGCGCGCCGCTCGCATTCATGCGCTTGCTCGGACCGCGACCGGAAGCCGCATTGCGCGGTGGCTCGGTGCACATCCAGGGCGATGCAGAAATCGCACAGGCATTTAGTGAGCTGTTGAAACACGCGCAACCCGATCTGGAAGAGGAATTGTCTCGCGTCATCGGCGATGTTGCCGCTCATCAAGTAGGCAATGCCGCTCGATCCTTACTCGGATTCGTACAACGTGCGGGCTCTACGTTGGCGCAAAACGTCTCCGAATATCTGCAAGAAGAAGGACGCGATGTACCGAGCCGCACCGAAGCCGATGAATTCGTCGCGGACGTGGATAAGCTAAGAGACGATGTCGAGCGGATGGAAGCGCGCATCGACATGTTGAAAAAAGGAGCGGGTCGTGACTCGTGACTCGCGGGTAGAAAGAGACGTCTGCCGCCCACTTGTGCATACGCGCGTTGGAATGGAATATCGCGCTTCGCTTGCTTGCGAGTCGCTAGTCACGAGTCATGAGTCACTCCTTCGACTCGCCGTTCTTTGAGCACAAGACTACGCCTAATGCCTCCACGCGTCCTATCTCGCTTGCTCCAAATCCAGCGCGTGCTCGTGAAGCATGGATTGGATGAAATTATTCTCGCAACGCATCTGTTTCGACCGCTCCGCTTCGTCTTCTATCTTTCTCCCGCAACTTGGTTTCATCGTGAGCGCGCCGGCACGCGAGCCGAAAGGCTGCGCTTGGCATTGGAGGAGCTCGGACCAATCTTCATGAAGTTCGGGCAAATGCTCTCGACTCGACGCGATCTGCTGCCACGAGACATCGCCGATGAGCTCGAGAAACTTCAGGATCGAGTGCCGCCCTTCCCGAGCGAACAAGCTCGCGCACTCATTTCTAATGCATACGGCGTTGCGCTGGAGAATGTCTTCGCGAGCTTCGAGGAAGTGCCGATCGCAGCGGCCACGATCGCGCAAGTACATGGGGCGCGCCTCAAAGACGGCAAAGATGTAGTCGTCAAAGTCGTGCGCCCCGGCATTCAGCAGCTGATCGAACGCGATATCGAAGTATTGTTCGCACTCGCTCAGCTCGCGGAACGCTACTGGGAAGACGCTCACCGTCTTCGGCCCATCGAAGTGGTCCGCGAATACAAGAAAACCATTCTCGATGAGCTCGACTTGAAGCGTGAGGCCGCGAATGCATCGCAACTCAAGCGCAATTTCACCGGATCTTCCCTCCTGTATGTTCCCGAGGTTTATTGGGACTATTGCCGCAGGAGCGTGATGGTGATGGAGCGCGTGCGTGGCGTGCTCATCAACAATGTCGAAGAGCTCAAGCGGCGCGGCGCAAACATCGAGAAACTGGCCGAGAACGGTGTGGAGATCTTCTTCACACAAGCATTCCGCCACAATTTCTTTCACGCCGACATGCATCCGGGGAATATTTTCGTTCTCTTGGATGATCCCCAGCACCCGCGTTACGCGGCCGTGGACTTCGGCATCGTCGGTTCTCTGGATCCCCGCGATCAACATTACTTAGCGGAGAATTTCGCCGCGTTCTTCGACCGCGATTATCGCCGCATTGCACAGCTCCACATCGACGCCGGCTGGATTCCAGCGCACGTTCGTGTCGATGAGCTCGAATCGGCCGTGCGTACCGTCTGCGAGCCGATCGCGAACAAACCGTTACGCGAGATTTCGTTCGGTCAAGTGCTGCTCAGTCTATTCGAAGCAGCGCAACGATTCGATGCACAGATGCAGCCGCAGCTGATGCTGATTCAAAAGACGCTGCTGCAGATCGAGGGCGTCGGCCGTCAGCTCTACCCGGATTTGGATCTTTGGAAAACTGCTCAGCCGCTGTTGCGGCAATGGGCTCGTGAGCGCTGGAGCGCCCGCAACCTGCTTCGCGAGACTCGCGCTCAGCTGCCCGACTTCGTGCAAGCCTTGTCTCAATTGCCGCCACTGATCGAGAACGCGATCCAGCGCGCCGCAGATGGCAGATTACAGTTCCAAGTCGAAACGACGAACCTTGAGCTCCTAAAACGGGAATTGCGCGAAAGTGCACGTCGTCGCGACATCACCATCATAGGCTCGCTCACCGCTCTAAGCGGCATCGCCTGGCTGGGGTTGGGAGCTGATCCAAGCTGGGCCGGTGCAGCTCTCCTCATCGCAGGCATCATTGCACTGTTTACGCGCCGCTAGCGGCGAGGCGATCGGACAAGATTCGAAGATAACGCCGCAGCCGCGGCTGTTGCCCCCTCCCTACCCTCCCCCGTAAACAGGGGAGGAAACTCATTCCTTTGCCTGTTCCGGTTTGTCTATCTATCTGTTCGCCTGGCGTCGTATTTCGTATCTTCCATTCTGGCGGATCTCCCCCGCGTTCTCAGCGTCTCCGCGAGACCTTTCTTGTTGCGGGTACACGGAGTAACGAATCGAACAGATAAGGCAGAATTCGCTATCGAAGTGCACGCTTCTCTATGGAAGCCGACCCCGAGGTGCATTCAAGCCGGCTTGGCCGGTTTGAGAAATCCAAGTGCGACCGGAATCAAGGAAAGCACGATGATCAGGATGGTCACGATACCGAAGTTGTCCTTGATCAATGGGACGTTGCCGAAAAGATAACCGCCCCAGATAAATGAAGTCACCCACGCGAAGCCGCCGGTAATGTTGTAGAGCGCGAAGCGTCGGCGCTGCATCGTGCCTACCCCGGCAACGAAAGGCGCGAAAGTGCGGATGATCGGAACGAAGCGCGATAACACGATGGTCTTGCCGCCATGCTTCTCGTAGAACGCTTGGGTCTTCAGCATGTAGTCTTGCTTCAGCCACGGAATGGTGCCGCTGAATGCACGCGGCCCGATGAATCGGCCGATTCGAAAGTTCGTTTCGTTTCCAAGGATGGCGGCCGCCATCAACAACAACCACAACCACAAAGCGCTCAAGGTGCCGGTCTCATCGACGGCTGCCAAGGCTCCCAGTGCGAACAGCAATGAATCTCCTGGCAGGAACGGAGTTACGACCAGTCCGGTCTCGCAGAAGATAATCACGAACAGAATGGCATACACCCAGATGTGATACTGGGCGACGAGCTCGGTGAGATGCTTATCGAGATGCAGGATGAAATCGATGAACCAGGTGACGATTTCCATGGATGCCTAAAGTGCGGAAGTCAGCAGACAAAGAGGCTGAACTGGCGCGCGACGGGAAGGTTCCGCGCAAAGATCACGAGTGGGCTTACGCAGCGCGCTCGCGCAGCACTTGTTTGATCCGGTTCTGATCATCCACCAACACGACAATCGGCTTGTGATTCTCGAGCTCCGCATCCGTGTATGCGGAATAAGCGCAGATGATCAACAAATCTCCAACCGTTGCTCTTCTTGCAGCCGCACCGTTCAACGATATCTCACCGGAGCCTTTAGGTGCTTTGATGATGTAGGTGGTGAAACGTTCGCCATTGGAGACGTTGTAAAGCTCGATGTATTGGTACTCGCGTAATCCCGCTGCTTCAAGCAGACCGGCGTCGATGCCGCAAGAACCTTCGTAGTCGAGATCCGCTTGCGTCACGCGCACGCGGTGCAGTTTCGCTTGTAGGAATGTGCGCAGCATGAACTCGTATTTGCCTCGGAAAGTGGGGCTGGGGCGGCGGGCCGAAGGCTGCAGTTTCGGGGCGGCGGTGTCAAGTTGGAAGGAAAAGCTGCCGACTCAACCAGAGCCGCGGGTGCGTTCGCTCAATGAGCCGATCAGCCGCTCCAAATCGTCGTCCACGAGCAAATCATCCCGATGCCGTGGGCGCAAGAAACCCTGCTCGACCGCTCGATCCAGAAACGCGATCAGAGGCTCGTAGTAGCCTTGAAAATTGAGGATCCCGCACGGCTTTCGATGCAGGCCCAACTGCGTCCAAGTCCAAGCTTCGAACAATTCGTCCATGGTGCCGATACCGCCGGGAAGGGCTAGAAACGCATCCGAAAGCTCGCCCATCAGCCACTTTCGTTGCGACATCGTTTCGACGATGTGCAGCTCGGAAAGCCCGTTATGGCCGACTTCTTTCTCCACCAACAATTGCGGGATGACTCCGGTGACGCGGCCGCCAGCAGCCAGGGCGGCATCGGCGAGCGCGCCCATGAGCCCGACACGTCCGCCTCCATACACCACCTCAATCCCTCGGCGCGCGAGCGACACCCCGAGCGCCCGCGCCAAATCACTGTAACCCGGGCGTACGCCAGAGCTCGATCCACAGAAGATGCAGAGTGCTTTCACGCGTTGATTCTAGCCCGAGCAGATTACGTCAACACGGCCGTTCTCTAAGCCGATATCGAAAGAGCCTTTCCTGCCGTCATTCAGTGCTGGCCAAACAGTGGGAAGCATTCGCTGGATCCCGAAATCAAACACTTAGAAGGTGCAGATTTCGCGCAGACTTCATCGGGCGGTTCGTGGCGCGCGAGGAACAGTCGTTGCACGAAGCTCACGATGGTTTGCTGAGTATTTTCTCCGCTATCGAGGCATGCCCGAACGAGTATCGGCCTGACCTCGACCTGAGAGCCACCGCACACTTCTAAGCAGGATTCGAGCAACCCTGCGAATTACCGATCTTTTACGCTCAAGCGCTGACTGCCTTGCCCGATATGTCCAGAAGGACCGCGTCTGCGGGGATCACGCGCGCACATGCAAGGAACCTACACCTCTTGGATGGTATACCTCTCGGTCGTGTTGGCGATCGTGGTTTCGTATACCTCATTGAATCTCGCCTCCCGCGTTGCTCGCGCGCAAGGGCGTGCTGCGATGGCGTGGCTCGTTGGCGGAACGCTGGTGATGGGCTTAGGGATTTGGTCGGTGCATTTCATCGCGATGCTTGCACTGACGTTGCCGATTCGTCTGACCTATGACGTGCCGACCACGATCGTCTCGTTATGGCTTTCGATCATCACCTCGGGCTTTGCGCTCGCGATCGTAAGTCGTCAGCGTGTAACCATCGGTCGCCTGATCTTCGGCGCTCTCCTGATGGGCGCCGGCCTATCGGCGATGCTGTATTCGGGGATCTCTGCGATTCGCATCTTCCCCGCCATCAGCTATGACCCTCGATTGATGGCGATATCCATCGTCTTTGCGATCGCTAGCTCGTATGGCGCGCTCTGGCTTGCTTTCAAACTTCGCCGTGGCAGCTCATGGCTAGTTGCTCTATCGCGCGCAGCAGCTGCAATCGTAATGGGTGCCGCCATCGCAGGTGTCCACTACATCGGTCTTGCTGCCACCCGATTTCCGATCGATGCTCACCCGCTGCCGGGAACCACTCTTCAGAACGGCTGGTTCGCGTTCGCCTTGGGTTTGTTCGCGCTCGGCACCATGGGCGTGACCTTGCTGACGATGGTCTACGATGCTTACCTCGCACGTCATGTACGGGATCGCGATTTCGCACGCGAGCAGGCGAACGAAAGTGCGCGACACGCCGCGCGGCATGATTCACTCACTAACTTGCCGAATCGGCTCGCAATCATCGAAGCCGCCGAGATCGCGATGGATGAGGCGCGTAGAGACGGCAGCGCCTTCGCACTGATCGTGCTGAACGTCGATCGCTTGAAGACCATCAACGACTCGCTCGGCCACGAAGCTGGAGATGAATTGCTACGAGAGTTATCGCAACGCCTGCGTACAGTTCTACGCCGCAGCGATACGCTCGCGCGCCTGGCCGGGGATGAGTTCACGATCTTGGCTCGTCATTTGAACGGAGTACCGGATGCCGAAGCCGTCGTCGCGAAGATTGCCGAATCACTGCAACAGCCTTTCTACGCGCATCAGCTCGAACTGCATGCCTCCTTGAGTATGGGCATCACCATGTTCCCAAGCGACGGCAACTCCTTCGAGGTATTAGTGCGCAGGGCCGACATCGCAATGCGCTCTGCCAAGGAATCCGCGCTTGGCAGTTATCGCTTCTACGCGCCCGAGATGAGTAGCTTCGTAGATGATCGACTTGCGCTGGAAACCGAGCTGCGTCGCGCACTGGAGCTCGAGCAACTGGAGCTGCATTACCAACCGAAGGTCGATATCGGAACCGGAAGGGTACGCAGTGCAGAAGCATTGATTCGCTGGCGCCACCCGATTCGCGGCCTGGTTGCTCCTAATGTCTTCATCCCTGTCGCGGAAGAATCCGGCCTCATCATGCCGATTGGCGAATGGGTATTGCGCCGCGCTTGTCGTCAGCTTCGTGAATGGATCGATCAGGGCATGCCGCCGGTGCGTGTGGCAGTAAATTTGTCGGCCAAGCAATTCCGTCAAGCCGATTTGACCGCGGTCGTCCGCTCGGCGCTGCAGGACTCTCGCTTGGAGCCGGGTTATTTGGAGCTCGAGCTCACGGAAAGCGCCGTCATGCACGATGCCGAAAAATCCGCCGCAACCCTGCAGGAGCTGAGCACGATGGGCGTGCACATCTCGATCGATGACTTCGGCACCGGTTATTCGAGCCTCTCGTATCTGCGCAGATTCCCGCTCGACAAGCTCAAGATCGATCGCAGCTTCATTCGCGATCTAATGATGAATCCCGACGATGTCTCGATCGTACGAGCCATCGTTTCCCTCGCGCACAGCTTGCGCCTGCGCGTCGTCGCCGAAGGCGTCGAGACCGCCGAGCAGCTCGAGTTCCTTCGTAATCTCGGATGCGATCAATATCAAGGCTTCTATTGCAGCCCGGCTGTGCCTGCGGATGACTTCGCCGCGCTGATTCGCAAATTACGCAGTGAACGCACCACCGAGTACACCGAAGCAGACATGCTGAAGACTCAGAGCAGATTGTCGGCGTATACGCC
>JAICPY010000050.1 GCA_025929585.1 Steroidobacter sp.
CCGTTGTTCACGTTCAACGTCAACCGTCCCGTAAACAATAGGGACGCAACCATCGACGGATGGGAGTTCGCCGGTCAGCACTTCTTTGGCAATACCGGCTTTGGCATCCAGGCGAACTATACCGTCGTCAGAGGCGATGTCGGTTTCGACGATGCTGGCGATCCAAACGTCAATCAGTTCGCACTGCTGGGCTTGAGCGATTCGGCGAACCTGGTGCTGATGTACGAGAACTTTGGCTTCACTGTGCGCCTTGCGTACAACTGGCGCGATGAGTTCCTGCAGAACATCAATGTCGGCAACTTCAGAAATCCACAGTACGTGGAAGAGTATGAACAGATCGACTTGAGCATCGGCTATGACGTCAACGACAACCTTTCGGTCGCATTTGAGGGGCTCAACCTGACTCAGGAAGACGTGCGCTGGCACGGTCGTTCCACGAAGCAGATGTGGTTCCTGGAAGACCAGGGAGCGCGCTACAGCTTCGGCGCCCGATACAAGTTCTGAGGTTTGATTCTCCCAGCACCGAGCTTATGTAGAGCTCGTACTTCCAAGGCCGCTGACAACAGCGGCCTTCTTTTTGGGGGCGCTCCTCGTCCCCGAGGAGTGTCCCCTTTCTTCTTCTTCCGATTCATCATCCAGCGATCCACTTCGCCACCGAATCCGGCCAGTTCGTCACTGCGCAAAGCCGGATCGTCAAAAGGACATTCCGGGCGCGGCGCAGAGCGACCAGACTCGGCATCGACACGGAAAGCGAGCAATGCGATAGTTGTGCAAGCGGAATCAGGGGCGATCGGTTCGGCACCCTCTGGCGAGCTAACGCGCCGCCGCCGAGCTCCGTGCACAAAAAGAAATCCTCGCCTTGCCTGCAGACACGTGCGCGAGCTCAACCTGAGACCGTCAAGAAACCGAGAGCATGCCGACAATGTCAGACGCCAATGAGGCACGAAGAGCGCGTCGCGTCACGCTGCGCGAGTTCTTGGCCGGCGCGATGCGAGGTCATTTCAGCCCCGCAGAAAGATTCCTCCCGCAGTACTTGCGCTCGTTCCTAGCGTGTTTGCTGCCATGGTCGCTCATCGAAGGCTTTGCCTTCGCTCAGGATTTGAGTTTTCGACTCTACTGGGATCGGCCGCTCGAACTACAAGACACGTGGATGTGGCTCCTTAGGATCATTCTCTCTGCTGCTTTGACTCCCTTCATTTTGTGGATCGGCGCTCGATGGCCGATCGAGCGTCAAATGTGGTCGCGCCGTCTTGCGATGCATACCGGCGTTGCGATCTGCTTTGCACTCGTACGCTTGGGACTGGAGCTCGGCACTCTGTATCCGCTCAACAAGTACGGGTACATCGCTTCGCAGGCATGGCTCGAGGACATCGACACTGCCGTCGTGAACATACTGATCTTCGGATTTCACAGCGCTTTCGTCAGATACTGGGTCTTCATGAGTTTTCAGGCGGCCTTTCGCTATTACGACAAGTTTCGCGAACGGGAGCGGGAAGCGGCGCGCTTGGAGTTGCATGCATCCGAGCTCAGGGGGCAGGTTGCGCAAGCGCGGTTAGGCGCCCTCAAGATGCAACTGCAGCCGCACTTTCTCTTCAACACGCTGAATGCGATCGTCGTTCTGGTGCGCCAGCAACGAGGTCGGCAGGCAGAGGAAACGTTGACGCGGTTCAGCGATCTGCTGCGCGCCGTGCTGGATGATATGGACGCGCAGGAAGTGCCGCTGCATCGCGAGCTCGAATATCTGAGGCTGTATTTGTCGATCGAGCAAACGCGCTTTCCGGATCGGCTGCAAGTGAACATCGTCGCCGCGCCGAATGTACTCGACGCCGCTGTGCCGCACATGGGCCTGCAACCGATCGTCGAGAATGCGGTACGGCATGGAATCGCACGCCGTGCGGCGGGCGGAACGATTCACGTAGAAGCGAGCCGGGTCGGAGACTCGGTGCAGATTATCGTCTGCAACGATGGGCCCGGCTTGTCGGCTTGCGATGATGGATGCGGTCGTGGGATGGGGCTCGCAAATCTGCGCGCGAGATTGCAGCAACTCTATGGCGAGCTTGCGCAGTTGCAGTTGGAGAATGGCCGCGAAGGCGGCGTGACAGCTACAGTTGTGCTGCCGTACTCGCCGCATCCGGAGGCGGCCAGTGCGGCATTGGAAGTTGGAGAGCTAGAAGAAGATGAAGGCGAAATCTGCGAGCGCGCCGTTGAGCGCGTTGATAGTCGATGATGAGCCGCTCGCTCGCGAGGGGTTGCAGATGCTGCTCGCGTCCGAACCTGAAATAGCCAATGTGCTCCAAGCCAAGAATGGGCTGGAGGCCGTGTCTATCATTTCCGAGCAGCGGCCAGACATCGTATTTTTAGATGTGCAGATGCCTGAGATGGACGGGTTCGCCGTGCTGGAGCAGGTTGGCGCGGAAGCGATGCCGGCGGTTATTTTCGTGACGGCATACGATCAATATGCAATCCGTGCGTTCGAAATCAACGCGATCGATTACCTGCTCAAGCCCATCACCCGCGAGCGCTTCGCGCAGGCATGGCGCCGAACGCGTGCCAGGCTCCAGAGCGAAGCGCCGCACGATCGCATGGTGTCGCTCCTGGAGACGATCATTTCTCCGCGTAAATCTCTCACGCGCCTGGCAGTGCGTTCGGCAGGGAAGACCTACTTCGTCGATCTTCAGGATGTGCACTGGATGCAGGCGGCGGAGAATTACGTCCAGCTACATACCAGCTCAGCCCGACACCTGGTTCACGTGCCTATTCAGACGCTGTACGAATCCCTGGATCCTGAGATATTTCTGCGCATCCATCGTTCGCTCATCGTCAACGTCAGACAAGTCAAAGAGATCGAGCCCGCGGCTCACGGCGAGTGTGTGCTCGTGTTGCACAACGGCGTGAGGCTTCAATCCAGTCGCACCTATAGCGAACAGATCAAGCGTTGGGCCGCTAATCCGTTCTAGAGTCCGGTCTCGATGGATGTCGGTCTGATGTAGGCTCATCCGTCTTCCTAGTGTGGAACGGAGAAAACTCATGAAACAGACCTATTCAGGCGGGTGCCACTGCGGCGCGGTTCGTTACGAAGCCGATATCGATCTGAGCAAGGGCACGTTGAGGTGTAATTGCTCGATTTGTAGCAAGTCGCGGGCTTGGTTGGCCGCCGTCGATGGCCACGACTTCCGGCTGCTCCAAGGAAGTGAAGCACTGGGTGACTACCAATTCGGAGCCAAGCGGATTCATCACCGGTTCTGCCGGCACTGTGGGGTCAAGTCATTCGGCCACGCGGGTCCGCTGGAGGGCGGAGCGTTCGTTGCTGTCTTGGTAAGTTGCTTGGATGGCGTTTCGGAGCCGGAGCTTGCTGCGCTCCCCATTATGTATATCGATGGGCGCAACGATGCCTTCGAGTCTTCACCCCAGGAGACACGGCACCTTTAGTGGAGTCGGGAGTGGCATAGCATTGGTTGTCCTGTTGTACACACCCGATCTTTCTCAATCCTCGTTCAACCAAAGGCGGTGTTGATGCATCAAAGCTAGTGCGAATTGAGCAAACCATTGGACGCATCGGACGATCGATTGGTCTCAAAGCCAGTACCAGTCGGACGCTGCGGTGGTCAAATTCGCACTCTTAGATTTAGATCAAGGGAGTCATCCCGTGCGTCTCATCGCTGGTTCGATACGCAATCCGATCGCCATCGGCGTCACGGTTCTACTGATCTGCCTGTTCGGTTTCTTGAGTCTGCGGCAGCTTCCGCTGCAGCTCTTTCCGGACATCGAGCGCCCATCGATCGGCATCAGTACGAATTGGCGCGGTGCATCACCGGAGGAAGTGGAAGCGGAGCTTCTCGAACCGCAGGAGCGCGTACTGCAAGGTCTCGCGGGCGTGGAGGAGGTCAACGGCAACGCGCGTGCCGGCGGAAGCGACATTTTCCTGACGTTTGCCATCGGCACGGACATGAAGGCCGCACTGGTCGACGTGATAGGGCGCATGAGCCGCTTGCCTGAGTTGCCGCGCGATGTGGATCGTCCTGTGGTGCAACTAGGAGGCGATGGGGGCGATGCGAATCAGAACCTTTCCTGGTTCTTCGTGCAGTTATTGCCGGGCACGGAAGGTCCGATCGAGAAGCACGTTCGCTATATCGAAGACGTCGTCAAGCCGCGAATCGAATCCGTCCCGGGCGTTGCGCTCGTGGATGTGAATAGCGGGCCGCCCAACGACGTCCGTATCACTGTCGATCTTGCGCGTGCGGCGGCGCTTGGTGTCGACATTCCGGAAATCGCGCGCCAAGCAGCGAGCGCGACGAACGTATCTGGCGGTCAGCTCGATGTGGGGCGGCAGCAGTATTCGCTTCGATACACAGGGCGCTATGAGGCGGATGATCTTGGGCAACTCGTGCTCGCATGGCGCGATGGGCAACCTGTCCGCCTATCGGACGTCGCAAACGTCGAGCTTCGCCCCCCGGAACGACAGAACTTTGCGTATCAGAACGGCAATCCTGCAATTGGGCTGCGCATCGTGCGTGCACCCGGCGCAAACGTGCTCGGCACGTTGGAACAAGTGAAAGAAGTCGTCGCGGAGCTGCGTGACGGACCTCTTGCGGAACGTGGATTGGGAATCGAGCAATCCTTCGACGCCTCGTTGTTCATTCGTCGCGCCGTCAATCTACTGACTGAGAGTTTGATCGTCGGTGCACTGCTGGCGTTGGTGTGCGTCTACTGGTTCATGCGCGATGTGCGCGCGACGGTGTTGATCGCAACGACGATTCCGGTTTGTCTATTGGCGACATTCTGTGCGCTACATCTCGCCGGCCGAAGTATCAACGTGATTTCCCTTGCGGGACTCGCGCTGGCGGTCGGCATGGTGGTCGAAGGGGCGATCGTCGTCTCAGGCAACATCATTCGGTTGAAAGAAGGAGGGATGCCGATCGCTCAAGCTGCGCACGATGGTGCGCGTCAAGTCGTGCCTGCCTTGTTTGCTTCGACCACGACGACCATCGCTGTGTTCTTGCCCGTGCTGTTTCTCGAAGACGTCGAAGGACAGATCTTCGCGGATCTTGCGCTCACGATCTCCATCGCCGTCGCTTTCTCGATCATCGTCGCGGTCACGGTAGTCCCCGCAGCTGCCGGAAGCTTGCTTGGAGGTCACGCCAAGCATTCGGGATATGGCGAAGGATGGCCGAGGCTGACCGACTGGGTCATCGCGGTGACACGCAGCCGCAAGCAACAGCTAGCTTGGATCGGTGCACTATTGATCGCACCGATCCTGCTGTCATGGGCGCTGATGCCGAAGCTCGATTATCTACCTTCGGTAAAGCGTGCCGCGATCGATGCGTACTTCAGCTTCCCGCCCGGGATGAGTCCGGCCGCCGTGGATCGTGAAATCACCGGAAAGATGCTCGAGCGCATGAAGCCGTATATGGATGGCACGAAGGAGCCGCGTCTGAAAAATTGGTACATCCTGTTGTGGCCCGGTGGCGGCACGATCGGCGCGCGCGTGATCGACGAAGATCGCATTGGTGAGTTGGAGCGTATTGTCAGAGACGAGATCGTAGTAGGCATTCCGGATACGCGAGTATTCGTTAACGAGGGCGAGCTGTTCGGAGGATTCGGCGGATCGGCCCGATCGATTGCGATCAATCTGCAGTCCACGGATACGGAAGCTTTGAATCTTGCAGCCGAGCATGGGCGGCAACTACTGGAGCGAACCTTCGAAGGTGCCAACGTCCAATCGTTTCCCAATGCGGACGTTCAGGCACTGGAGTTGCGTGCCGAGCCGAACGATCGGCGGATCGCGGAGGTCGGCTGGGACCGTGCGTCGCTGGGCGTCGTGGTTCGAACCCTCGGCGATGGCGCGTGGCTCGGCGAGTATTTCGACGGGCAAACTCGATTGCCGGTGATCCTGCGTGCTGACGTCAACGAAACGCCCGAAGACCTCGCACAGGCGCCGCTTGTCACGCCATCGGGCGAGGTGGTCGCGCTTGGTGAGTTGGTGAGATTCCAAACGACCTTGGCGGCGGAGCAAATTCGGCGCGTAGACCATCAACGAACCGTCACCTTGACGATCGATCCGCCGCAAACCTTGTCGCTGGAGGATGTGCTAGCCAAGATCGAGAACGACATTGTTCCGGCGCTGCGCGAGCGATTGCCGGCCGATGCGAACATTCGGCTCGCCGGTAGCGCGGATCGGCTCGATACCATCATCGATACGATGACCGTCAACTTCCTGCTCGCGCTTTTCGTGCTCTTCCTGCTAATGGCCGCGATGTTCCGATCCATCAAAGACTCGCTCGTCGTCGTGCTGACCGTGCCGCTCGCTTTGGTCGGCGGCATCTTCGGCATTCGCCTATTAGGCCTGGTGACTTTCCAGCCGCTCGACCTGCTGACCATGATCGGTTTCATCATGATGATCGGCATCATCGTCAATCATTCCATCCTGCTCGTGGATCGCACGCGCGATGCGTTGAATCACGGACATGAAATGGAGGAAGCACTGCGAATCTCGCTCAATCAGCGTCTACGCGCCATGGTGGCGAGCACGTTGACAGGGGCACTTGGCGCACTACCCCTGGTCGTGAATCCTGGCCCAGCAAGCGCGATGTATCGCGGACTTGCGGCGGTGAATGTCGCAGGCGTGATCTTCAGCATGGTGTTCTCGGTCGTGCTGCTGCCGAGCCTGTTGAGATTGCTGCACAGAGAGAAGAAGGCTCGCGCTGTGGCGGAAGTGGATGTACCCGTCGAGGTGCAGACCGCATGAGTAGCTTGTCCCTTCATTCCTGCAAAAGAGGAAACCTGCGCTACTCCCTTGTCGTAGTGGCTGGACTACAGGCGACAAGATTTGCTCGCAGCGGCGCAGCGGGCGCGGCGAAGACGCAACGAGGAGCTGAGAAGCGCTTTTTTCCTCAGAGTGTGGACAAATGCGATGGGATGTTCTTCTTGGCATTTTCCCGCTGCGCCGCCGCGCCGCTGCGAGAAATCTTGCACACACTCGAATTTCGGATGGTCAAAGCTTTGGCACGACCCTATTGGATCGATTTCAAGCTTGGTGAGTGGAGATAGGCAATGAAGCAGATTGTTGCGGCGCTGTGCGTGGTGAGCGTGGGATTCATGTCCAGCGAGCCGAGCATGGCTCAGGTGTCGAGTGGCGAGAGCGCAGTTGTGGAGGTCGCCGAAGCTGCGATCACGCGTGTCGCCCCGCGCCGTTGGGTGCCGGGTGGTGTCGTGAGTCGCAACGATGCTCGGTTAGCGACGAGTGCGGCCGGACGCTTGGTGTATGTTGCAGAAGTCGGCACGGAAATCCGCGCCGGCGAACGCGTGGCGAAACTCGAGGATGAAGCGCTGAAGTTGAGTGTGGAAGAAGCGAAAGCCGAGATCGCACGCATCGAATCGCAGCGCGCGGCGAGCGAACGTCAACTTCGGCGGATCGAGCAGCTTGCGAACAACTCGATTTCACAGACGCAGATCGATGAAGTCCGTTCGCAACTGGCCATGTTGACCGCGCAGCTACAACAGGCCCAGGTCCGTCATCGTGCAGCCGTTCACGATCTGAGTCAGACCGAGTTGCGTGCCCCATTCAGTGGCGTGGTGACCGAGCGTCTTGCACAGCGCGGTGAGTACGTTGCAACTGGAGCTGCGATCGCGCATCTGGTGGATACGGTACAACTCGAAGCTCGTGCTCAAGCTCCGTTGCGGCTTGCGAGCTTCGTGAAACCCGATATGGAGCTGACGATCAGGGTCGGTGATACACAGATGAATGCGAAGGTGCGAACCGTCGTGCCGGTTGGCGAGGAGCGTTCGCGTCAGTTCGAATTGCGTTTGATCCTGGCAGATCGGGCTTTGAGAGTCGGCACTCCGATCGAAGTGGGGTTGCCTGAGCGAGAAGCGTCGGAGGCGCTGGTGGTGCCGCGCGATGCCATTGCAATTCGTCAGAACGGCAGCTATCTCATGCGCGTGCGCGCCGACAGTACAGCTGAGCGTGTCCCAGTCACTACGGCTGCAACCGATGGTGATCTGGTAACCATCGAGGGAGACATTGCCGCCGGCGATCGCGTCGTGGTGCGCGGAGTGGAGCGTTTGCAGAACGGCCAAAAGGTGACCGTGTTGACGCGTGCAGCCGCCATGCCCAAAAGGGACAGTCGAGCTGGCGCGACTTGAGTTTCATGCCGAAGAAGTTAGAGAACCTTCGCGAGAAGGTCCGTCAACGTCGTCCCAGCCACTCCCTTCGGATCGAGGGCTGGGTTGTAGATCGTGATCTCGAAACCGACCGCACGACCGCTTGCGAGCGCAACTCGCAAAACGGTTTCTAGCTCGTGTGCCGATAGGCCACCGGGCAATCGATAGTCCACCGCAGGCATGATTGCATCGTCGAGCGAATCGGCATCGACATGAATCCAAAAGCCCGCAAGCTCCGACCGCGAGACATGTGCGACCGCTTGATGAGCGGCAGCATCGACACCGAGTCGTCGAACGGAAGTGAGATCGAGCGATCGGATCGACGTCGGTAAAGGTTGGCTGCCGTATTCAGCTTGCTCCTGCGCATCGCGAAAACCAAATACAAAAACATCCTCATCTCGAACCAGCGGGGAATGGCCGTCGAGATTCGTAATCAGGGCTGGCCCGCGGCCAGTGACGAATGCCAGGTCCATGGAAGCCGCTTCGCCGTTCGGATTGGCTTCCGGCTGGTAGAAGTCCGCATGGCCATCGATGAACAGCAGCCCATATCGTCCGCGTCGACGCATCGCCAACGCTGGGCCGAGTACGATCGAACAATCTCCGCCGAGCACAATCGGGAATTCCTTCCCGTCGAGCAACTCACCGATGGCTTCGGATAACTTGAGCGAATAGCTCGCTATCGCTCTGGCATTCAACGTCAGTGTCTGCGGGTCACGCCACGCACTGTAAGGCGCATCAGGAACCACGCGTCCCGCGCGTCGCGATTTCGTTCGTTCCGCAAGCCCATTTGCGAGCAGCGTATCCGGCAATCGTTCCACACCCGTGGGTTTCAATCCGAGTATGGACGGCGCCTCTAGAATAGCGGTGCGGCGCGCTGCGATCTGGCTCTGCATGTCCGTCACCCGCGTTAGATAGATGATCGATAAACCGCCTAAGCAGGACAGCGGTTCCTTACCCCTTGTCATTCCGTATCGGCGTGTTCGACGGCATGGTAGCAATCTAACCGCCTGCCGATTCCCCGAACTGTTCCAAGAGAAACTCTCGCAGGGCCCGCAGAGCCCGCAAAGGTAAGAGGAAGAGACGTCGATCGATCAGATTTTCGGCTGGAGTTGGGAGAGTGCCACACTCAGCGCCACGCCACAGTCGAGGGATCTAAGAGGTTCTCTCAGCGGCGCGGCGGCGCAGCGGGTAAGAACAAAATCCCATTCGTCTCTTTTCTCTGCGGGCTCTGCGCCCCTGCGAGATCATTCTTGTCGCGCTCAGCGTCTACATTGACCGAGACGATTTGTCTTCACCACCTCACCAGCGGCATCATGCCGCTAAGCAATCACCGGCGGCGTCGCATTCTTCTGCGCGGTCAGGACGAGTTCGGCTGCTAGCAATGCTTGCTCTTGATTCTGCGCAATCTCGGTTCGATTGACGATGTCGGCAACGAATTGCGGGCCGAAAGGAAGAGGTACTTCTTTGCAATCGATGTAGCGCGCCTGTTTTTGATCGACGATATACAGATGATTGCCGCCCGAGAGGTCGGTTGCTATGTTGATGTTCTTGCGCAGCTCGATATAGCCGTCGGTGCCCAGGATGAATAAGCGCCCATCACCCCACGTGCCAAGGCCCTTCGGCGTGTACCAGTCGACGCGTACATAACCAGTCCCGCCGTTGCCGGCCATCATCATGTCGCCGAAGTCCTCGAACTTCGGATACTGAGGATGCGCGAGGTTGCCCGTTTGAGCGGCGACCACTTTGGCCTTCGTGCTGTTGGTGTAATAGAGAAATTGATCCGCTTGATGCGAGCCTATGTCGGTCAAGATGCCGCCGAACTTCTCTTTATCGAAAAACCAGGCCGGCCGACTCGGCGCATTGACCATGTGAGGAGCGAGATTGACCGTTTGAATCACTCGTCCAATCGCGCCTTTCTGCACCAGCTCACCGGCGTACACCGCTGCTCGAACCTCCAAACGCTCGGAGTACATGATCGCGAACTTGCGCCCGGTTTCTTTGATCGTCCGACGAACGTCGATGAGCTGATCGAGCGTCGTAATCGCAGGCTTATCCGACAGATAGTCTTTGCCCGCCTTCATGACGCGGATGCCCAGCGGCGCGCGCTGGTCAGGAATCGGCGCTGCCGCGACGAGCTGAATCGACTTGTCGTTCAGGATCTCCGCTTCACTACGTGCGAGCTTCACATCGCCGAAGCGGGAGCGGAAGTCGGCGATCTGTTTCGGATCGCTCGCGTAGAGAGCGACTAACTCGCCACCGCCTCGCTGCACGGCGCTGGTCATACTATATATATGAGCGTGATCCAGTCCGATGACTGCGAATTTGATCGAATGCTGCGGTTTCTCGGGCAACGGTGTGCCTTTGGCCACTTCATGATTCACAGCGGCAGACGCGGCTTGCCCGAAGGCAAGCGGCGACATCGCTGAAAACATTCCGGCGACACCCGCCGTCTGTAGAAAGGAACGTCGATCGGCTCCGCTCATTGCAAATCCTCGTGTACGACTCTGGCCGCATGATTGCCGCTGCATCGACGGTATGCCGTCAAGAAGTAGCAAGCGAGTGTAGGGGAAGGGTAGGGATGGGGAAATGAGGGATCAGGGATCAGGGATTGGGGATCAGGGACTCGGGATCAGGGACTCGGAAGAGGAGGAGGAGTGTTGATACGATCGCGCAGAGTTCCATACTCTTGCAGTCCCCCGTCCCCACTACGGCAATCCCAGAATCCCCGGCAGCTCCCTGTGGTCGTTGAAGATGTGATCAGGCTCGGTGGCACGCAATACATCGAAGGAATGAAAGCGCGCGTGCGCATCCGGCAAGAATAGTGCGGTCGCGGTACCGGCGGCCTTACCTGCTTTGATGTCAGCACTGGAATCACCGATCATGATCGCTTCATGAGCCGCGCGGCCGAGCGCGTTCAACGTTTTCTGAATGGGCTCGGGATGTGGCTTGAAATGTTGGACGTCATCGGCGCACACGACGCTGTCGAACTGATCATGTAGCAATAGACTTGGCAGCGCATGCTCGACAATGAATCGAGCAGCCGAGGTCACTAAGGCGGTTTGCAAACCAAGCTCGCGACATTGCTGGATCAGCGGCAAGGCCAATGGGAATAGCTCCGAGGTCATAAGCGCGTCTCTCACGCCCGCTTCCACATGAAGCCGCAGCTCTCGAGCATCCTCGATCTCGAATTCCTCTGCGATCACGTCCCAATCTCGGTAAAAGCATCTGCGTATGACATCGTCTTCTGTCAGCACGCACTCGAAACGATGCATCGCTTGCTGATAGGACCTCACCCAGAGAGGTAATGAGGGAACGAGCGTTCCGTCGAAATCGAAGAGGATGGCGCGGTAGAGCATTCAACGCGGGGTAAATCGGTGACGGGAGGGGAGAATACAGGTAATCGAGGTGGTTAAGAATAATGGCAGCGTGGTCTGCGACCAGGAGGCCCCCTCCCTAACCCTCCCCCGCAAGCAGGGGAGGGATCGACGGTAGGAATGTAGTTGACGGTTGACAGGTGACAGTAAGAAAAGAAAACGCACGTTGGCCCCGTCACCCGTCACTTTATAATCAATCGAAGTCGAATAGATCTCCCAGCAAACCTTTGCGTCTTCGCTTGTTATAGCCGTGCTCGCCGTAGCGTCGGTCGTCGTCATCTCGGTAATGCGATTCCGCGTAACGCGGGTCGGACGATCGACGTGTTGCTTCGCTTTGCATGGGAGGTGCGGATTCGGCCGCGGTGCGCTCGATAATTTTGTCTAACTCGCCGCGGTCTAGCCATACGCCGCGGCAGGTTGGGCAATAATCGATCTCGATTCCCTCGCGATTTGACATCGCGAGCGTTGCGTCGGGGCAAACAGGACACTTCATTTCGCAGAGCCTCTCTTCAGGTCGAGTACAGGTCGAATGGCGCCAACTGCCTGTTGGTTCCACCTGTGCCCAGGTGTCGTGTTGTACCGGCGGTGGCGGATTTTCCGCAAAATACAGCCCCTGCTGAACGGGAGTGCTAGCATTGCCGTCGTAGGCGACATTGGTCGGAAACGGACAACCAGAAGATCAACCATGATCAAGCTACTCGGGTACCTCCAGCTCATTCATACCTGGCACAAGCGCAAGATGGCAGCCGTTGCGGCGGTGCTGCCGCGCGGCAGGACGGCGGCGCCGTTTATTGCTGCGAGCGTGTTCGCTTCGAGCTGTAACGACGGTGAGTTGTCTCTCACAGCCGACTTGGCCGTGGATCCGCCGGCCGATGTGACGATCCAAGAAGTGGTGACTCCGTTGTTGGGATTGGAGTTCCGCAAAAGCGATAACAGCATCGTGACACTCGAATTCAGTGACGCGGAGGTCACAGACCTGCTCGATTTTACGACCGGCGCTCCATTGCGGATGTTCAGCGACGAGGAGCTGCCTGAAGGCACCTACAATGGCGTGCGGCTGCTGTTCGAACAAAGCGACACCAATGAACCCTTCGTGCTCGACGGCACGGGCGCACAGGTCACGATGGCATTGACCGAGGGCGATTATGCGAGCATCGATCTCGTCGTGGACGAAGACGACAACAGCGATGAATCCCTGACGCTCACTTTGGATTTGAGACAGTCGTTGAGCTTCAACGACGATGAAGATCAGTATGAGTTATCTCCCGTGCTGCGCTCGGTGCCAACTGAATCAGCAGGTGAGATTAGAGGTGTCATTACGACGGACTGCGGATCGGATGTCGCGGTCTACGCGTTCTCTGGCGAGGAGGTCGAGCCGGATGACATCGATCTCAGCGGGGTGGAGCCTTTTGCGACCGCTCCGGTGGATCCGTTCGATCTGTCCTACGTGCTGGTATTCTTGCCGGAGGGCGACTACACCCTGGCTGTCGTTTGTAACGCATCGGATGAAGATCCGATTACGGACGAGGAGCTCGACTTCGAATCTGTCACGACGGTTGCTTTGGAAGAGGGCGAGGCCTTGCAGCAGGATCTCTAGCTGCGTGTGATGCTTGTTCCCCGATCGCGGGAAACTGGCGAAGCAATCCTATCCGCTCGGCGGTGCGAAGCGAAAACGCGAAGCGTCGGTTGTTGCGGGTGAGCGAGGTTCGATCAATGTGGTTGTCCGTTGAATCGCCCCGCCCATCCCGGTGGGCGTGTCTTCGAATACCTTCCGCACCAGCCAAGTTTTCGCGTCGATCCAGACAGTCGTCATTCGCACGGTGTCACTCCAATGATTGAGCCGGACCGGCGCGATTAGCTTGTACGTCGCGTGTCCGTAGAGTGATTCGCGACCCGCGTATTTTGGTTGTTCCATCGTGACGAGTGGACCCTGTAATCCTGCCGCTTTGAAGAGCAGGGAAGGGACCAACAACACGCTGCCTGCCGTGGGAAGCGCGGCGACGGCGAACGCATCTGCGCCTTCGCCTGCTGCGTACCGATCGTGCACGCCGGTTGCCGACCACCAAGAATTGAAACTTTCGCCTGGGCACCAAACGACGAAGCGCTCACCCGAGCTTGCCTTCTTTGCTTCGAAGTAGAAACGTTTCGGGGCGGCGTAGCGAGTCGTGAAGCGATACTGTTCGCGAATGACAGTGGCACCGATCGGTTGCTCCTCGAGGATCACTGTGCCTTCATCCGCATACGATGTCATAGCGGCATATGCGGCGTGCATTCGCTCGAGTAGCTGCTCTGGCGTAGGTGAGGTGTCGGCTGAAGCTGTGCATGCCGTCGCCCAGAGTAGGAGCGCCGCGATAGGACGAGCCATCATTTCCCGAGCCCCATGCTTGGCAGTTCCACGCCCAAACACACGTTGCGTTGTTTCCCACTGCCAGTGACGCGATTCAGGCAAGCCTCGCCACCTCCATCCGACGCAGCGCCTGCAGAGAACACACCGAACCCAGCGGACGTGGCTAAAGTCAGATTACCGCCACCGCCATGCGAGCTTTTTGTAAGGTACGCGACCGCGGTACTGCCGTCATACACGGCAATCGTGCCGCCTTTACCTTCGGCAGCCATGCTTGCGGCTGCCTGCTCACCGTTGAATACGGAAACTTTCCGATCGCGACCGTTCAAGTTCGCTGCGATCTGGCCTGAATTGTCGTTGACTAGTACGAGCCCGGAGCCTTCGCGCGATTGACCGATGCCGGCTACGAGCTGGCCTCCGCCTCGATGGATCCGCAACGAATAATTTCCCCAGTCGCCCGCGCCGATCGTCACGTGAGCGCCTTCACCGCTGGCGGATGAAACCTTCTCGGCAACACGCAAGATGACCTTGCCTCCTCGCGAGACCACTTCGAATGGGGCGGTCACTCTGTTCGACGTACGCGTGGTTGTATTACTTGTGTTGCTTTCCAGTGCGGCCAACCGCGCCGAGAGCTCGCTCACCTGCTTGGACAGGGTACGCATGCGTTCCTCTAGTTGTTCTTGCGCGGGATCGTTCTTCTTTTCCTGTTTCTCTTCCGCTTCTTCCTCCTCGGGAGGATCTTCGACTTCCTCTTCCCACTCATCGAAGAGCTTCTTCGTTTCACCGCTACGGCAACCATCGTTGAACTCCACCAGGCGCATCGTGCCTTGCGAAGTCAGACATACCGGTATCGGATCGCCTGCGTGCACGGGTGAAATCAGGAAGACAGTGCCAATCAGAGGGCCGAACGTGACGCCAGTTCTGTATATCCCCATTGTATTCTCCTACTGCCTAATCAATTCGACGCGCCGATTGCGGGCTCTGCCGAGTAATGTTTCGTTCGTATCGCGAGGTTGCGATGCGCCTAATCCTTCAGTGACGAGATGCGATGCGGGGATGCCATGTTGTTTGACCAGCGCGGTCTTGACCGCTGCCGCACGTCGCTTCGATAGCTCGAGGTTATAGCTCGCACCGCCGACGGCGTCGGTATGTCCGTTTACAGCGATCACCCAGTCGGGATGTTTGCGTAACACGGCTGCGATCTCTGCCAAGCGGGATGCCGATTCCGGGCGAATCAGATCGCTGTTGAATGAAAAATGGATGTCATAGATGGTCGCTTGGCCTGTCTGCGTCAGTTCGACTTCGAGCTGTGAAGATTCGCTCGGCGGCGCTTGAGACGGCGCAGCCGCGATTACGCAGCGGTGCGAGATCTTCACGACTGTCAATGTTTCTCGATCGCCACCGCTGGTGCGTCCGCATAACGCTTTCGACATTTCCGGTGCCGCGGACTGCATCGTTTCGCATAGCTCGATCATCTCCTTGTTCATCGGTGGTTCGGCATCGATGCCGACGCGAAACTTCAGAGTCAATGGGTTCGACTCGTCATCCAGGAAGACGAACTCCGCGGCCTCGGCTGCGAATTCACCTGTCGCGCGGACCACCGGCACGGCAACCAATTGATCGTTGATGAGCACCGAAAGCGTCGGTGATTTTTCAGAGATTCTCGTCAGCTCTCCGGGTGACATGAAATCGTAAAGGTTCGGGCTTTGCGCGCGATCCGCTGGAAACTCACCGGAATAGGCACTGGAGATCGCGAACTCGCTGCGACCTTGCGATTTCAGTGCGCGCAGGACGGCCGCCGACGTGCCTATCGCCGTGGTTTCCGGAACGCTGGTCGGCATATCGGTTAGAAATCGCTGCTGATATAGCGTCGCCGCGCGCAGATCGGCTCGATTCACCGAGCGCGTAAGCTTGATCTTGCGCACCTTGCCGAAATCCGCGGCCAAGAAATCCGTCACGAGCTGCTCGGAGGAGTACTTGATGAGTACGCTCGTGTCGTTCACGGATTCCACGGTCTTGATCGATTCATAATCGCCATTTGCCTGGCTGATTGCGGTGACGATCTGCAGGCCGGGACACAATGGAATCGTGGGAGTGCGCCCCGCTGCGTTGACTGCAAACCCTGGAAAGAGACCGGCGATGACAGCCACCGAGGCCGCTGCCCGATTGCGTCGATAGGATCTTGGGCATCGGTCGTCCAGCCCAGCGAGGAGGTGAAATGTAGCCACGGGGTCTCCGTTTGACTCTTGATGACCCCTATTACGCAAACCGAGCCTGATTCCCGACATGACTGGCCACCAATCCGCTGCGTTGACTGCGGCTTTTTGCCAGAATGGCTCCATGCAACAAGAACAAGGCGGCACGGAGCACGACGATCCGACGACCGGCTTACTGGTCGAGGCATTTCATACCGAGCTGCGCCGACTGGCTCATCGGGAACGGGCTCGCGTCGGCGGTTCCGAAACGCTGCGGACGACGGCGCTGGTTAACGAGGCGTATCTGAAGCTCTATCGGGGCGGGGCGTGGCGCGATCGCGCACACTTTCTCAACGTCGCCGCGCTGGCGATGCGGCAGGTCCTCGTGAGCTATGCTCGGGAACGCTTGGCGGCCAAACGTGGCTCGGGTGCCGCCGTGTTATCGCTCGAGGCGGCGGATGACATTCTGAGGGAAAGCGAGGATCGCATCGTGGCCTTGGATGAAGCGCTCATTCGTCTTGCGGAACGTGAACCGCGCCTTGCGCGCGTGGTGGAATGCCGTTACTTCGCCGGCTACACGGAAGCCGAGACTGCATTTGCGTTGCAGATCACGGATCGGACGGTACAACGTGACTGGGCCAAGGCGAAAGCGCTGCTCTATGAAGCGTTGGAGGACGATTGAAAGCAGCCTAACGTTCCGTCGCGGCAACGAGCATCTCGGCTTTTTGAATCGATGCCGCTTGGGGATGATCGTAACGCTGCCGAGCCTCTAACGATTTCAATGCCCAGTCGCGTGCCTCTTTTCGCGCATCGATCGCCAGCAACGCTTGGCTGTGAACGAGCCAGATCGTTGGACCCATCCGCACATCTCGAAAGCCAGTGACGGCATCGAACATCTCGACGCTACGTGTGCTCGCCGCGAGCGCAGCCCGAGTATCGCCACGTGCGAGCGCGACACGCGCCAGCCCGGCTTGTGCAAGCGCGATGTGAGAGAGGTTACGACCGTTGGCCCGTCGCATGACCTCATCGAACTGACGTTTTGCCGCATCGATGTCGCCGCGCGCGAGGAGGAAGCGCCCCCAACGCTCTCGAATCGCAAGCACGGGCTGAAAGTGCGCGGGATCGTGCGCCACTCGATGATCGAGCGCCGATTTCAACGTTCGCCTCGCGTCCTCGATGCGCCCAACGTTCTCGTACGCATCTCCGAGCGTCGCGCGAACCCGAGGCAACTGATAGTCGTACATCGTCGTACTCCGATAAAAGCGTTCCGCGGCTTCGAGCAGCGGTATCGCCTGATCGCTCCGTCCTTCCGCAGCAAGACAAGCCCCGAACCATTCGCGAGCTTCGATGGCATCGTGATGAGTGGAATCGGCGGGGATGTCGCTCAGCAATGTGTCGAATAGAGTCAGCGCACGATCACGATTGCCGCCCAAATGAGCAGTGCGAGCGCGAACGGCGGAAGGAACCCAATGTCGATGGTTCGATGCGCCATAAGTGCGGCGCATGATCTCCTCGGCGCGCGCATAGGCCTGATCGGCAGCCTCGAAGTCGCCCATGCTTTGCGCGATCTGCCCAAGGTTGCCGTTGATGGTTGCAAGCTCGGCATCATTTCTATTCTCGACGACGGCGGAAATCTTGACTGCCTCTTCCAGATAGCGGCGCGCGGGTTGGAACTCCATTCTATTGCTGTAGGAGGTGCCGAGATCCGCAAGCGCGGTCACCCGCTGTGGATCTTTCGGCGCCACAGCTGCATACAGATCCGCCGCATTGCGCAGTGCCGTCGTTTGGTCTTCAGCTCTGGCGCTATCGTTCATCAAAGCTTGGCCTCTCACCAGCCACCACGATGCTCGCAAGGCCGAGCGATCGAGTTTGGCTCGATGGATCAACGAATCGATCGCATCGAGCTGATGCAACGCTTCCTCGTGCTCGTATCGATCCTTGGTGCGCATTGCGCCTTCGAGCAACGCCGCGATCACGATCGGATGACCCTCGCTATAGTGATGCCGTGCTCGATTCAAGTATTGGTTATGCAGGCGTTCGTACCGCTCTTCATCTTCGAGCTCGCGGTAGATTTGCGCCGCGACACCCATGAGCTCGATCTGCGTTTCGGTATCGTCCGCGAACTGCCGATCGATCTTCTCAACGCTGGCGTCGAGCAGTTCACGCGCCGTGATTTGGCCGCGAGGCCGATCTTGCGCGATGCGCGGATCGCTCGCCTTGAACATGTCTATCAAAAATTGCTTGGCTGCTATCGCTCTTGCTGCTTCGTGCTCTGCGCGTTGTGCTTGCCAAGCGACGCCGGCAAGTCCAGCGGCGAGCGCCACCACAATGGCAGCCGTGAACGCGAATGAGGGGAGATGGCGTCGTACGAATCTGCGGGCAACATAGGTTCTTGCGCCAGCGCGTGCATGCACCGGCTCGCGCTTTAGATGACGCCGCACGTCCTCCGCCAACGCACGTGCATCTACATAACGAGTGATCGCATCGGGGCGCAATGCTTTTGCAGCGATGGCATCCAGATCTCCGCGCAAAAGGTCGGAAGGGATCGGTGAATTCGCCACGCGGCTCGGCGGTGTGGGTGTTGTGTCCGCGAGGACACGCATCAGCGCCGCACCGAGCGGCGCTCGCTCGACCGGCCAAGGCAAGCTCCCGGAAAGCAACCGATACAAGATCACGCCGAGCGCGAACACGTCGGTGGCCGTCGTAATCGCGGCTCCTTCGAGTTGCTCCGGAGCGGCATACGCAGGCGATAAATAAGTCGTCTGAGTGACTTCGCCGGTTGCCTCTGGCGCCAGCAATTTCGCGATCCCAAAATCCAGAAGCTTCACGCGCCTTGCATCGGTGACGAGAATATTGGTCGGCTTCAGGTCTCGATGAACTACAAGATGCGAATGGGCATACGCAACCGCGTCGCAAACTTGCAGGAACAACGCGAGCCGTTCCGCAAGATCGCTTCCGTGCGTCTCGCACCATTCGAGCAGCGCGTGGCCTTGAACGTATTCCATGGCCATCCACGGCCAGCCTTGCTGAGTGAGGCCGCCATCCAGCAGGCGCGCGATGCCCGGATGGTCGAGCTGCGCGAGAATCTGGCGCTCCACTTTGAATCTGTCGTGCGCAGTTGCCGTGCCGGGCAACATGACTTTCAGCGCAACCTTCTGATCGAATTCCCGCTGCGCACGCTCAGCCAGCCACACTTCTCCCATCCCGCCGCGCCCGAGATACTCGGTCAGCCGATACGGTCCGATCGTTTGACCCGCAGCGCACAGTACGGTCGCTTCGAGCGCTGCTTCGGCGCTACGTAGCGGAGGTTTGTCGAGAAAGCCGTCGGTACGATCTGCAGCGGCTAATAGCTTCAAGAGCCGCGTGCGATGCGTCGCGTCCGGGCACATACGCGCCGCGAATTCTTCACGCTCGTGTTTGGGAAGCAGGAGCGCG
This sequence comes from Steroidobacter sp., assembly GCA_025929585.1. Lineage (GTDB taxonomy): Bacteria > Pseudomonadota > Gammaproteobacteria > Steroidobacterales > Steroidobacteraceae > Steroidobacter. Next base: position 19,509 of record JAICPY010000050.1, read on the forward strand.
CGATCGAGGAGCTCCTCCATCGGTGCTTGCGGGGCATTGTGACCTGACAAGTTGGACACTCGCTCCTCGTGGCAAGCTTGCGGCGAAAATCGTCTCAGTGTGGAAAATTCATCGTGCCCTAGGATGCCCGGTCGTCCGCTTAGCACGCTTAGGTTTCAGTGCAACGCTCTTCGACGGCTTGCTGGAGGTTTGCGGCACGATGGTCTCGCCACGCTCGAGCATGGCGACGAGTGAGGCGATCTTTCTCGCACGACCAGCGGGTGTCTTCATATTATTGGTGCGAAAGGCGAGCGCGAAGAGGTTCTGCCGGTTCAGCGACCCGAACGTCTTGCGAGCTCGGGGGCTCGCCTCGATGCGGGCACGAAGATCTTCTGGGATCGTAGTCTGCGTGGCGCTACGGATTGGGGCGTACGCAGCATCCCAGCGGCCATCTGCCTTCGCTAGGTCGACCTGCCGCTGCCCGTGCGGCGTCATTCGTCCAGCGGCGATCAGTCGCGCGATGTTGTCGCGGTTGATCTGACTCCAGACACTTCCCGCACGTCGCGGCGTGAATCGCTGCAAAAACGATCGATCATCGAATGCTTTGCGAATGCCATCGATCCAACCCCAGCACAGCGCGACGTCCACCGCTTGAGCGTGAGTGACCGTCGGCAGGCCCGAGTTCTTCTTGTGAATCTTCAGCCAAACCTCGTTCTCACGCGCGTGATTGATACTCAACCACTTCGCAAAGGCGGCTTCACTCGGAAAGCTTCTGATCTTCTTCGGATTGGGGACGATTGCGCTCATTCAGGACAGAGAATATACAAAGACTGGCCCTGATGCATCGGGGCGCGGGTCGGCTCTCAGTCAGGCAGCTGCGACACACCTCTGCATGCTCCTGAACCCGTCAACCAATGGTGCCCATGCGTCGGATGACGCATGATGCGTGTTGCGGTTCAACAAGGTTACGAGTACATCGGTGAGCGCAGAGCGATTCATTACGGGAGATTGGGGTACGACGAACCTTCGGCTATTCCTCTGCGACGCCGAGGGTGTTCGACTTGAAAGCGTCGTGGGCCCGGGCGCAGTGGAGGTGCGTGGCGAGTTCAATCGAGTTTTCGATTCGCTGACATCGCAATGGACACAGCAATGGGGACCGTTGCCTGCGATCCTGTGCGGAATGGTCGGCTCGAGCATTGGATGGAGGCAGACTGGCTATCTCGCGTGTCCGATCGAACCGAGACACATCGCGACTTCGTTGGTGGAGTTGAGGGAAGGTCGAGTCCGCATCGTCCCAGGCCTGTCGTGCCGCAATCGGTTGGATGCGCCCGATCTAATGCGAGGCGAGGAAACGCAAGTTTTAGGAGCGCTCAAGATCAAGCCGGAGTTACGAGAGGGCCGGCACCTAATTTGCTTGCCGGGCACGCATACGAAGTGGGTTGTGGTTGACGATGGAGCGGTCACGGAAATCCTGACTGCGCCGACCGGCGAGCTGTTTGCAATGATCCGAGATCACAGCGTTCTCGTAAGCAAGCGAGCACATACGTGCGAGCTCGATACTGTAGCGTTCGAGAGAGGTGTTTCGGAGGTCTCACGATCTCCGCGCGTGCAATTGCTGCATCGGATTTTCGAGTGCCGTAGCCGATGGCTCGGCGGTGATCTCGCCGAACAAGCGACCGCCAGCTACCTCTCAGGTATTTTGATTGCGAGCGACGTCAGGGGAGCCCTCGAGTTGCTCGCGGATCTGCGTTCAGATCCAGTGCAGCTGATCGGCGCGCCCGCATTGATCGACCTTTATTCAAGAGCGCTCGCGGCAGCCAATCGAACCGTGAGCTGCATCGATGGTGAGAACGCCGTGCTCGCGGGTTTGACTCATATATATGTGTTGTCGCGGCGGACGGGGTCACATGCCAACTGAGCACTTAACTGAACCTCCGATCATCGCCATCCTTCGAGGTGTGCTGCCGGAAGGATGTGTGGAGGTGGCCGAGGTGCTGTATCGCGCGGGGATCCGTGCAATTGAGGTGCCGCTCAATTCGCCCGATCCGTACGCAAGCATCGCGGCACTTGTCGGGCACTTCGAGAACAAATGCCTGATCGGTGCGGGAACGGTGCTCTCCGCAATGGACGTGCAGCGAACCCGCGAGGCGGGCGGGCGACTGATTGTGGCGCCGAACGTCGATACTGAGGTTATCCATAACGGCCTGCAGCTCGGGCTCGAGGTTGTACCTGGCATCGCGACTGCGACAGAAGCGTTCCTTGCCATTCGCGCCGGTGCGACGCGGTTGAAGCTGTTTCCCGCGGCGACTTACGGGCCACACCACCTGAAGGCGCTCAAATCCGTACTGCCGAAGAACGTCATGGTGTTTCCTGTAGGCGGGATCGGCGCGCGAGACGTCAAGCCATGGCTCGAAGCGGGGGCCGGCGGCTTCGGTTTTGGGTCCGAGCTGTTCCGCCCGACCTTCGGTTTAGCGGAGATCGAACAGCGAGCTAGGGAACTCGTCGCAGCTGTGGCCGCAGGAAAGGCCGGCATATAAACGAATGTGCAGAACAACACACACACACCACCACCGGCCACTCTTGTGACTCTGCGATTCCCGTTCAGTGTGAATGCAGCTGCTGCCCTCGAGCCATCGCAAGATGATGCGGACCATGATGCGATCCAAGCGTGAGGAGACCGAAAGCGCCGAGTGCGCGAATACGCGTACGCTCCCGCGCGGAGTTTGAGCTGATCGTCCACGTCGCCCCGTTGCTTTGAAGCTCGACGCTGCTCTTCCAGCCAGCGTAGCCGTCCATCATGCGGCCGTGTGCGGGAATCATGCGCTGAATCGCCTCCAAGGTTCGACCAGTACCTAGGTAGGTAATCCGAACGTAGTCACCCGCTTCGTCGATGCGAGCTTCTGCGCGCATTACCACCTCATCCATGTCGACCAAGTGATTCCTCAAGCGAGTGATATCGACCTTTGACCAGTCGGTCGATGGATCTGCTTGAAGCAACATCACAACCTCACTCAGAGCGCCGAAGGCGGACTGCCCTGGTTGTGTAAGTTCACTGGTCTTGCCTGCATGTGCGGCAGTGTGAGGCTGAGGCATCTCTTGCGCACGAACCCATCCCGCCGCGCCGATAGCTGCAATAGCAACGACGCCTAATTGGATAGATCTATTCATCGTGAAACTCCGTCAAACAAACAAGGTATCAAGAAGAGCCCTAGCCAAAAACGAAAAGAGAGTTCCCCCAAGCTCCTCGTATGCCTCGAGGAGCGTCCCCTCGAAAGCATCATGGCGCACCGTGCGCACGCCTCGTATGATCGCGATCATATGACCCCAAATACCTTTGCATTCGCAGCGGGACTACCGTACAGGCGTAAGGTGCTAGAAGCATCTGAGGCGCTGTTCTTTAAGGGGCAGCGAGCAACGAATCTCTTTTACGTGGAACAAGGCTCCGTCAGGCTCATGAGAACATTGGAGGATGGACGTGCCGCAGTAATGCACGTTGCTCGCCCTTGCGAGTGGATTGCGGAGTCGTCTGTGTTCAGTGAGGTCTATCACTGCGATGCATTTGCAGAAGTGCAGACCAAACTCCTGAGTGTAAGCAAGTCATCGCTTCTCAAGCAGTTCAGGGCAGATCCGGAGAAGTGCATGCAGTTCGCTGAGATGCTCGCTGGTCAGCTTCGCGCGTTGCGCGGTACGCATGAGATGGTACGTATCCGCCGAGCCGACGAGCGTCTCATGCGGTGGCTGCAATTGCAGGCAAGCGGTGAGCCGCCCACGCTGCGGATTCAGGGCACCTGGACGCAAGTGGCAGATGAGTTGGCAATGACGAGAGAAGCGCTATACCGCGCGCTGTCGCATCTTCGAAAGTGCGGTGCGGTTACTGTCTGCGAAGACCAAGTGACACTCGTCCCGCAGTCTTCGGCCGTTCGGCGCAAAAGGCGGACCGCATGAAATACGTTCCTGTGATTTATCTCGGTGCCGCGATTGCGGAAAGCTTCCAGCGGGATGCTTTGTAACCTTTGTTGCTGCAGCGTGTTCCGCGTACATGCCCCGAGCATCGTAAGCTGGAAGGATCTATGAAGCGCACCATCTTGCTCTGCCTACTGTTGTTCCTGAACCTCGGTATCGGATTTCGATCGCAGGCGCTCGCTGACGATGATCCGAAGTCGGACGCGACAGCGTCGCAGTATGACAAGCTCGAGACGTTCTTTTCGTCGATACGCGACCGCAATCAGGGTGCGTATGCAATGCGATCTGTGCGAAGTGTCGATGAGGCGAGTTATGTGTCGCTTGGCGGTATCGAGCAGTGGGTCACCATTCGCGGCCAAGATCGTGACAATCCCGTGCTCCTTTTTGTTCATGGCGGTCCCGGCGATGTAACTAACCCCTGGTCCTTTGCGCTATTCGCGACATGGCAAGAGAAGTTCACGGTCGTGCAGTGGGACCAACGGGGTGCGGGCCGCACGCTGAGAAAGACGGGCCCCTCTGTCGCATCGTCGATCTCGTTGCAACGCATCGTGGATGACGGGATCGAGCTCACTGAGTACCTGCGCGGGCATCTCAAACACAAGAAGATCATCCTCGTGGGTCATTCGTTCGGATCGATCGTCGGCGTGCTCATGGTGCGTGCAAGACCGGAGCTGTTTCATGCGTATGTGGGTACCGGGCAAGTGGCCGATAACCAAAAGAATTACAGCGTTGCCTACCATGCGCTGCTGGACAAAGCACGCACGCTTCGAAACCGTCGGGCGATCGAGGAGCTCACGAGCGCCGGCCCACCGCCTTACGAATCGGGGCACGGTTTCGGCGTGCAAAGAAAATGGGCGAACGCATTCGAAGGCGCGGACCAGTTCCTTTATGGCACGATCGGCTTAACGCTCGCTGGGCCCGGTAATTCCGTGCGCGATCTACTTGATTCGATCGAAGGTCAACAACTCAGTGCCGAGCGCCTGGTCGCGCAGACCGCTGCGCTCGGCCCAAAGGATCTTGGCCTCGAGTTCAAACTCCCGATGTTCGTGTTCCACGGCGCTGAAGACTTCACGACGCCGACCGCATTGGCGCTACGCTATTGGGATTCGATCAAGGCGCCGCGAAAATCATTCGTACCCATCGAGGGAGGAGGGCACTTCGCGGTATTCATGAAGTCGGAGATATTCCTCGAACAGCTCATTGAGCGTGTTCGGCCGCTAACCGTCAGCCCCGAATAGCGCGCGTTTCCGAAAGACAGTTCAAGCCGGCCCGTGCGAGAATGTTGCTCGAGGTCGCCACGAAAGCCATGCACATGAGAAGGTTTACCCTTGTAACGCCGCTAGTAGCTATTTCGTTAGGAGTTCTCACGATGAGCGCACAATCGGCCGAGAAGCTCAAGTTCGTCGATCTGAGTCATACGATCGAGCACGGCATGATCACGTACAAGGGATTGCCGGCGCCGGTCATTGCGGATCATTTGAGTCGCGACCAATCGCGTGCACATTATGCTGAAGGGACTGAATTTCAGATCGGCAAGATCACGATGGTGGCAAACACAGGTACTTATCTGGACACGCCTTATCATCGCTTTGACGGTGGTGGAGACCTGGCCGATTTGGATCTCGCACGGCTCGCGGGTCTCGAAGGCGTGCTGATCCGGGTCACCGGACTCGGACGACGCGCGATATCGCGCGACGCGTTCAGTGATCTAGACCTGCGAGGCAAAGCGGTGCTGGTCCATACCGGATGGGATGCGCATTGGCGAACAGATAAATATTTCGAGAACCACCCATTCCTGACGGAGGACGCCGCAATTCATCTGAAGAATGCCGGCGCGGTGCTCGTTGGAATTGATTCCTTGAATATCGACGATACCGCCGACAAGCGCCGTCCGGTGCATACGACCCTACTCGCTGCAGGTATTCCGATCGTCGAGCATATGCGCGGCCTCGATCAGTTGCCTGTCACGGGGTTTCGCTTTACGGCAGTTCCACCCAAGGTGAAAGGGATGGGAACGTTCCCGGTACGTGCCTATGCGACATTCGCTCTTGAGTGATTGAGGAAACCGCGAGCGAAGCGTGCTGCGCCACCTCGCTCGAGGTGCTCGACTAGAAGAGTTGCTCCTCCAGCAGCGTTGCGACCGAGCGAATGCCTGCATCTGACTTGCTTTGAATCCTTGTGATCGGACTATCGCCGCTCAATCGATCGTTCGGATCGGTCATCCATTTCTTGGCTGCCACTGGATCTTGAAGGAAGACCATTCCTAGATATCGATAGATACGCAGAAGCGCCCGGGTTCGACTCGCAAGGTCCTGTGAGGACGCAATCAAGCCGCTCTCACGCATTTCGCGCAGGGCTGTAACTTGATCGATGCTCATGCCGAGAAGCGCCAACTGCTCGGTCTCGGACAATTGCCAATGATCGAACGACCGGAAGATCGCTGTCGCGAGCAATCGCCGGTCCGCTTCGGTGAGATTGGTTTCCATCGACTACATCATCAAGAGTCATCCGGCCCCGGCAAGCTTCATCACGTACTCAGGCAGATGACATTGGCCAGCAGATCGCGGCATATGCTCGATGCTGCGTTAGCTCTGCGGTGCCAGGAAATTGCATAGATTGGGTTGTCCCCCGATATCGTACGGCAAAGATCATTAGCTGCGCGGTTATTTGGGAACCCGGTTGGCGTGGAGCTCGTCATACATCAGCCGAGCCTTTCGTGCGTTGCGGAGGCACGCATGCCGCGTCGAGGATGAGAGAACATGAATAGCATTCGTCCGCCACGCGTCTGCGTTCAACTGGCAGAGTGCATTTTTTGCGCGCGTGTAGCTTTGACGGTGTGCTTCGGCCTCCTGTTGTTATCTGCGTGCTACAGCATGCGTCCCTCCAGTGGTGGCGGCCAAACGCAGTTCCATCCGCCGCGTGAAGTTGCGCCGGACGACATAGCAGTTCCCAATGGCTACCGCGTAGAGGTCGTGGCGACAGGCTTGACCTTTCCGACGTCGATTGCATTCGATAGTCGCGGCATCCCGCACGTGTTGGAAGCCGGATATTCGTATGGTGAAGTCTGGACCACTCCGCGACTACTGCGTGTGGACGGCAACGGGGCGCTGGTACCCATTGCAATCGGTAGCAAGAATGGGCCCTGGAACGGTGTCGATTACGCCGACCAGCACTTCTACATCGCTGAAGGCGGCGAGCTCGAAGGTGGCCGCATTCTGAAGGTCGATCAAGAAGGTCGCACGACTGCGCTCATCGAAGGACTTCCAACGATGGGAGATCACCATACCAATGGACCCGCTATCGGACCGGATGGGAATCTCTATTTCGCACTGGGCACGGCTACGAACTCTGGCGTCGTAGGAACGGACAATGCGAAGTTTGGTTGGCTGAAGCGAAAGCCGAAGTTTCATGACGTGCCATGTAAGAGCGTCAAACTGACCGGAGCACTGTTCAAGACAGACAATCCGCTGGCGAATAGTAAGCAGCAGGTATCTACCGGCAGCTTCGCTCCTTTTGGACAGCCAACGGCTGCGGGGCAGGTGGTCGAAGGCCGCGTGCCATGCAGCGGCGCCATTCTTCGCATGTCATTGGTGGGGGGAGATCCGCAACTCGTGGCGTGGGGGTTTCGCAATCCCTTCGGACTTTCCTTCTCCCCTGCAGGTACCTTGTATGTGACCGAGAACGGATATGACGACCGAGGTAGCCGACCTGTTTGGGGAACCTCGGATGTTCTGTGGGCCATCGAACCCGGCACTTGGTATGGATGGCCGGACTTCTCTGCGGGCGAACCGCTCACCGATGTGCGCTTTCACGTACCCGGCGGACCTGCGGTGGACTTCTTGTTGGCTGAACATCCGAATACTCCGCCCAAGCCGGTGGCTGTTTTCGGTGTGCACTCATCGTCAAATGGCTTGGACTTCGCACCGAGCGCCTTTGGTTATGAAGGTGAGGTGTTCGTCGCGCAGTTCGGCGACCAGGCTCCGAGCGTCGGCAAGGTGTTGTCGCCGGTCGGTTTCAAAGTTGTGCGAGTCGATGTGACGAGTGGGGTGGTTCGCGACTTCGCAGTGAACCGAGGCAAGGTCAATGGACCCGCATCGAAGATTGGCGGTGCAGGTTTCGAGCGGCCTGTCGCCGTTCGCTTCGATCCCACAGGCTCTGCGCTCTACGTGGTGGACTTCGGTGTCATGCTGGAGACGAAGCAAGGCTCTGTGCCGCAGCAAGGTACCGGCGTGCTGTGGAAGATCACTAGAGGCGCACGCTGATGAACAGCCTGCTTCGGTTGCTGGCAGCGATGGTTATTCTGTCCTCGCTGGGAGCGTGCGCCTCCGCTCGACGCAGCGAGCCTTTAGCCAATTCACCCTTGTCTTTGACGCCAGCGCTCGCGCGAGGCGAGAAGGTTTTTCAGGCTCACTGTCATCAGTGTCACGTACAAGGAGAAGCAGCACTTGGGCCCGCTCTCAATAACAAGCCTCTGCCCGCCTTCTTGCTACGCACGCAGGTCCGCCATGGCCTCGGTGCAATGCCTTCTTTTCCCGAATCGCGCATCAGCGAGGATGAGCTTGATGATCTCGTCGCTTACGTGAAGGCGTTGCGCAAGAATCGTTGAGCGAGCATGTTGCGAAAAACGTAGAGGGTTCCGGACGAGGCTCTGTTGTCGCGCGAAGGCACATTTTACAGCTGGAGTCAGCGAGCACCGAGCTTCGCAGTGGTGAGCGGTGATGAACCTGGCTGGCCCGATGAATGATTCGCCGCACGAGAGTGGAGAAAAGTTGCTGGATGAAGCCTTCGAGGGGCTCGAGCAGCAAGCACCGAATCGCATCACCCCGATCATTCATTGGCTGCGAGATCCAAAATCGAGAATCGTCAGAATACCTATCGGCATTCTCTTGATTCTCGCGAGCTTCTTCTGGTTTCTGCCAGTGCTCGGGCTGGAGCTCTTTCCGATTGGGCTATTGTTGATCGCTCAAGACGTTCCGGTTTTGCAGCGCCCGGTTGGCAAGATGATGTTGTGGCTCGAGCACAAATGGGCGCAGCAGCAATGCCAACTCACACGGCCAGGCGCATGGGAGGCTATCTACTGACCCGCCGAAAGCTGATCAGCCACGCGTTGATCGGGTTCGGAGCGTGGCACGTGATGGACGTCACCGTTGCACATTGGTTCTTAGGGATTCATCGGACCAGGATGGACTCCTCCAATCCGCTCGCTTGGGATCTTCTA
>JAICPY010000295.1 GCA_025929585.1 Steroidobacter sp.
GGCGGTTCGAGATTTCGGGCAGGAAAGACGGGAGACTTCGAGTCGCTACTCAGCAGGCCGGGTACGCAAACCGCCGTGATCAGCTCGATCACGGTGGTTCGAGCAACATCTGCTTGCCAGCGCGCAGTGGCAACCGAAGAACATGCGGCCATCTTGCGCATAGCTCCGGGAGATGTCGCGTAAGCCACAGCGGTTACGCCCTCGTTCACTGAAACGGTTGCAGTGATGCGAGCTTACTACGGCCACGGATGACGTCGAAGCACCTCAAGGTCATCGGCATCGGTTGCGACTACATAAACCGTGCGCTTTCCAAAACCTGCGATTCGCTCATTCGGTGCGAGGCGAAGAACACCAGCGAGCACTCCCCGTCGATCCACTATGTCGTATTGCACCGTCCTGTCGGCACCTAACGACGTCCGCTTGATCGCGATCTTACCGTCAGGCAAGGCGCTAAGGGCTTTCCCCAGGAATGGAGGCACTACGTCTGGCCAACCGACAAAGTCGGTCGAGGCAAACTTCGGCGCCTGCGGAGAGATCGGCCATTGGTCTTCAATGGCCTGTCGTTTCACGCGCTCATCAACTGGTTGGGCGGAGTACGGCAATGGACCACCTCGAACAATGCTACCACTGGGCGTTCGCCATTCAACGCGATACGGAGCAACGAACGCCATTCCGATCCATCCATCGGGAAAGAGTAGGGCTTGATCCCCGGCCTGGAGTGGATTTACGAGGAAATACGTGATGTTCATTTCCTCAACCCGCTTGCGGACGCGGTTCTGGCCTCGGAACGGTCCACGAATGCGCGCGATCGTGTCCGCATCGCCGTTTTTGCGGGTAACTAGGATGACTGCGATCGAATCAGCGACTTCAGTTGAGCCAGGTCCCTCTTGGGGGGGCGCCTGGGCCGAGAAGTGTGACCCGTGATGTACGAGCACTCGACCCATCGTGTCCGCGCCGGCCGGCGACCCACCGACGAAACGAACCAGCGGCCGATCTGCCGTGAGAGTGGCCGTGATCCGATCTCGATGAAGCATGAACCATCTTCCCGTTTGCCGATCGGTGAGAAGAGTCGAATCACCTGCGAGCGGGACAAGATCACCGGGATATCGATACTCTCCAGGCCCATCGCCCGCGCGTCCGATTGTCCTCGCTTCAGGTGAACTCCAGTCCACCACTGCCACAATTCGCTCTTTTGAGTCGATTACCAGAGTACGTCCGTCCTCTAGTTCGCGGACTGCAGCAACTTTGCTGAACGCGGGACCCGTCGTGCCGGCCGATAGCGTGATGGCTGCCGGTGCTTGTGCCCGCAACAGACCGCCAAGCGCGAGGGTTAAGCCTAACGCGCCACAACAGGATCGCCAGAATAGCTGTAGAGCCTTTGTTGTCGTCATGGGGTTCCTCGAAGACCAATAGGTGGCCAGCGCAAGCGGTCACACCTCCGGGCATTCCCTAGCCCGCCGTCTACAACACCTGTCAGGCCTCAGCACGGCGACTTCGAGTCGCTACTCAGCAAGCCGGGTACGCAAACCGCCGTGATCAGCTCGATCACGGCGGTTCGTCGTGGTGGCGATCGGGATCCTGCTCAGAGCGGGCGACCGGACTCGAACCGGCGACGTCCAGCTTGGGAAGCTGGCATTCTACCAACTGAATTACGCCCGCGAAGTGTTACACACCAACAACTTA
>JAICPY010000144.1 GCA_025929585.1 Steroidobacter sp.
CGTCGCAGTCGCTCATGTGCTCGCATTTGCTTGGACGGTGACGGGGAAAAAGCCTAACGGCGTTGGCAGTTGACGGTTGACCGTTGGCGGCAAGAGAGCGAACGCCTTTGTCCTACTCGCTGCGAAACACTCGTGCCTCAAAGGCACACGCTCTGACCGGCAACCGCCAACGGTCAACCGTCAACCCGTTATCCAACCACACTCACCAACGATCCGCGCTTGCGGCCGGTGGGTGGCGGAGGTGGAGCTGCTTGAGGTGCTGGTGCGGTGTGTTGCGCCGGCCAAGAGGTTTGAGATTGCGGTGCGTTCGCCGCCGCGCGTTTGTTCCAGCTTGGCGGTGCGCTCGCTTCGCGCTGCTTTCCGCCATGCAATCGCGTGAGCAGCTCGGCTTCGTGGCGTGTAAGCCCACAGCTTTCGATCAAGTCATCGATGTCCGAACCATTCTTCGCAAGGCGAGCAGCCAAATCGTATCCGCGCTGTGCGCCAACCGCGCCTGCCGGGGCAAGTCGAGCGCCAACTTCGGCACGCTCGCTCATGGATTCCAACCGTGCGCTCATGACAGCGACGGTTTCATGGAGGCTGCGCACTTCGGCAAACGCGCGCTCCAGTTGAGTATGCAAACGCTGCGTGCTCCGTTCATCAGCTCGGCGCCAGCGAATGAACGCGAGCGCGAACACCCAGAATGCACCGATCAACAATGCTGCGCGCCCGGCGATCAGCACGATCTCGAGCGAAGGGCTTGGAAGAATTTCGAACATCGCGTTCTCCTGTGATCCACATCACACTCACCGCCGCGTCAAATCTCTGGCGGCGAAGTAGCGTTCTTAGGAGAGGAGAAGCATCCGCCGTGCCAAGGGATGGAAGGGGGTTAACAGTTTGGAGTTTTGGAGTCCGCAGTCTGCAGTCCGTAGTCCGCAGGCAGAAAAAGAGAGCAATGACGGGAGCGTCTTGCGCATGGCTCTGGCCGCAAGCCGATCATTCTGGCTAAGGACTGTGGACTACAGACTGCGGACTCTGGGCCGTAGTCTGCAAACTGCAGACTACGGACCTAGAAGAGACTCTGCACTTCGGTCGACACCGGGGTTGAAGCACTCGCTCCCACGGACGGCTCTGGATCCACCGCTGTCGCGATCTCTGGTTCGGGCACTGTAGGTGCGACGATCGGCTCGTCAGGAGCACCTCGATCCTGTCCGTAGTTGCCTTCGGGCATGCCGTTGCCGCCGAGAATGACGAGTACGACGCGTCGATTAGCGTTGCGGCCCTCTGGAGTGTTGTTCGGTCCAATCGGACGGTGTTCGCCCAAACCAATCACTGCTAGACGTTGAGGCTCTAACCCAGCCTTCATGAACAGATGCACGACACTTGCCGCGCGAGCGGCGGAGAGCTCCCAGTTGGACGGAAACGCTCGTGTGTTGATTGGCAGGTTGTCCGTATGTCCTTCGACGCGAATGGGATTTGGAAACGGATCCAGGGTAGCTGCAAGTTGCTGCAGTATCGTGATGGCACCAGGGGACAGCGTCGCGACACCGCTTGGGAAAAGAATATCGGTACGAATCTCGACTTCGACCCATAAGCCATGACGACGCACGACGATGAGGTCCTTCTCGATCAGACCTTGCATCGCGCGTTCTACTTCCTTAGCTACGCTTTCGAGTGCTTCAACCTCGCCGCTCGCGAGTGCTTCGGCGTTCTGAGCTTGATCCGGCGACTGACGGGCACCCTTGCGCATCACCGGAGAATCGGAAATCGGCGCCATCAACTCTCGCGGCTGCCCTTCCAAGATGGCTTGCTGCACGATCGTCATATGAATGTCGGCACCCGATCCGACAGTCTTCTCACCTACTTGGATCGGCTCGAGCGTTCGCGGCGAGCCACGGAACGCAGCAACGAGCGAATCCGACAACACGCGATACTTACCTTCGTTCACCGAAGACATCGCATACATGACGACGAAGAACGCGAGCAACAGCGTGATCAGATCCCCATAGGGAATCGCCCACGCTTCGTGGTTCATGTGCTCTTCATGTTTGTGACGGCGGGCCATAGGAGAGAAGGCGATAGCGGATAGCGGATGGGGGATAGTAGGAGTGAGAGTTTTGACGAATTTCGGCTGGGCCTCGTTTGACTATCCCCTATCGCCTATCCCCTATCGCCTTCTTCCTCAATGCAAATACCCCTGCAGCTTCGATTCGATGCTGCGAGGGTTTTCGCCTTGTGCGATGGAGATCATGCCTTCGATCACCATCTCGCGCGCTTCGGTCATGGACTGAATCGCAACTTTCAGCTTGCTTGCGGCGGGTAGAAAGAACAGGTTCGCCAAGCCAATGCCGTAGATCGTTGCGACGAACGCCGCGGCAATGCCTTGGCCGAGCTTGCTCGGGTCGGCAAGGTTCTGCATCACCGCCATCAAACCGAGCACGGCACCGATGATGCCAAGCGTTGGCGAATAGATGCCCATGCCTTCGAATACTTTCGCGGCCCGCGTGTCCGCCTGCTCGCGAACATGCAAATCGACTTCCAGCGTATTGCGAATGACTTCGGGCTCGCTGCCATCGACCACGAGCTGCAGGCCTTTCTTGACGAAGTCATCCGACTCCTTCTCGATCGCCCCTTCCAATCCGAGCAGCCCTTGCTTACGCGCGGTATTGCTCCACTCCACCATGCGCTTGATCAAATCGGCCCGCTGCACCGATGGCGGCCGAAAGATCCACGGCAGAATGCGCATCGCGCGTTTCATCACCGGCAATGGTGTCTGCAAACAAATTGCCGCCACCGTACCGACGATCACAATCATGAACGCGGCGCTGGACAGCAACGCCTTCACGCCAGCGCCCTTCAAGATCGCGCCAACGAGCACCGCGACGAACGCCAGCACCAATCCGATGAGACTGAGAATGTCCATTGCTTATTTGGAAGGCGATCGGGGATAGGCGATAGGGGATAGTGAGGACCGTCGCAATGCAGACTCCACAGTCGATTCGACCGTCGAGCTCTGAACACCGCCTATTGAAGTTTCGGTCACTACCATCCCCTATCCGCTATCCCCTATCGCCTTCGTTCCGTTCACATTCCCAACCCAGACAGCAGCGCATCCACGTCTTGCTGGCCACTGACCGCAGGACCGTTGTTCACGCCGGGGATCGCAGGGCCGAAGCCGCGCCGCGTATCGTCGCTGAGCGGCTTACCCGTGCGGGGGCCGGACTTCGAGATTCGAATCAAATCAGTCAGCGCAAGTTCCAGCTCGCTGACGAGCTTCATGACGCCGCGAATGATCTGGCCCGAAAGATCCTGAAAACCTTGAGCGAGCAGCACCTCGGAGAGATTCCCTCGAACCTGATCCATGTCGCAGCGCGCCGCTTCGAGAAACACGTCCATGCGTTCGATCATGCGCTGAAATTCATCGACTTCGATGTTGCGCGCGCGGAAGCGTTTCCAGACTGTGACGATCTCGGCCGCTTCGCGGGCGGTTCTATCTGCAAGTGGCGCTGCTTTTTCCACCAGATCCATCGTGCGATGCGCGGCTTCATCGGTCAGTTTCAACACGTGATCCAGGCGATGCCGTGCGTCGGGGACTTCCTTCTCGGCGAGCGTGAGCAGTCGTGGGTCCAGTCGAAAGCGATCCAGCGCAGATTGCAGATCATGCGTGAGCTTGCGCAGCTCGCCGAATAACGTGAGCTCGCGACGTTTCACGAGCGCATCGAGCTCTTCGATGAATCGCAGCTCATCGCCTGCGGCTAGGGCGCCTGCCAACGCGGCGATACTCGCGCCGTATTCTTCTCGCAGAGCGGTAATTGCAGTAGTCATATCTCTATCCGGTAGCTACGGTCGGCGACGGCAACTTGCATTCGACCGTGCAGCTCGTTTGTCTGCGCAGCCCACTCGCCGCATGCCTTTCTAAGGTCACGCCGCGTTTGCTCGTTGCTCGAGGATCTTATCGATCTTTTCCTTGAGCGTTACTGCGGTAAACGGCTTGATCACATAGCCATTCACGCCCGCTTGCGCGGCTTCGATGATCTGCTCGCGTTTCGCTTCCGCCGTCAGCATCAGGACCGGCATTTTTGCGAGCTTCGCATCGGCACGAACTGCTTTGAGCAGATCGAGCCCCGGCATGCCCGGCATGTTCCAGTCGGTGATCAAGAAATCGAAACTGCCTGCCTGCAACATCGGCAGTGCGGTTTGTCCGTCATCTGCTTCGGTCACGTTGGCGTATCCAAGGTCATTCAACAGATTCTTGATGATTCGACGCATCGTGGAGAAATCGTCGACCACCAGAAACTTCATGTCTTTGCTCACTGCTCGCTCTCCTGAAGAAACTCATCGTCCGCGCATCACGATCTGTTATCGGCGATCACGCCAATCCACTAGGCGCGCTTTCAGGCGCACCAATGCCTGTCCATGCAGCTGACATACACGAGACTCGGTCACCTTCAACACGGCGCCGATCTCTTTCAAGTTCAGCTCGTCGTCGTAGTACAAGGACATCACCAGACGCTCGCGATCGGGCAACTCTTGAATCGCCTGCGCGAGTGCCGCCCGAAATCCATCCTCGGTCGCATCCAAGAATGGATCGGCGCCTTCGTCCTCGACCCTGCCGAGCAACGAGGAATCATCATCGCCGTTCGTATCATCCAGACTGGCGATACGGCAGCTCGCCGCATCGTGCGCAATCTTGTGATACTCCTCGACCGACACGCCCATACGATCGGCGATTTCGCCATCGCGGGCCTCGCGTCCAAACTCAGCCTCGATGTCACGGATTGCAGCCGCTGCGGCCCGTGCTTTGCGATGCACCGAGCGCGGCGCCCAATCGAGCTTGCGCAATGCATCGAGCATCGCGCCGCGTATGCGGATGCCCGCGTAGGTCTCGAAGCTTGCGCCGCGATCTGCCGTGTAATTCGCCGCTGCCTCCAATAAGCCGAGCATGCCGGCCTGAATCAAATCATCGACCTCCACCGAAGCAGGCAAGCGGCCCGCCAAGTGATAGGCGATGCGCTTGACCAACTCCGCGTGGCGCATCACCAACGCGTCGGCGTTCGAGGCGCCTGCATGAGCTCTGTATGCGCTCACTCCGCTCATTGCACTACCTCCAGCCGGGCCTGGGGTTTGCGCACGAGCCGCTCCACGAAGAACTCGAGGTTCCCGCGCGGACACTCCGGTACAGGCCACTTATCGGCTTTCAATGCCAGTTTCTTGAATGCTCGCGATGCAGGACATGCGGGAAACGCTGCAACAACCGGACGCTGTTCACGGATCGCGCGTCTCAAGTACGGGTCTTCAGGGATTTCCCCCATGTACTCGAGGGTGACATCCAGGAAGCGACTCGTGACGCGCTCGAGCTTGCGAAACAGGTTCTCGCCTTCACCGGGCGAGCGCACCATGTTCGCCACGACCCGAAAGGTGTTGATCCCATGGCCTCGGCTCAGCACCTTGGCGAGCGCATAAGCATCCGTCATCGAGGCCGGTTCATCGCACACGACGAGCAATACATGCTGTGCCGCCTGCGTGAACTGCACCACGCTGTGGGAAATGCCCGCGGACGTGTCGACGATCATCGTGTCGATTCGCGAGCTCAATCCGCTGAACGCCTGTACCAACCCCAGATGTCCCGCCGCGGAGAGGTTCGCCAACTCAGCTACGCCGGACGCACCTGGAACCACATGAAAGCCTTGCGGGGTTTCGAGGATGATCTCCTCTAGCGTTCGCTCTCCGGAGAGCACATGCGCCATCGTATGCCGGGGTGACAGACCTAAGAAAACATCGACATTCGCAAGGCCGAGATCTCCGTCGAGCAGCAGCACGCGTCGGCCTGCCGAGGCGAGCGCGGTCGAAAGATTCACCGCGACGCTCGTCTTGCCTACGCCGCCTTTGCCGCCGGTAACCGCAATCACTTGGACCGGACCGGGCTGCGCGGCGCGCCTCAACCCGGATGCTTGCACTGCTTCAATCATGAGGACCACCGTCTACGAAGAATAGGTTTGCGGCTGCGCGATAGCGGCGTTCGCCGCGAGTACGGATTCGGATGTACTACGATCGTCAACAGCTTGGGATCGATACGAGGCGGGCTGTAGTGCAGCGGCTTCGCTGCATCTTCCTCAACCTGCGATGGATCCACGGAATCTTTATGCGAGGGCATGAGCTACCCCGCCGAAACGCCGACGTAACAAGTCTTCGTCGGCATTCGCACCTGCTTTCTTGGAAAGCTCTACAGCGCGAGCGACCAATTGATGTGCTCGCGCCGGACTGATGTCTTCCGGCACACGCTGACCGTCGCACACATAGGCAAGCGGTAGGCGCGCGCGGATGAGCGTCGATATCGAGCCGCCAAGACTCGTCGCTTCGTCCAGCTTGGTGAGCGTGCACAGAACCGGTTGTGCAGGGGCGAAGCGCTCGACTGCTTCTTCTATCGCGCCTGCTTGAGCCGCAGCCGAGAGCACCAGGCACGTCTCCAAACGAGCGCTTGCATTCGCGAGCGTCTCCAACTCAGCTGCGATACGTGGATCGCGCTGGCTGTAGCCGGCAGTATCGACGAGCACGAACCGATGACCATCGAGATGATCCAGCAGGGCAGCCAGCTCCGTCGGTCCGTCGATCGCATAGGCCGGAACACCCAGTAGTCGACCCAGCGTATGGATCTGCTCTTGTGCGCCGATTCGCATCGAGTCGGTCGAGATCAGCACGACATCTCGCGGACCGTGCCGCAGCACCCATCGTGCGGCCAGTTTCGCAATCAGCGTCGTCTTGCCGACACCGGTCGGACCGACCATTGCAACCACACCACCGTTATCGAGCCATCGCTCGTCGGATACTTCGATCCGCCGCGCGATGAGCGCGAGCGCCAGACGCTGCGATTCGGCTAAGTCCAGCCGTGCGGGCAATTGAGTGACGAGCTCGGCCGCTAAATCGTGCGCAAGGCCTAGAACAGTAAGCTGCTTTAACAACTCTGTTTGAACAGGAGCACGACGCGACAGATCGTTCCATGCAAGCGTTGCGAGCTGGGTTTCCAACATGCGTCGCAACGTTCGCAGTTCCTCATTCACATCCGATTGCGCTTCCGGGAACTCTACTCGAGCGCCAGCGAGGCGTTGTGCCAGCGCGGCAAAGTCAGCATCGCGATCGGCATTCGGCGTGCGGCTGGCCGCCTGCGACGCAACAAATGCGCGCGTATCGGCGGGTGCTGCAGCCGTTCCAGAAGGTTCGAATGCTTGCGGCATTCTGGCCGGAGCTGCTTGCGCGCCGCCGTCTGCCTCGCGTCCATAGGTATCGACGCCTTCGTGAGTGTCGTAGTCCACTGCGGCGACGACCTCTACTCCGCCATTGATACGGCGACTGGAAAGGATGACGGCATCAGGTCCTTGCTCATCGCGCACCAGCCGCAACGCTTGGCGCATGTCGGTTGCTCGGTAGTGTTTGATTTTCATAGGACTCGAAGGCGATAGGGGATGGGCGATAGGGGATAGGAAGCACAAAGAGAGAAGGCAAACGATTGAGAGGTCGTGGATGCGAGACAAACTCTGCAAACGGCATGCGGCGCTCTTGCTTGCACTATCCCCGATCCCCTATCCCCTATCGCCTTCATTCCTGCACTACCTTCCCACCGCAGTAACCAACCGCACCTTGCGGTTGTCTGGGATTTCATTCCAGGCGAGCACATGCATGCTCGGGACGATCGAGCGCATGAAGCGCGCGAGCGTTTGCCTAAGTTGCGGCGGCACGAGTAGCACTGCGGGCTCGCCGGTCATCTCTTGGCGCTGCGCGGCTTCTGCAAGACGACGTTGCATACGTTCGGCGAGGCCTGGCTCTAAGCCTGGTGTTGCCGCATTGTTGCCGGCCAATGAGTTCGTGAGCAGTTGCTCCAGATCCGGCTCCAACGTAATCACCGGTAGGTCGGTCGACATGCCTGCGATGTCTTGGACGATCTGCCGTCCAAGAGCAACGCGCACATGCGATTGCAACTGCAATGGATCCTGGGTGCGCGCCGCGTGCTCAGCGAGCGTTTCGACGATCGTGCGCATATTGCGGATTGGAACGCGTTCGGAGAGCAGGCCTTGCAATGTACGCACGACAGTGCCGAGCGGGAGTAATCGCGGTGTCAGATCTTCGACGAGCTTCGGCGCCGTTTTTGCGAGCCCATTGAGTAGCTGCTGCACTTCCTCGTGACCTAACAGCTCGTGTGCATGCGTTTGAATCACATGACTCAAGTGAGTGGCAACGACGGTGCTCGCATCGACGACTGTGTAGCCGAGGGTTTGCGCATGATCTCGCGAGGTCGGTTCGATCCAGACTGCTTCCATTCCGAAAGCCGGATCGCGCGTCTCGATGCCCGAAAGCTTGCCGAACACTTTGCCGGGATTGATGGCGAGCTCACGCTCCGGATAGATGACGCCCTCGCCTACTGGGACGCCTGCAAGATTGATTCGATACGCATTGGGTGCCAGATCCAGATTGTCCCGAATGTGCACCGCTTGAACTAAGAAGCCGAGGTCCTGAGTCAGCTTGCGACGAACTCCGCGAATGCGTGCCAACAAATCGCCGCCCTGTGCTTTGTCTACTAGCGGAACGAGCCGATAACCGACTTCCAACCCAATGATGTCTACGGGCTGAACGTCTTCCCATGTGAGCTCGCGCGATTCCGGCGGAACTACCGGTGCGGGCGCTGCTTCGACCACCGGCGGGGGCTCTTCCTTCGATTTCTTGTGCAGCAGGTAGGCAGCTCCGCCGCACAATGCCGCCATCATCAAGAAGGCGACGTTCGGCATGCCGGGTACCACGCCCATGGCGCCAAGAAGTGCGGCAGCAATGCCCAAGGCGCGAGGCTGACCGAACAATTGCTTGGCAAGCTCGCCCCCCATGTCTTGCGACTTGGACATACGCGTTACGATGATCGCGACTGCTGTCGACAAGAGCAGCGCTGGAATCTGCGCGACCAGGCCATCACCGATCGACAAGAGTGTGTAGACGCGGGCTGCATCGCCGAAGGACATATCGTGTCCCATCATGCCGATGCCAATACCGCCGAGTACGTTGATGATCAGAATCAGGATGCCTGCCGTGGCGTCGCCACGCACGAACTTGCTGGCACCATCCATCGAGCCGTAGAAGTCCGCCTCCGCTCTGACTTCGGCGCGGCGAGTTCGCGCGTCATCCTGCGTGATCAAGCCAGCGTTCAGATCGGCATCGATCGCCATTTGCTTACCCGGCATCGCATCCAAGGTAAATCGTGCAGTTACCTCGGAGATGCGGCCCGCACCCTTGGTGACGACGATGAAGTTGATGATGGTCAAGATGATGAACACGACGACACCGACGGCGTAGTTACCACCGATAACGAATTCGCCGAAGGATTCGATAACCTTACCGGCCGCATGTGAACCGGTGTGTCCGTGCAGCAGTACGACGCGAGTGGACGCGACGTTCAGTGCGAGTCTCAGCAACGTCGCCAACAACAACACTGTCGGAAAGATGCCGAAGTCCAGAGGACGCAACACATAGAACACCGCCATCACGACGATGAGCGACAAGGCGATGTTGAACGTGAACAACACATCGAGTGCGATCGGCGGCAACGGCACGATGACCATCGCAAGCACCGCGAGCACGCCGACCGGCACACCAATGCCAGAGCGCACTAATGATCGCAGGTCGAATGTTGTTGAATCTGAAGCCATCTGATCGTTCTATTGATTGCTGCCAGGGATCGGATGAGTAGTCGCCACAGTGCGTTCGAACGCCGCAGACCGCATGCCGCATGCCTCCTCGCCTCTTTCGTCCATCACTTTCATCACCTTCATCACCTTCATCACTCAGTGGTCCCGCGTCATTTATCCGTCGCGCATCCTCTTGCCCTTATAGGTGCAACTCCCGAGCCACGAGCACGCCAACGCGGCGGCACTCCTTCACAGTTTGATAACAAGCCAATCGGCGATTAGCCGCGGCGGCGTTAGGGGGAAGGAGTAAGGAACCAAGTGACGGGGTGACGAAGTGACGAGGTGACGACGTCGGAGAGGGGCGGGTGACGGGTGACGGGTGACGGGTGACGGGTGACGGGTGACGGGTGACGGGTGACGGCAAAAAATGAGAGCAGCGGTATTTTGACGCGTCAACC
>JAICPY010000097.1 GCA_025929585.1 Steroidobacter sp.
ACATTTCCGCAGCGCGCTGTCGATATCCGGGAAAAGCAAGCTAGAGATCGAGAACTATCTGCGCTCGCTCGAGCCGGGAGCACATCACTTGAGCTGTCACTGCGCGCTGGCTTCCGATGAACAGGATCAACTCGCGCAGCGCGGCACTCACGATCACGCGTGGGCTCTAACGTATCGGACGGCCGATTTGGAATGCATCACCTCCGAGTGGTTTCGGGATTTGCTGCAATCATGCGAGATCCAGCTGAGCCGCATGCCTTTTTCGCCTAGAAGGGCTGCAGACGTGAGAGAAGCCGCGCAAAGTTGAACGTTGAGGTCTAGATCGCTCGAAAGCCTGCAGCGGCATCGGCGACACAGGGAACCAGGGATGAGTGAAACCTTCGATTTGGCAATCATCGGCGCCGGCCTGTCCGGGGCTCGCGTTTTGATCGAGCTGATCGATCGTCTGCTGCGCAATCCTGCGCGCGCCGATGCGGCAATCAAGATAGCGCTGTTCGACCGCATTGGTGAGTTCGGCAGGGGCATTCCATACGGGAGCTACTCCGAACGCAGCAGCATGCTGATCGAGACGCTGGAAGCAACACGCTGCCCGCAGTTCAGTCGCTGGCTCGCGCGTCATCCCGAAGTGCTGGAGAACCTCGCGGATGCTCGGAATGCTTGCGATCGCGATTGGTTCGCGCGCAACCGGCAGACGATCTCCTCTCGGGAATTTTCCGAGCTGTATCTGCCACGCCATATCTTCGGTCTATTCTCGGAGCAAGCCCTCGCGCAGCGGATCGATGCTGCGCAACGTGCGCGCTGTATCCACGTTACACGATACGCTTGCGAGATCGACGATCTGCACGCCGCTGATGACGGACACTACAAACTCTTTACGGCGCGCGAGTCTTTCGACGCTAGACACGTGGTGCTCTCAGTCGGGTCGATCCCGAGACACGATCCTTTCGTTGCCGATTTGCCGCCATCGCTCGAGCACAAGTACGTTTACGACAAGACGTTTTGCGGCAGCTTCCTTCTGCAACAGGCTTTGGATCGCTATGCTGAGCGGGAGGCGGTCGGAGCAATTCGGCTGGCGATTGTCGGTGCCGCCGCATCGGCGATCGAATGCCTATACGGTGCCGTATCTCATCCCAAGATCGCCCCGCGGCTGTCGAGTATCACGACTGTTTCCCGCAGCGGCGTGCTGCCGGATGGTCTGCGCGATCCCAAGGCGGCGCCCGCCAAAGTCTCCGCCTACGCGCTCAATCGCACGTCGGCTAAGGACTATGTCGAAGCGGCACGCACCCTCTTGGCAAGCGGCCAATTGCAGATCATTCCCGCGCTGGTGAGATCACTGACATCTTCGCGCCGTGAGCTCCAGTTATCTATTACGCGCTCACCCGAGGCTCGGCAGGAGACCATTTGTGCCGACCTAGTGCTCAATTGCTCAGGTGCCGGGGACCTGAAGTCCACCCCGTCACGCTTACTGCGCTCGCTGGCTGCTCGGCTGGAGACCCGTGAGAACGATAGAGGCTTTCGCTTGCGTGAGGAATACACGATCGCCAGTTGGCCCAAGGTGTTCGTCGCAGGCCCGCTACTCAACCAGGGGACCTTGAACTCGCATGTGGAAAGCATCAGCGCATGCTTTCGAGTTGGCGAGGAAATCGGCTCGCGGCTCTTCGAATCGATGATCTCAGACGCGCGCACACCGCGGTGCGTCGGCGCTTCGGCCTAATTGAAGGAGAACGCGTGTCGATCTTGGACTATTCCTATCTTGTAGCAATGGGCCACAACTGCACGCCGGCCTACCAACTTGCTCGCATCGCAACCCACCATCGCTTGCCCGAAGTCGTCTATAGCGGCCCATTCGATTGGATAGGCACGACGATCGAGCAGAGCACACTCGCCATCGAGTCTAGGTTCAGCGACTACTTCCGGCCCGAAACCGTCGATGTCGTTGGTCAGAGCGATCACACTTGGTTGCTGAAAGATCGCAGCGGTGCAGTCTCATGGCATCACTTGCGCCGTGCCGAGAGCGACACTGAGCCGAGCGCCGCAAGCTGGCGCGGGTTTCGCCGCTGGATCAATCGCCGGATTGGATTCTGGGATCGAGCGCTGGCCGACGCGCAAGGCAATCTTCTCATCGTGTATTTGGAAAATCCGCAGATTCCAGACTCTCCCGAATCGATCGAGCGATTAGCCTCTCTGCTCTCGCAACGTGTTGCGGGTCGGTTCTCCTTCGCGGCAGTGTCGTTCGAGAAGCGAGCAGAAGTGGCTCACCCCGCTGTTCGCAGATTCGCAATTCCGCGAACCTGGCCAGAGTCGCTGCACGAGGATGCCGTCGATTGGGATCACGACTACGGTTTCGGTATCGCGTGGCAAGGGCACGATCCGTCATGGGACGAGATATGGAATACCGTGTGATAGTCATGTGAACAGATGAAGCAAACGAAAGATTGCTCGAGACTTGCACCGGCGCAGTCGACTTCCACTTATGCAACACCAAATGTAGGCAAGAATTTCTCGATTAGACTCGGTCTGCCCGCATCGTGTTGGCTAGAGATAAGTTTGCATTTTTGTTTTGGACGTGATCCCTGCAAACGAGGTATCTTCGTTCGATAGATCGCTTAATGCGTGATCTATGATCGTACATGCGATGTGACGAGTAGATGGCTCGTTGTCGCTTCAGTTTCGGGTCGATGCGATTGCGTTTGCTCAGGGCTAGGACAGATTGGAGCTCGCAGGAATCAGGATGAAACAGCTTAAGGATACAAATGCGCCTTTTTTTCAAGGCGCAAGAGTCACTTCGCTGACGCCGTACTCCGTCAGGTATCAGCCTCGGCACACCGAGCGTCCACTCCGCTCGATACACTCGAGCCACATTTTTCGCTGTTCGATCGCTGGCGCGCTAGTGCCTTAGCTGCCGGGCCACTCGTGACGCATCGCGTGCGACGTGCGACGTCGTCGCGAATCGCAACGCTCACGTTGGCTTCAACCAACCGACCAGCATGATTGCATCCCTCGAATATAGATCGATCCCAGCGCTGTTATGGCGTCGATCGCCCAAGCTGCTGAGCGCCGCGCTGCTCTGCGGGTTGTTGGCAGGATTGGCGTATAGCGTAGCGATCCCGCTGCTGCTGCACGGCTTGAACGTGCAAGGCGCAGCCACGCAAGCCGGTGCGTCTGACAATCGATTCCATAGCTACTTTGCTTTGTGCCTATTCATTCTCATCAGCAGATCCGCCTCGCTGATCCTGGTGAACAACATCGTGAAAGATGTCACCGCTGACTTGCGTATCGGGCTGAGCAAACGCATCAATTCGCTGCGCGTCAGCGACATCGAGCAGATCGGCATGGCACGACTGGTCAACATGCTCGTCGATGACATCGGCGCGATCTCGACCTCCGCAATCAGCATCCCGATGATCGGCGTTGCACTCGTAACGCTGCTGGGTATCGTCGGTTACCTTTTGTACCTGGATCTGCGTGTCGCGCTGATCGTAATCGCGGCAATCGGCTGCGGTGCATTTGTCTACAAATACGCGATGGGCGCTTCCGAGGAGCGCTTGAAGAGCGCCCGCGCTTTGCGCGACGACGTACAGGAGGGCGTAAGAGGGCTGATCTTCGGCGCATCGGAGCTCAAGCTCAACTCGCAGAAATCTGCTGCTTTCATCGAAGATGCAATCGCTCGTCCAGAGAAGGAAGCGGCGAAACACAACAAGATCGCGGATGCCATCATCCATTCGGCCGGAACGTTTGGCGACCTGCTCTCTTTTCTGGTCATTGGACTCGTTGCGTTCGTTGTCCCTCGATTCTTCACGATCTCGATGGTGACGATCTACGGGGCGATCATCGCGATCTTCTACATCATCGGTCCGCTAGCCAACATCATGCACGCCATTCCGACGTTGCTGCGTGGCCAGGTTTCGCTAGATCGCCTCAAAGCGCTGGGTTCGTACGCCGCCGAGGAGCCTCAAACGGGTGTCGTGCCCGCGAGTTTCTCCACCATCCGTTTGCAGGCCGTGCGATATGACTATCCGAACGCCAATAAGGCCGCGCTCCTGCCGACTTCGTTGACTCTAAGGCGCGGTGAGATTCTTTTCATAGTCGGCGGCAATGGTTCGGGGAAGTCGACGCTCAGCAAGATTCTCTCTCTGCTTTACGTCCCGCCCGAAGGCACGGTGTACTTCGATGAGTGCCCGATCACACGGAACAACATCGCTCAGGCCCGGGACCAGATCGGCATCGTCCTTTCCAACTATCACCTTTTTGCCAAACTCTACGGCGCCGAGCAAGGCGAGCAGGCAGCCAGCGTGCAACGGTTGCTGGAACTGCTCGAGCTCGATCAGCACATCCGATTCGAGGGAACTTCCTTCTCGTCCACTCAGCTGAGCGATGGTCAGCGTCGACGCCTAGCGCTGCTGCTCGCGATCTTGGACGACAAGGAGGTTTACGTATTCGATGAATGGGCCGCGGATCAGGACCCGCGTTTCAAGGAGATCTTTTACCGGCATCTATTGCAGGATTTCAAGATCAGAAACCGCTTCATCGTGGTGATCACTCACGACGATAGATATTTCCATTGCGCCGACCGCGTCGTGACGATGGAGGATGGTGCGGTGCTGTCCGATGAATTGCCGCCGCGCTCGGCGAGCTTGGCGGCAGTGAGGCAGGCGTGAGCTTGTACCTCGAGTCATTTTGGCAGCGGCGTCTCTACGACCCATCGTCGCCGAGCGGCTCACTTCATTCACCAGACAGCCCATTCACTAGACAGCAACCGGAGTCTTTTTTGTCGATCTTTAGTTGAGAACAGTAGACGAGTTGGGGGCTCGTCGGCATGCATAGAACAGCACAACTCAAGGACAGCAATGCCTACGCATCAGGATCACGAGCGGAGCACCGCGGCAAGAGCCCATACCGCCTTTGGACGCACGGAATCAGCTGAAGTACTCAGGACTCCTCTCCACAGACTTCACTACGCAGGCCTGCGCAAAGAAGATGTCGATACCTATACCGGAGCGCCTAAGATTCCTCCGGCGGTCATCGCCGGAAGTATTTCAGTCTGCATGACGGCGTACAACGAAGGGTTGGACGCTTATCGCGCTACGCTGAATGCGCTCGCACGCAATGCTGACCACTTCATTCATGCCGGCGAGCCCAGGATCGCTCAGAACTTTACGATCTGCATCCTAGTCGACGGCATCGACAAGCTGTCGCCGGCCTTTTCCTCGTACGCCGAATGTTTAGGGCTATATCGGCCCGAGATGTTGGATGCGAAAGCGGACTATCACCTCTTCGAGGCACTGATCGACCGGCACTTGTTGCAGCTATCTCCCGAAGAGCTTCTTGCGCACGGCAACTTCAATCCGATCTCCAGGCGAGAGTCCGGAGCGTGGACGAATCTCTCCGCCAGCATGAGCCTGCAGCGAATCATGCTCTTCATCAAGCAAGACAATCGCGGCAAGCTTGATTCGCATCGCTGCTACTTCGAGATCTTGTGCCGTGAGCAGCGCCCTGAGTTCTTCCTGCAGATCGATGTGGGAACCGTTCCAGACGACTCGGCAGTGCATGAGATGTGGTCGTACTGCTCGAGCCATGAAAACGTAGCGGCCGTTTCGGCACGCTCGCATATGCCTGTCCCGTCCAAAGTAACCGATGTGCTCGGCGCTTGGCAGTACGCTGACATCGCCGCGGAGAGAATTCTGCTGTGGCCGATCGAGCTCGCAATGGGATATATGAGCGTTCTTGCAGGTCAGCTCTGCCTGACGCGCGCCGAGGCTGTTTGGAGCGCACCCGACGCCACCGACGCCAGGGAAACTCCGCGCGTCATGCAGAATTACTTACGCGGACTATCTAACCTCGGCCCCTTCGAATCCAATATGTTCCTCGCCGAGGATCGCATCTTGGCGTTGGAGATCGTGTTTCAACGCAACAGCCGCTGGGAGCTCGGCTACGTACCGGAGGCGAACGGAACGATCGATCGATGCGATACGTGGACCGAGCTCCTCTGCCAACGCCGCAGGTGGACGTGCAGCAGTATCGCTTGTCGACTTTGGATGTTTACGCGTGTGATGGACTACGTCAGAAGCGCAAACCGCACGCCGTTGCAGAAATCGAGAATCGCAACCGCATCGATGTTCCATCTGATCTACTTCGCCCTGCAGTGGCTCATGCCTGCGTTCGCGCTCGTGATCTTCACCTCCCTGCATCAACTGACGTCGGCTGTCGTGACCGGTCAGGTTGCTCTCAGTGGACTCGTCGATGTGGCTTATGGAGGGCTGCTGCTGTTGCTAGCGGCGCAACTTTGGGTAGCCGCACGCGGCTCGGTGAGCAGCAGAACGAACCGCTTCATCAGGTACTCAATCGGCTATCAAACGATCTACACCGCTGCCGGCGCAACAATCGTTGTGGCAGCGAATCTCACCACGCTGCAACTCGCGCTGCCACTTGGCTTGCTAGCCACAATGCTCGTGGGCGTGCTCTTGCTGTCGAAGTGGTACTCCAACGAAATCTATCAAGGCTATTTGAAGTCGCTCCCGGCCTACTTGTTCTCGCGTCCGGCAGTAGCCTTCATGATCATGACTTACGCAGCGTTGAACTCCAACAATACCAGTTGGGGTACCAAGGGACTCAACACACCGCAGTACGTCGCAAGCCATAGCGGCACTTCGTGCGCTACTAATCCCCAGCACGTAAAGCGGAGCTTCGATCGTTTTCGAACGGCCAGCGTGCTCGTAATGTTGCTCGCGAATGCCTCGTTATTCCTCACCGCCAGTGCTCAGGGATGGATGACATCGTTCACAGGCATCGCGGTCGTCCTAAGTTTGCTCTGCCTTCAGGTCGCAACCGCCTTCGGTGCCCGAATCGCAGTGTTCTACGTGCGCACGATGGCGCGCAGAGGAAAATCGAATGCACTTTCGTAGCGAGCCGCAGATTCAGATAGAACCTATTGGGGCTGGGGCGGCAACGCCGCTGAATCTACTGGACGAGCAGAACTTCTGCGGACGCATCGAGCGCCAGTTGCGCGAGAATATTCTGCCGTTCTGGATTCGTCACGCGCGCACTAACGAGCCTCAGTTCTTCCATGGTGAGATCGACTCCGACCTTCGTCCAACCACCGATGCGCCCCGCAGCAGTATCCTCAGCTCCCGAATCATGTGGGCCTTCTCCGCCGCCTATCGGCGCTACCAAGATCCTTCATACCTGGCGATGGCAACAGCGGCGAACCAAGATCTGGAGCGCAACTTCTGGGATCAGGAGCACGGAGGATTGTATTGGAGCATCTCGCCTGCCGGCGCGCCGCTGGAATCACGGAAGCAGATTTACGCTCAAGCCTTCGGCATTTATGGATGGAGCGAGCTCTACCTCGCCACTGGCGATCGCAGCGCACTCGATCGAGCCATCGCGCTGTACCGTCTGATCGAATTACACGGCCGCGATCGCGAATTCGGTGCTTACTTCAATGATTGCGGACGAGCTTGGAATCTACTCGGCCGCAGCGCGCCCGCCATCATGGGGCCAATCGCGGACAAATCCCAAAACACGCTCTTGCACGTCTTGGAGGCTTACTCGAATCTGCTGCGTGCTTGGCCAGACGCGGGATTGAGACGCGATCTGCGCGCTCTCATCGAGACCTTGCTCGACCGATTACTCGATGCTCGCACGCATCACTTGCGCATGTATGTCGATGCCGACTGGACACCAGCCGTGAACTCAGTTTCCTACGGTCATGACATCGAGTTCAGCTGGCTGCTAGTGGAGGCAGCCGAACTGCTCGCAGAACACGACCTCCTGGATCACGCAAAGCGTCAAGCTTTGGCGATCGCCACAGTGACGCTAAAGGAAGGCGTCGATGAGGACGGCGGAATGTTTCAACACGGTACCACCGCGGGGGTCGAGGACTTTCAGAAGGAGTGGTGGGTTCAAGCGGAAGCAGCTGTGGGATTCCTGAATGCCTTCGAGATCAGCAATGACGCCGCGTTTCGAACCGCGGCGTTGCGAACCTGGAACTTCATAGAAGCGCACTTCGTCGATCGCGTTCACGGAGAATGGTTCTGTCGTTTGACACGCGACCGACAGCCGATTCGCAGCGAGCCCAAGATCGGTTTCTGGAAGTGCCCCTACCACAACGTACGAGCGTGCTTGGAACTCAGTCGGCGCCTGCGTGCATTGGAGCTTTCGCAAGCACGCTGAGGTCGCATTCGTTGTGGCGAGCAACGAATGGAGCCTCGGCGATGAGGTGACATCGCAATGACGACAGAAGGGAGTTGCCATGACTGCTCTGTCATCATCGCTCCATCACCTCATCACCCCATCACTAGAATTTATACCGCGCTCCCAGGCTATAGCGAGCCCCTTGGTCCTCTAGAAACCACATCTGCTTCTTCGAGCGACCGTGCCAGCGAACGTCCTCCTCGGTCAGATTCAGTCCTTCCAGCGACAGTGAGAAATGATCATTGAGGTCGTAGCCAATGCTCAAGTCCACTTGTTCGTATTCCTCGACGTAGATCGGATTTCGCGAGGAGCCGACGTTGATGTT
Source organism: Steroidobacter sp. (assembly GCA_025929585.1). Classification (GTDB taxonomy): domain Bacteria; phylum Pseudomonadota; class Gammaproteobacteria; order Steroidobacterales; family Steroidobacteraceae; genus Steroidobacter. Next base: position 8,519 of record JAICPY010000097.1, read on the forward strand.
CGACAAGAACTCGTCGCGCCAATTGTAGGCAAGCCGAACGGAGAACCCGAAGTCCTCGTACATCAGCACGAGATTCGCAGAGTCGCTCAACCCCAGAAGAGCGAACTGGTTTTCATTCGGATCGCTCGAATCGTTGTAGCCGACGTCGCCTCGAACGACGGTGTAGTTCGCGAGAACACCGAATCCAGTGTCGCCGAAGAAGTACTGGCCACCGAATTCCCAGCCATGAATGTTGGCTTCTCGATTGTTGACCGGGCGTGAAACAGCGAACATGTACTCCGGATCCTCTGCATTGGGCAGCAGGTCGTACCGGCTTGCGAATGCCACGTGCTGTGCGTTCGTGCCGTCGTAATTGCCTTCTCCGCCAGTCCAAGTTGTCACGTTGTTGTCGGAGTCGGTCGTCGTGAAACTGCCAGGATTGTCGATCATGGCCATCAGCGTGAACAACGCGGAGTCATCGACGGCGAAGCCATGGTCGCGCAAGTAGTTGAGAGCGTACTGAGCACGCTCACCGCCGGTTTGATCGCGAATTCCGAACACTGTTTCGTCGGTCACCGCATTGCCAATGAAGTTCTTCACGCGCTTATCCCAGAAGCCGGCGGAGATATAGCCGTTGTCCGAGAAGTACCATTCCAATGAAATATCCAAGTTGTCCGACTCGAGCGGTATCAAGCCGGGATTGTTTGCCTGAGCGTTGGCCTGTGCGCCCAGCAGCGTCGAGCCGTTTGGAGTCAGCGGACCCACACCGGCAGCGAGTTGACCGTAGCCAGCTCGCGCAATCGTGGTGCTCGAGGACAACCGCACCTTCAGGCTATCCGTCAGCGAGATATCGAAATCCAGACTGGGCAGAACGTTGTCGTAATCCGCGGTCTCGGTGATCGATTGCACATTCTCGGGCAATAACTCCGGCCGCCGAACTTGAAAGTCATTGTCATCCTGCCAAAGCAGCGCCGTCGGCACGAGAATGTTCGCGGTCGATTCCACATCCGTTCGTTCGTAACGTGCACCCAGCAATAAGTTCACGGGCCGGCCACCGAGCTCTCCTTCCAGAGCGAATTGCACATATAGCGCTTCAGTATCTTCCTCGATGAGATTATGAACCGCATAACCTTGGTTGTAGCGGAACTCACCATCCGGCGCCGACGGTTCGGTCCAATTGCCGTAGCCCTGAGCAAAGGCCCATTGCGCAAGCGTATTGGCATTGCCTTTCCAGCCACCGATCGGCGCACCTGCCGGATTGAAGTCTTCGAATGCGCCCACGAGACTGAACGGGGTCAACAGCTCAACCATGTCGGGCACCGTGCCCACATCACCCACGCCCCAATCACCGAGGGTCATATTGGCCGCTGAAGCTCGTTGGCTCGTCTCCAAGGCGCGAGTCTCAACGCCGAACTGGAAGCGACCCTCATCGAATTCGAGCGCACCATCAAGGCGAGCTTGCGTGAGATCGGTCTGCTGATCCTGATAGTTCACGCGCATAATCTGCGAACCGAGACTGCTAGCATCGAAGGAATAGTTGGAGTTCCCGCCGGCACCGGCATACGCCGACATCTGATCTGGAAATAGCGTGCGTCCAGCGACCGGCAATGCATTATTGAAGCGAAACTCCTGAGTCCAGAAGTTCGAAGCATTACGGCACGCCGCATCGCCACCGCCTGGATTCGGCCCATAGGACTCTAGACACTGCGTCGGCACCTTGCCTGCGAGGCTGAACGTCGTTTCCCCGCCGCCCGTAATCGGGTCGTTGGGCAGGCTCTCCGCTTTGGAATCGTGAATATCGAACGCAAGGCTGAACGTGTCGGTAACCGACCAGTCGGCATTGAAACCGATCGCGTTTAGCTCGTTCTTCTGCTCGCGATGTTGTTGTTCGTAGCCGAAGTCCTTGCTCGCGCCGGTGTATTCACGCAGCAATACGGGAGTCGCTACTTCTTCCGTATCGAACTCCAGGAAATAGAACCCATTGCGTTGCAGCCAAATGGTTTGATCACCTCGATTTTCGACCAATTCGTTCAACGCGTACGTGTAGTCGGCGGTCAGCTCGAGCGTCTCCGTGGGGGCGAACTGCACGGTGAGCTGACCATTCGTGCGCTCACGTTCTCGGTCGGAGAAGTGGTAGCGAATGTCATTTGGAATGCCGTAGAGCTGCCCCACCGTCGGCGCATTGACGATTTGCGCATCGATCTCATCGTCTGAGGAATCGTAAGGTGTATCGTTGCGGTTGACGAACAGCGGTGCGCGAGTTTGATTCACACTCATGTCCGCATCCCACGCTTGCACGCGCCAATCGTTGACCGTGGAGCCGGAGGACCCGCTGTCTCGTTTCTGATAACTCGCGGTCAGTGACACACCCCAGGTCTTGTCATCGTTTGCATAACTGAAGATCCCGGAGAGCTCCGGCGTGACGTCATCGCCGACGCGATTGGTCGTATCGTTGACCGCCTTGAATCCCATATTGAAGACCGTGCCGTCGTTGTCGAATGGTTTGGCGGTGCGCACGTTGATCGTTGCCCCGATACCGCCGGTTGCGATATCGGCACGGCCAGTCTTGTAGACCTCCAGCGCACTGACGCTTTCGGCAGCGAGATTCGCGAAATTGAATGCACGCGAGTTCCCGTCGATCCCGCCAGCAGTAGGCACTCCGTTGGCGAATGCATCCGCGGTCGGCATCTGGCGACCATTCAGCGTCACCATGTTGAACTGCGCTCCGAAGCCGCGCGCCGTAACGAGGGCGCCTTCACCATTGCGCCGGTCGATGGAAACGCCGGTAATGCGCTGCAACGCTTCGCTCAAATTTGCATCCGGAAACTTGCCGATATCTTCAGCACTGATCGCATCGACAACACCGACCGCATCGCGCTTGATATCCATGGAAGCTTTGAGGCTGCCACGTAAGCCAGTGACGATGATTTCTTCTAGCTCTTCGGTCTGCTGCGCTTCCTGCGCAAACACCGGATTTACCAGTACGACACCGCCCACGATCGTGAACAGCGCGCGCCGGCTTAGGCGCTGATAAATCCTAGAATTTTGCTTGGGAATGGATTGGCTGACAGTCCCTGACGTCGACGCGGATCGAACTTTCATCGCGGTCTCCTCGAGCATGATCGTGCTTGGTATTGGGCAGGAAGGAGCCGCATCCCCTATCGCCAGATAGATCATTTGCGTCTCATCCCCTCGCCTGCCAACCGGACACGCCGCGAAGTTGACGCATCAACATCGCGACGCCGGTAGAGGCGCTCCCTGTGTGGCTCGGAAGCGACTGTGCTCTTGGAGGTGTTCGTTAGAAATAGCCACTTTTTTATTGTTCCGTATTACCACTAGAATGCGGCATGAAGAAAATATCCACCGCTGTCGTGCCGATCATTGCGATCGACCGTAGGAATAAGCGCCCTCTTCACAGGCAAATATACGAGGCCTATCGCTACGCCATACTGCGCGGCGAATTACGAGGAGGGCAGCAGGTTCCTTCCACTCGACTGCTCGCCGAGGAGCTCGGCCTGTCTCGAATCCCGATCATCGGCGCATACGAGGAGTTGTTGGCTGAAGGCTACTTTGAGACGCGAATCGGAGCTGGCACGTTCGTTTCGCGCTCACTTCCAGAGAACTTGACGATGTGCGAGCAAAGCTCGCCAGGCCTGGTCGCCCCGAATACGAAGACACGCTCGACGTCTCATCGCAGTGCAGCAGTGCCTTCGATCGATCGTTCGCCGTGGATCAAGGGAAGCGGCGCATTCAGCATCGGTCAGTCCGCGTTCGAGCACTTCCCGATTCAGATTTGGTCGCGATTGGTATCGCGCTATGCAAGAAATCTACGTACGACCTCCTTGCACTATGGAATAACGGCGGGGCGAGCGGACTTACGCGCCGCATTGGCCAATTATTTACGCAGCGCTCGTGCTGTGCACTGCGAGCCCGAGCAGATCATGGTGGTCAGCGGCTCGCAGCATGCATTGCACATTGCTGCGATGGCGCTGCTCGACCCCGGAGATAAAGTGTGGTTAGAGGATCCGGGTTACTGGCTCGCACGTCGGGTGCTCACTCTGTCGGGCGCAGATATCGTCCCAGTACCCGTGGACAAGGAGGGACTCGATGTCGCCAAGGGCATCCAGCTTGCGCGCCGAGCTCGGCTTGCCTTCGTCACTCCTTCGCATCAGTTTCCGCTCGGCGTGACGATGAGTTTGTCGCGTCGGTTGCAGTTACTCGACTGGGCACAAAAGTCGGGCTCTTGGATCATCGAAGATGATTACGATAGTGAATATCGATACGAGAGCCGGCCGTTAGCTTCGCTCCAGGGTTTGGATCCAGATGCGCGTGTCATCTACGTCGGCACGTTCAGCAAGGTTCTGTTTCCATCGGTACGAACGGGGTACATGGTCGTGCCGCCAGATCTCGTCGAGCGCTTCCTGGCCGTGCGTCAAACTATCGATGTCACGCAATCGGATTTGCAGCAAGCCGTGCTCGCGGAGTTCATCTCGGAAGGGCACTTCGCACGTCATCTTCGGCGCATGCGCAATCTATACTCCGAACGGCGCGCGCTGCTGGAAGCGCATATTCGCAAATGGTTCGAGGAAGAATTCGAGATCATCGGCGATCAATCCGGCATGCACCTTACGCTAGGCCTGCCCAAACCCTTCAGCGACATCGAAATTGCCAATCGTGCTGCCCGACAGAATGTATGGACATGGCCGCTTTCCCCCAATTACTACGGATCTGAGGTGCGACAAGGCTTGCTGCTAGGATTTGGCGGCGTCGCCAAAGAGGACATTCCGCGCGGCGTGCGGCAATTGCGACGCGTCATCGAAGGCAACTAAGCACGATCACAAAGCACGATCATTGCGTGGACCGAAAGCCATATCTCTCGAAGATGGCTTGCGCCTGCGCGCCGGCGAGAAAATGGACAAATGCCCGCGCCTGCACACCTGCTTTCGCGGCAGTCGCTACCGGATAGACAATCGGCGGATGCGTCGCGACGGGGAACACATCGAGGATACGCACCCGCTTCTCCACGAGCGCATCGGTTTCATACACGATTCCCAGCGGTGATTCCCCTCGCGCAATGAACGCGAGCGCGGTTCGCACATTCTCTGCGCGCACCAGGCGGTTTTCGACGTCCTTCCACACACCCAGCGCCATCAACGCGGAACGCGCGTAGCGACCCGCAGGCACGATGTCAGGGTCGCCCGTTGCGAGCCGTCGCTTCCCCAGAGCGCGGGCGAGCGGGAAATTCGGAGCGATTTTGAGCTCGAGCGTACTGTCCTCCGGAACAACGAGCACCAAACGATTCGCGACGACATCGCGGCGCGATGAGGCATCTATGAGTCCCTTCGCCTGGAGATAGTCCATCCACTGTTGATCGGCCGAGAAGAACACGTGCGCGCGTGCACCTGCTTCGATTTGTCTGGCTAACGCCGAACTGGCTGCGAACGAGAAGGTGACGCGGACATTGGCTTGGCTTTGATACTCGCGGCCGATTTCTTCGAGCACATCGGTGAGCGAAGCTGCGGCAAAGACCAGCAGCTCACTCTCCCGTCGATCGGCATCGCGCGCACTAAGCGTCATCGGCAGCACGCCGATGAGCACACCTACGAGCCAAGCAAACTTCAACTCAACTGACATTGCAGTGTTCTCGCTAACCTATGGCAGGCTGTTGAACGCCTTCGCTGCCGTTTCTCGACATAGCTGGACCTACATCGCACGTAGTCTAAATCCAATGGTGCTCAGTTAAGTCGTTAACGGTTGACAGTTGACAGCCAGACAAAGACCGGCTCTCTTGCTGTCAACCGCCAACATGCCGCTCATTCGGTGATCGGCGGACGTTCGATCGCCCAGCTCGGATCGGCGCCGAATGGGTGGTCCATGAAGAACACCCAAGTGCCATCGGCAAGGCGGCGATGCACTTCCATACCATGATGATGCACCTCGATAGGCTTGCCATGCTTATCGATGCCGGTAATCAGCCACTGCGATCGCGTCATCGCAAAGTCTCCAGCCACCGTCGTGTGATGTGTAATCACGTCCATATGCGGCTGCATTCCAATATACGCAGCCATCGTATCGCGAATGCCTTGCGCTCCACGCGACACCTGCGTTTCGCCATGCACTTCGCCGACGCGCACGATACTGGCGTCGGGATGATACATAGCAGCTGCGGCCTCGACATCTTGCGCATTGAATGCACGCGCGAGCCATAAATTGCAAAGCTCTGGCGAAGGAGCACCCATAGTCATCTCCTGTTGAGTTGAGAGATCTTTCTCGAGACCTCGATGCGGGTCGTCAGCGGTCAAGGTAAACTGCCCGCTGCGATAGAGGAATTGCTCATTCCTGCAAACGGGACATGCAACGATGCAAGATACGGACTGGGACGATTTGCGTTTTTTCCTCGCCGTTGATCGCTACGGATCGATCGCTGGCGCCGCACGCACACTCCACACCAGTCATTCGACCGTATTGCGTCGTCTTGCGAGTCTAGAGAAGAAGCTAGGCACGCGCCTGCTGGAGCGGCAGTCGCATGGCTACGTGATGACACGCGCGGGCGAGCAACTGCGCGAGCGATTGGGTGGCGTGGCAGAACAAATCGAAGGCGCGCAGCGTCAACTGTCCGGTCTTGATACGCGGCCCTCCGGTGCGCTTCGAGTGACGAGCACGGACACGCTCATTCACGGAGTTCTGATACCTCACTTTGCCGAGTTCCGCGTGAAGCATCCTGGCATTCAGCTACAGATCGTGGTGAACAATTTGTTTCTGAGTCTGACCAAGCGCGAGGCTGACGTAGCTATTCGCCCCTCGAGCCGGCCACCGGAGAACCTGATCGGCCGAAAAGTCGGGCGTATTCAAACTGCGCTGTACGGCTCGCGGACCTACCTGAAGGCGCATCGAAAAATGTCGGCGGAAGAATGCGATTGGGTCGTGCCCGATGAGAGCTTGGGGCATCTCGCTCAAGCGAAGTGGGCTGCGCAACGCGTACCGGCTGACCGCGTTGCAGCGTCCGTGGACAGTCTGCTCGGTATGGTCAGTGCCGTACGTAGTGGCCTGGGTGTTGGAATGTTGCTGACAATGCTCGCCGATCAGGACGATCAACTCGTACAGATCACCGAGCCTGAATCCAGCCTCGACACGGATGTATGGATACTCACGCATCCGGATCTGAAGCATGTCCCCAGAGTGCGATTGTTCACAGACTTCATACATGAGCGCCTGCGTGCGAGCGAACACATCGTGCCTTTGAAGAAGTAGCTCAGAACGATCGCGCGATCGTTGTTGCCCTACTCCGAGCTTCACTCTTCATCTGTGCGACCACATCTGGGTCTGCGAGTGTTGGAGCGAGATTGATCTCGGTTAAATCATCAACTCCGATGAACGATAGCCAATGACGCAAGTAAGGCTTCTGAAAATCGGCGTGACTGGCAGGCTCGCCGAGCGAGTAACTCCCGGCACTGGAGTAGATCAATAACGCCTTCTTTCCCGAGAGCAACGCCCGATAGCCTTCGCTTCGCGACCACGTCCAGTTTTCACCTGCCAACGTAATCACATCGATATAGTGCTTCAGCGGATAAGGGATGCTGAAATTCCACATCGGCACGCTGAAGACATACTTGTCGGCAGCATTGAATTGCCGCGATACCGCACGCACGGCATGCCACGCCTCCTCTTGCGCCGCCGTGAACGCATTCTTGCGCAACACTGCAAACTTGGCTTCTATCGTCACGCCATCGAAGGCCGGCAGACGTGTCGTCCACAGATCGATGGTTTGAATCGTGTCCGCTGGATTGCGTTCGCGATAGTGATCCAAGAACTCGCGCGCCACTTCAATCGTGTGAGATCGCTCTTTGAGGGGGGACGCCTCGATGTATATCAGACTCGCCATACGCGCAGAGGTTAGAACGGCGAGACCGCGCGCAACATTCCACAACAATGCAAATGCGACTTGCGATGATCATAGAGCCCGCAGGACGAAGCCTGCGCCGCACGGCGAGGTTCTCTAGCCAGATATGCGTCGCGCTGCGTACGATCCAAAGAACGAAACGTTGCTGGCCGCGTCGCACCAGGCGCAGCGGCGTGCCCACCACGGCGCGAGTGGCAGGATGTCCGAGTCGCTGTTTCAGACTAAGAAAACAGAAGTTTCAGGACGCTCGAGAGGATCAGCAGAGCGAATCCGGCGATCAACAATGTGTGATGGCGATCAGTCCACTCACGCTCGCGATTGTCGTATCGCGAGCGTAGCCAGCGCTTGAACGATGGGTAGTGTCCCGACCCTTCGGGTGGCACTGTAAAGCGCGACTGTCCCAGCTTGATCAGGCTTGCTCGATAGGCGGGAATCCACAATGCAATTC
>JAICPY010000106.1 GCA_025929585.1 Steroidobacter sp.
TCGACCCCTCCGGAGAGGGCGAGGCCAGCCGTCGTACACCAGACAACGATTTCTTAAAGTCTCACCCCGGTCCGGTCCCCTCAGGTGCCGGCGCCCCCGCCGCCCCGGTTCTGGTCGCCGGAGACCCCACCCCCCCCCGGCTCCTCACGACCCCCGCGACTCCCCAACTCGATGTTAATCACTTCACGTACATGACCCTCTCCCTCCTCCACTGGACTTCGCTCTCTCCTGCCGATCGGCAGGCGGCTTTGCGGCGACCTACGCAAGCGGGAGCCGAGGCGTTGTATCAGCGAGTGCGGGAAATCATTGCGGATGTGCGCGAGCGTGGGGACGCGGCGTTGTTCGAGTATTCACTGCGTTTCGACGGCGCGAGCCTAGACGATCTGACAGCTCATTCGAGTGAATTCGAAGCGGCGGAACGTACGTTGACGGAGGATCAGCATCGCGCGTTACAGCGAGCCGTTGATAACGTCCGCAAGTTCCACGAGGCGCAGGTTACGCAGCCCTTGAAGGTCGAGACCTCGCCCGGTGTCGTTTGCGAGCGGCACCTGCGTGCGATCGATTCCGTGGGACTCTACGTGCCAGCCGGTGTGGCGCCTCTGCCATCGGCTGCCATCATGACTGCTGTTCCCGCCGCCATTGCAGGCTGTCCGACACGTGTGCTGTGCACGCCTCCTCGCAAAGACGGGACTGCGGATCCAGCGGTGCTCGTTGCCGCGAAGCTCTGCGGAGTTGAGCGTGTCTTCAAAGTCGGCGGTGCGCAAGCGATCGCCGCGATGGCTTACGGCACGCAAACGATTCCGAAAGTAGACAAAGTGTTCGGGCCGGGGAATGCATGGGTCACTGCCGCCAAGATGTTGTGTGCGAACGATCCGAATGGAGCGGCACTGGACTTGCCCGCCGGTCCTTCGGAAGTCCTGGTCATCGCTGATGAGTCGGCGCGCTCGGAATTCATTGCGGCAGATCTACTCGCACAGGCCGAACACAGCAGTGATGCTCAGGTTGTATTCGTCACGATCTCTGAACGGCTCGCACAGGGGGTGATCGGTGAGCTCGAAACGCAAATGCGACGCTTGAATCGTGAAAGTACCTTGCGTGCTTCGATCGAGCACAGTCGCATCTTCGTGGTACCGAGCTTGGAAGCCGCATTTGAGCTCAGCAACCAATACGCACCCGAGCATCTGATCGTGCAAGTGGAGAATCCCCGCGAGTGGCTGCCTCGCATCCGCAATGCCGGCTCGGTGTTTCTTGGGATGTGGACGCCGGAAACGATGGGCGATTACTGCAGCGGCACGAATCACGTCTTGCCTACCTACGGTTTCGCTCGGGCCTACAGTGGATTGTCGCTGTGGGATTTCATGAAGCGAATTACGATTCAGGAATTGAGCGCGGACGGGCTAAAGGATTTGGGTCCCACCGCCATCACCATTGCCGAGTTGGAAGGATTGGATGCGCATGCGAACGCCGTACAAGTTCGACTCGCTCATCTCGCGCGCGGATAGACGATTAGCATGATCAAAATTCTCGACCTCGCTCGCCCCGACATTCTTTCCCTGCAACCCTATCAGCATGCCGCCTGGGAACCTTCGCTCGAGCGCATGCATGCGAATGAGATGCCGTGGCGTGCCAGCGGTGATTCAAGTGGCGCAGGACTGAATCGCTATCCGGAACCGCAACCGGCCGAGTTGCTCGTTCATCTGGCGCAGATCTATGGAGTGTCTCCAGAGAATGTGCTGGCGGGCCGTGGGAGCGATGAAGGAATCGATCTACTGGTGCGAGCATTTTGCCGCGCCGAACGCGACAGCATCCTTATCTGTCCGCCGACCTTCGGCATGTACAAAGTATCCGCGCGGATTCAGGGTGCGGCAGTTCTCGAAGTGCCTCTAGTGAAGGCGCAAGGATTCGCATTCGATGTCGAGAATGTCAGCAGAATCTGGCGCGAAGGCGTGAAGCTCATCTTCGTGTGCTCTCCGAACAATCCCACCGGTAATCTGGTGCCGCGAGAACTCATCGAGCGCTTGTGTCGCGATTTCACGGATCGCGCGCTGATCGTTGTCGATGAGGCCTATATCGAGTTTGCGCAGGCACCCAGCGTTGCTTCGCTTCTGCCGAAGTATTCGAATCTTGTCGTCCTCCGAACGCTATCGAAGGCATACGCACTGGCAGGCTCCAGATGCGGTGCGTTGCTCGCGCATGCCGATATCGTCAGCTTGCTTGCGCGAGTGATCACGCCCTACGCCCTGCCCGCCTCGACGGTCGAGGCCGTCCTGTCGCTGACCGACGATGCGCATCGAGCGGAGGTCGAGGATCGTATCGCTACGATACTGCGAGAACGTGCTCGCTTACAGACCGAGCTCAGTGCCATCCCACTGATTCGTCGTGTGTGGCCTAGTGCCGCAAATTTCCTGCTGGTGGAAAGCCTCGACGCCGATCGGGTTCTGCGAGCCGCAGCAGCGGTGGGTCTGATCATCCGGGATCCGCGATCCCAGCCGGGACTCGCGAACTGCCTGCGTATTTCCGTTGGCTCTCCGGAGCAGAACGATAGGCTCATCCGCGGGATCGCGCAAAGCACTGGAGCCGCCGCATGAGCAGCAAGAAAGTTCTTTTCATCGATCGTGACGGAACGATCATTGTCGAGCCTGCCGATCAGCAGATCGACAGTCTTGCGAAGCTGAGACTCGTACCCGGCGTCGTGCCGGCATTGATCAAACTGCGCGATGCCGGCTACAGCCTCGTGATGGTGAGCAATCAGGATGGACTGGGCACTAAGAGCTTTCCGGAACCTACGTTCACCGAGCCGCACGTGTTCCTGCGTGAGTTGCTCGAGTCGCAAGGAATTACTTTTGAGCGCGAGTTCATCTGTCCGCACTTCGCAGCGGATGGTTGCGACTGCCGTAAGCCGAAGACGGGTTTGCTGGATTCCTACCTTCGCGAGAATCCAATCGACCTCAGCAACAGTTATGTAATCGGCGATCGAGATACCGACATGGAACTGGCCACGAACTTAGGCATCCGTGGTTTGCGCATTGGCGAGGCTGACGATCAAACGTGGCATCACATCGCAGCGGAGCTCTCGCGCACCCGCCGCACCGCGCGAGTGAGTCGCAGAACGAAGGAAACGGATATTCAGGTCGGGCTCGATTTGGATAGCGAATTGCCGATTCAGATCTCTACGGGTCTCGGCTTTTTCGATCACATGCTCGAACAAATTGCCAAGCATGGCGGCTTTTCATTGCAACTGTCCTGTAAAGGTGATTTGCACATCGATGAGCATCACACAGTCGAAGACTGTGCGCTCGCCTTGGGTCAAGCTTTGAAGGTTGCATTGGGAGACAAGCGTGGGATTCATCGCTATGGCTTCCTGCTGCCGATGGACGAAGCGCTCGCACAAGTTGCGATCGATTTGTCCGGTCGACCCTACTTCGTGTTCGAAGGGCAATTTGGGCGGGATCAAGTTGGCCAGCTTCCAACCGAGCTCGTGCCTCATTTCTTCCGCTCGCTCGCAGAGACTCTGGGCGCGGCGATCAACATCAAAGTGAGCGGCGAGAACACTCACCACATGATCGAAGCGTGTTTCAAAGGCGTCGGCCGGACGCTGCGACAAGCGATTCGAATAGCCGATACCGAGCTGCCTAGCACTAAAGGTTCCCTGTGACACGTCTTGCGATCATCGACAGTGGCGGCGCCAATATCGCCTCGCTGCGCTACGCCATCGAACGCCTTGGAATCGAATCCGAGTTGACGACCGATCCTGCACGCCTGCGCGAAGCGAGCCACGTGATCCTTCCCGGGGTCGGAGCCGCCGCAGATTGCATGGCTCGCCTACAAAACGCAGGCATCGTCGATACCATTCGTGAGCTGCGCCAACCTTTGCTTGGCATCTGCGTGGGAATGCAGCTGTTGTACGAGTCTTCGGAAGAAGGCGATGTGGAATGCTTGGGCTTGCTTCGAGGCCGTGTTCGTCGATTCACCTCCGAGCTTGGCTTACCGGTGCCTCACATGGGCTGGAATCAACTCGAGTTCGAGCCACCGAGCCCATTGTTGAACGATATCGTGCCGGGCGACTACGTCTATTTCGTTCATAGTTATTCCGCGCCGATCGCCGACTCGACGATCGCAAGCTCCACGTACGGTGAATCCTTCTCCGCGATCGTGCAGCAGGGCAACGTCTATGGCGCACAGTTTCACCCGGAACGCTCTGCGCGCATCGGCTCACTGTTGCTGCGCAACTTCCTGCGTCTCTGACCCCGTCACTCCGTCACTTTGTCACCTTCAATGGAACTCATCCCCGCAATCGATCTCAAGGGCGGACGATGCGTGCGCCTCCTCAAAGGAGACTTCGCAGCCGAGACGGTGTATTCGAACGATCCGCAAACGGTGCTAGATCGCTATGTCGCGCTCGGTGCTGGACGCGTTCACATCGTCGATCTCGACGGCGCGAAGGACGGGGAGCAGCCGAATCGTCAGATCATTCTGCAGCTCGCCTCGCCTGGACGAGCCAAGCTGCAAGTCGGCGGAGGCTTGCGCACACTTGCGCGTCTGCGTTCGTTTCTGGATGCAGGGATCGAACGCGCCGTCATCGGCAGCCTGGCCGTCACTGCACCCGCTGAAGTCTCGAGCTGGTTTGAAGAGGTCGATCCGAAACGCATCGTGCTCGCCTTGGATGTTCGTATCGATTCGTCCGGCGCCCCGTTGCTGACGACGCACGGCTGGCAACAAACTTCGGATACGGTGCTCTGGAACGCCATCGAGCAGTATGCAACGTGCGGGCTCACGCATGTTTTATGCACCGACATTTCTCGAGACGGAGCGCTCTCCGGACCGAATCTCGAACTGTATGCGGATGCCGTACGGCGATTCCCTCACATTCAGTGGCAAGCCTCCGGAGGTGTCGCCTCCGGTACCGACCTGCGAGCATTGAGCGAGGTCGGTGTTGCCGCGGTAATCAGCGGCAAGGCAATGCTTGAAAACAAAATCTCACCACAGGAGCTGCGGCCATTCTTGCCAAACGCATCATCCCCTGCCTCGATGTAAGAGACGGGCAAGTCGTCAAGGGCGTGCGCTTTCGCGATCATGTGATTGTCGGCGACATCCTCGAGTTGGCGCGTCGTTACCGCGATGAGGGCGCCGACGAGCTCGTGTTCTATGACATCACGGCAAGCCCGGATGGAAGGTCCGTGGATCGCAGTTGGGTGCGGCGCGTAGCGCGCATTCTGGACATCCCGTTTTGCGTCGCCGGCGGTATTCGCAGCGTCGCAGACGCCGAAGAAGTGCTGGGCGAAGGTGCGGAGAAGATCTCGATCAACTCTCCTGCGCTTGCGGACCCCGAGCTCATTACTCGATTGAGCGCACGCTTCGGCGCCCAATGCGTCGTCGTCGGTATCGATAGCCAAACGGTCGATGGCAGCTATCAAGTGTATCAATACACTGGCGATCCCAATCGCTCTCGCAATACCGCCCGTAAGACAATTGATTGGGTTCGCGAAGTTCAAAAGCGCGGCGCAGGTGAGATCGTGTTGAATTGTATGGCCAGCGACGGCGTGCGAAAGGGATATGACATCGCACAGCTTACGATCGTACGCGGCGAATGCTCAGTGCCTTTGATTGCATCCGGCGGTGCAGGCACGCCAGAGCATTTTGCCGACGTATTTTCTTCTGCGAATGTAGATGGGGCGCTCGCCGCGAGCGTGTTCCATAGCGGCAGCCTGCCGATCCCGCAGCTAAAACAATTCCTGCGTCAGAGCTTGATCGAGGTCCGCCCATGAAACTCGAAGAAATAGATACGCTGGATTGGGCCAAGAGCGAAGGCTTGCTTCCTGCGATCGTTCAGGACGCGCGCAGCGGCGCCGTACTGATGCTCGGCTATATGAATCGCGAATCCTTGGCCGAGACGCTCGCCAATCAACGCGTCACGTTCTTCAGCCGCAGCAAGAATCGTTTATGGACCAAAGGGGAAACCTCGGGCCACTATCTGAACGTCGTATCCGTTCATGCTGATTGCGACAACGACACTCTCTTGATCACGGCCGACCCGCAAGGACCGACGTGCCACAAAGGTTCGGAAAGCTGCTTCGGCAGCGTCGATACGGACACTTCGCGGATTTCATTCTTGAGCATGCTGGAGAATGTGATCGCGCAACGAGTCCGAGATCGTCCGGACGGCAGCTATACCGCGCGCATCTGGGCGGAGGGCCCGAACCGCATCGCACAGAAAGTCGGTGAAGAAGGCGTCGAGGTCGCCTTAGCCGCTGTGACACAACCCGACGAGCGTTTGATCGGCGAGTCCGCGGATCTTCTCTTTCATTTGGCCTTACTGCTCAAGAGCCGCAACTTGTCGCTCGCGGACGCGGTGGCGGAGTTGGAGAGAAGGCACGCGAAGCGTGGGTGACGAGTGACGGGCGACGAGGAAAACAGTATGGGTGACATGGCGAGCTTCTGTTTGCGATCGCCTTACCCGTCACCCGTCACGTCCCATCGTCAGATGAGCACTTCCTTCGCCGGCTCACGCAAGTTATACGTGGAGCTCATTGCGCGGCCGTAGGCACCGGCGGTAGCGATCAGCAATACATCGCCTTCCGAGCTAACAGGAAGAAGTCGATCTACACCGAGTTGATCGCCGCTTTCGCAAATCGGCCCCACGACGTTCACGACTTCAGTTGCGGGCTCATCGAGCTTCGATAGATTTAGGATTTCGTGATGTGCGCCATAGAGCGCCGGGCGGATCAAGGAATTCATGCCGGTGGATACGCCGACGTAGTGCACCTCGCCTTTGCCTTTGATCTGCGTGACCGTTGCCAAGAGGACTCCGGCCTCGGCGACCAGGTATCGACCTGGTTCGATCCAGAACGAGATGCGCGGATGGTCGGCTTTCAACGCTGCAAGCACAGCCCCGAACTCCGGCAGCACCACGCCGGGTTGGCCTAGGCGCTCGGGCACACCCAATCCGCCACCCAGATCGATCACACGGACGTCTTTGAAACGCTTGCTCAGCTCAGTCAGCGTGTCGCCGACTTGCTTCCAATTATCCACAGTGAATACGCCGCTACCGGAGTGAGCATGCAGGCCGGTGACCTTTGCGCCCACTCTTTTGACGAGCATCTCTAGCTCGTCCATCTCGAATAAAGGTACACCGAACTTGGAATGCACGCCCGCGGTGCGTACTTTGTCGTGATGGCCGCGACCGTAGCCAGTGTCGATGCGCACGAATACTTCACGGCCTTTGAACAATTCGGGCCATGACTTCAATGGATGCAGGTTGTCCAGCGTTAGCGCAATTCCTTCTTCCAACGCCCAGGCATATTCGCTTCTTGGCGCAAAGTTTGGCGTGAACAAAATGCGCTTGCGATCGATGCCGGGCAGTGTCTTTCGAACGTGCTCGACTTCGGCTTGCGATACGCATTCGAATCCTAGCCCCTGCGCTTCGAAGATCCTCAGAATATCCGGATGCCAGTTCGCTTTGAGGGCATATAGGACGTTGTCGATGCCGGGCAAGCTCTTCAACGATCGCGCTTTCTCTGTCAGCGTCGCGCGATCGTAGACGAATGCGGAGCTGTGTTCGCGCGCGAGCGCAACGAGATCCTTACGGCGATCATGCCACCATTGCTTTGGCGTCCCGTTGGGCTTGCCGGGCGCGCCGTACAACTCCTCCCATGTCGGGCCGAGCACTCGATCCGCCGTCATCTTGCGGATCGCGATCTCGTGCAAGCGAACGACGAGGCGATCACCCTGCTCCTCATCGATCACGAACGTGATGTTCAGATCGTTGGCGGCTTGAGTAACCAGATAAATCTTCTGCTCTTCGAACAACTCCAGCGCTTCACCGAGCCGATGCAGAATCGCACGGATGTTGCGCCCCACGAGACTGACCGCCGCGCATGGACCGATCACTTGGACGCGGCATATCTTGCCTAGATCCAAAATGAGCGCGTCCAGCGCCGCGCGATCCAATGTGTTGGCGGCGGGATCGAGCGAAACTGTGACGCTTGTTTCCGATGTCGAAACCAAATCGATCGACATCCCGTGAGCTTTGAACACTTGGAACGCATCGGCCAAGAAGCCGACGGAATGCCACATTCCGACCGTCTCCATCGAAATCAGCGTGATGTTCTTCTTGATCGTTACGGCTTTCACCTGTGCAGCGACGTTACCGCCATGCGTAGTGATTACCGTGCCTTCGAGCTTCGGCGTCTGCGTTGCATAAATATAAAGCGGGATGCCGTACTGCTTCACCGGCATGATGCAGCGAGGATGCAGCACCTTTGCGCCGGCGCTGGCAATTTCTTGAGCCTCGTCGTACTCCAGTGCGCGCAACAATCGCGCAGTCGGTACCGAACGCGGGTTGGCGCTGAACATGCCCGGCACGTCGGTGAACGTTTCGAAGCGTCGCGCCTGCAGCTTCGCTGCAAAATAACTTCCCGAAGTGTCGGAGCCACCGCGACCTAACAGCACAGTGTCGCCGTTGTCGTCACTCGCGATGAACCCTTGTGAGATCCAAACGGTGCCAGCGCGTGACCAGCGCTGCTGAAGATCTAGATCAGGCTCGAATGCACAGGTTGCGGATAGATAGCTCGATCTCAAGTTTGCATTACGCCGCGGTTCCGCTTTCAACACCGTTCGAGCATCGACCCATTCGACATCGAGCCCTTCAGATGCGAGAAAGGCTGCGCCGAGACGAGTCGCCATCAGCTCGCCCTGTGCCATGACGCGCGCTCGCAAGCGTTCACTCACCTCGCCCACCAGGGCGATTCCAGCGGCGATTTGGCGTAAACGTCGAAACTGCTCTTCGAGATCAGGACTTGGGATCACGCCGAGATCTTGAGCCAAATCGCGGTGACGTTGCTCGATCTGATCCATGATCGATTGCGACTCACCGTCCAACGCGTGCGCGAGCAACTGCTCGAGTCGATCAGTGATGCCGGAGAGCGCTGAGTGAATGACGACCGGACGCAGGCCTTCCGCAAGCCGGTCGCGCAGAACCGTGACGATGTTTTTCCAATTCGCCACCGAGGAGACACTGGTGCCGCCGAACTTGAGAACCACCCAGGGTGAATTGCCAGGCGAATTGCCGGGTGAAGAAGCCGTCGTCATGCCAAACCCCATTCTTTTACTGCCAGCGCTCGACTTTGAGGATTCTCAGGCGCGTGAGCCGGCATTGCGCCCGCGATCATCGTGTACGAACAAGAATAGTCTCGGGCGAGCGTCCGAGCACAGGTGAGTAAGAAGCTATCTGCGATTCGTGGCCAGATGCTAGTGCAAAACGAATCTATCGCCTCGAGCAGGGACTATTCTTCTTCTTCGAAATCGTTCAGCTCTTTTTTCAAACGCCTTTCGGCTAAAACGTCCTCGAGCTTGCTCCAGGCCGCCTTGCCCTTCTTTGCCGCTGCTGAAGCGCTGGGTCGCGCACGGCGCCCAGTATCAATGAATTTTTCATAGCTCTGCTCTTCGTCGCTTTCCGCGACGAACTCGTCATCGATATCGAAGTGATCGTCGTCTCTCTCCACCATTAGCTCCTAACGACTCCACGATAAACGCGATTAGGCTTCCTCGAACTTGAGGCGTTCTAACCAACCTCAAGCCGGCGCGCTCAAACTCGTGAGCGCTTTTTGTGCTTCGGGCGACCCGTCCTAGGAAAAAACCTAGAGAAATCAGACACATCGGTCGAATGCGGGGCGGGAAGCCTGCGGACTATATACGATGCACGGGCGTTTTCAATGGGTCACGGAGAAAACCCCTCCTCCATCCTTTGACAGCGTAAATCCAGCCGGTTCTCCGTACCGGGGCGGCCGGGGTCAGCCGGTGAGGGATAGAGGGAAATGCCGGCAGGGGAACGGACGCAGGGCCCTTAATCAGGCCTCCGAGACGGTAACAGGCGCACCTCGGCCGACCCCTAGTGCCTCGGCTGCGCTTTGCTCGGCCCGTGCGATCTCGAGCACGCCGAACGAATTCACTAGTGCCAGGAAATCGCCGGGCTTCACGTCCCCGTAGGTCCGTCGTAGGGGAAAAGTGTGTCCGCCGGCCCGGATGACCGGGCGTACGAAACGTTGCAACAACTCACCTTCGATGTTGGAGATCAAATTGCCGAAGTGATCGATCGTAATAATGATGCCGGATACCTGCTCCGTCGTTACGGAGGGCTCGTCGACCCACGAGGGGACCAGGTCCAAGATTTGCGGCCCCAGGTCGGTGATCTGCAAGCGGCCGGCGGCAATCTCCGCGCCGAGCGGTGCAAAAATATCTCGCCCATGAAAGGTGGCACTGGGCGGCGGCAATCGAAATTTGGACGACAGCACCGAGGTGTCCAGCCTATGGACGGCCGCGGCGGGGATCTTCGAAACGATCGGCGCGAGCAAGCCATTGTTCGGCGCTAAGAACGCGTGTCCATCGGCAAGCACGCCGATGATGTCGCGCTTCGTGCCCACGCCCGGATCGACAACTGCGATATGCATGCTCCCCTTTGGAAAATAAGCATAGGCACGCGCAAGCCAAAAGCCCGCTTCGGCCGGCCAGTACACTGGGACTTCATGAGTCACATCGATGATTCTCGCTTCTGGCAGGTGCGCCAAAATTCGCCCTTTCATCGTTGCAACGAACGGTCCTTGATGTCCGAAGTCGGTCGTGATCGTAACGACACCGCAAGGCTGGAAGGCGGGCATGGTCATGGAGGTGAGGCAACTGTTGAGGGTAAAGTGATGGAGGTGATGTAAGTGATGTAAGTGATGTAAGTGATGGACGTTGGGCGGTCATGGCTCCGTCGCTGTTGCAGGATCGGCCGAACTTAATGGTGTCTGGCTGGGACGTTCGTCTTGTTCCGGTTTCTCGCCTTCATCAGCTTCATCACCTCCATCACCTCTATTCTCATCATCACTCGTCTCTGGCTCTCCCAACCAACCACCAGAAAAGCCCGCGCGCTCCAGACCGCGTCGAATGTGCGGATTGCGCTTCATGATCGTCCAGATCAATCCACTTCGATAATTCTCGATCATGGCCACGATGGGACCTTGATCGATGGCCAAATAGTCGTCGGCCACCCAGCCGAGATTCTCGACGATTCGACCATGACGCAGCGGTACGTTGGTAAACGTAAAGCTCGGATTGACGGCGTCGAGGAAGCCATATCTTTTGTACAAGTGTTCGCCATACCGTGCTCGAAATGCACGAATCGTCGGAATCACGATCTCGGGTGCAAATGCAATCGAGCCCACGGAGGCGGTAGGTGCAATCGTGCCGTCGTCGACCACGTGGGGGGCAGCCGTGCCGCGCGCGACATATGAGAAGAAGCCGCGCTCGTGATTGTGAAATCGCTGCACGGTGTTTGCCGGGCCGTCGCTAGCCGATAGCCCCCATATTTCGCTGTCATAGCCTCGCCATCGCATCGGATTTTTGCGCGCGTATTCGCGCTGCGCGTAGGCGGCGCGCCGGCTGTTCTCGAAATAGTCGATGCCTTTCTCGCGCATGAAGTCATCTTGAATGCCGCGAAAGTCAATCCATACATGCGAGTACTGATGGCCGAACATCGGACCGAACGCCAGAAATTCTTGGCCGCTGAAGGTTCCCCAACTGTCTTTGTATGTCTTGGTCCATTCGGGCCATGCCGACGCATCGATCGGGTACGTTGGCGATCCCAGCGCCAAGACGTACATCAACATCGCTTCGTTGTAGCCGCGCCAATCGAATGGGATGAACCCACTTTCCGGGCGCCACCCATGCGTGAGCGTCGTGCCGCCATCTTGTGCCCAGGTCCAATCGATGCGTGTGTAAATCTCCTCCGCAAGCGTGCGAATTTCGCGTTCGGTTCGACTGGTCGCGTCGAAATAGCTTTGTGCGAGCAGAACGCCGCCCAACAATAAGGCGGTATCGACAGTAGAAAGCTCCGTGGTGCCGAAGCGTTCACCGTTATGCATGTGCAGGAAGTGATAGTAGAAACCGCGATATCCCGCGATGCCATCCTCTTGCGGCCCTTGCGGCAGTCGCGCGAGAAAACGCAACGTCCGCAACGTTCGCAATCGGGCTTGAGCACGCGAGATGTATCCGCGTTCGACGCCGACGACATATGCCGTCAGCGCAAACCCGATGCCAGCGATGCTAGCGAAAGAAGGTGATGGAAAACGATCCGGTACCAACCCGTTCCTGCGGTTCGCTGTTCTCCAGAAGAACCTAAACGTGCGGCGCTCGAGATTGTTGACGAATGGGTCGCCATCGCGCTCGGGATCATAGACACGCGAGCCTTGTACGACGATAGCCGAAGTTTGCTGCTGCGGCGCATCCGCCGCAGCAGCGGTAAGAGTGGTCAGCGCCACCAGAGAAGCGAGCAGTGCCTTCCTTGCGAGCTGTACCCTCCGTTCAACTCGTTTCATCGTTCCAAGTACATGGCTTTCATGCCGCGATCGTGCGCTATCGCCAGTCTACGCTCAAGGACAGTTTGAAAGTCCGCGTGGGCTGAGCGTAGGAATTGGGATTGCCGAAGTTTACGTTTGGGTCGCCGGGACCGCCGCGCCACGTGTCGAAGCCGCTCTCGTTCTCGTGGTTGAACACGTTCAAAATGTCGGTGCGAACATTGACAGCAAAGTCGGCAGCCTCAAAAGTCTTTTGGAGCGCGAGATCGAATTGCCGATGTCCGAGCGTCGCATCGGGTTTGAAATTCTGCAAGAAGCACTGGTTGGTCGCCGGTACATCCCGACAGTTCACCGCGTCGAACTCATACGGAGTCGCGAGCGTCAGCTTGGCCGATATCGTCAAACTCCAAGGTGCATCGACGATGCCGGTGGCAACGAGACGATGCTTAGGCACGCCTGTAGAGGTATGCCAGCCGTAGTCGCTCACTTCGGGGAAATCGAAAATGAAGTGCTCGTCGGTCTTCGCAATATTGGTTCGATTCTCCTTTGCGTCAGTGAAGGTGTAAGCAAACGTAGCCATCCAGCCCGAGTCGCGCGTGTAAGGCTTCTCAGCTTGTAGCAAAAGGGAAGTCGCACGTGTCGCTAGGCCATTTTTCGCAATGAGTAGACTGCCCAACCCGGGAATACCATGTGCCCACGGTTGTCCTTCCCAGCTCGTTCCGGGCGGACGGAAGGTACCGTCTGGATAACGATTGCCGAGCAGGAAAACGATTCCATCCTGAGACTCGACATACGACACCGCCGTCGAGGTGTTCCACTCATGGGAGCCGAGCGTGATTCGATTGCGGATACCAAGGCTGAATTGATCCGAATACGGCGTCTTCAGATCATTGTTGATCAAATTGATCTCACGACCCAGTGAAGGATTGGCCGCGACGATAGCCTCTAGATTTGCGGGATCGAAATAAGCAGGATCCCACGCCAAACAGTCGCCCTCCCCTACGTTGCATGGATGTCCGGCAACATCGAAGGTACGCACGTAGGTTGGGAACGTGCCCTTCGATTGTTCGACTGCCAGATAATCAAAGACGTTGCGATCGTAGGCGCGGCCTGCGCCACCGAAGATGACATGGCGTTGGTCTTGAAATAGATCGTACGAGAAGCCGACTCGAGGCTGAATCGCTCCGGTGAAGGCATCGCGTTCATTGCCGGTGCTGATGTAGTCATTCACGTCCACTCCACCCAGAGCTAGACGCTGCGCATACGTTTGTCCGGGTACCTCGGGGTCCGGCGCATTCAATCCTGCAACGACGTCCGCCGGCGTAACGAAGTCGAGGTAACTTGGCGTTTCCTCGTAGTCCCAACGCACACCCAGATTCAACAGCAATTTGTCTGTGAGCTCCCAGTCATCCTGCACGTAGATCCCGAATTGTTTGTTGCGCGACTCGACGTTGCGATCGGGAAAGCCAGGCAGAGTGGCGCCGAACTCCACTCGGTACGGAGTCGTCAAGCTGCTGTTGATGTCATAGAAAAATTGTGGATTGTAGGGCTGCTGCTCGAATGCGTTGATCTCCACCAGTTTGTACTTGATCCCGGTCTTGATCGTGTGAGCACCGTTCCATTCGAATGGATTGAAGGTCAAATCGTTCTGGAAACCCAGACCTCTTTGACCTTTGTCTTGGTAGTCCCGGCCGCCACCCAGATTCAAAATGACATCGCCCTGGTTCTGCGTCGTCAAAACAAACCCCGGCTCGATCGTGACCGGGCGGGGACTGAACTCAGCGTCCTCATATGTGATGTGCGCGTCGTTCAGAAATCGATCGCCGCTGAATTGATATCGTAGATCCAGGCGCAGATCGCTATTCTCACGTGTCGTAGCGAACATCGCGGTGTTCCGCCCGCCGATGGCCGTGATCTCGTTCTCGTCTCGATATTTGGCACTCAGCTCGAACAGGTGTGCATAGCCCACGCTCAAATCGATCTTGCCGAAGAACAGATCCTCCTCGAACGGCGAGCTCACACCGCCCAAGAACTCATCGAGTTCCGGAATGGATTGAAATCCTTGGCCGAGTGTCACCGTCTGCGGCGTTTCGAACGTCTTCGATTCGTACGTTACGAAGAAATGCATCTTGTCCGCGATGATCGGGCCCCCGAGCGCCATACCGTATTGCTCTTGCTCGGATTTCGCTTTCTCTCCGCGTTCACGCTCCAGCGGATCGGATGCGCGCCAGTTCTCCGAGGTGCGGTCCCAAAACCCCGCCGCCTCGAACTCGTTGGTGCCTGAACGGGTGACTGCCACGATGGCAGCACTGCTGAGTTGATCGAACTCCGCCTTGTAGTTCGACGTGATGACCTTGTACTCGCCAATGCCCAGTTGAGGAAATGGGTTGCCGCGAGTCGAGGTCTGCCCGCTGACACCTCCTCGCAGCACGTAATTCTTCTGTCCCACTCCGTCGATGAATACGTTCACGCCGTTGGCGGCCTGTGCCCCA
>JAICPY010000126.1 GCA_025929585.1 Steroidobacter sp.
CGCAAGTTGAGATCTTTCGGCTCCGCAAGAGTTTCTCGCGGCGGCGCGGAGGCGGGGCGGCGCAGCGGATAATTGATCAGATCCAGTTCGTCTGTATCTTTGCGGTCTCCGCGTCTCCGCGAGATTCATCTTCATCTTGTTCGATCTGACTTGTCCGCCGCGCCGCTGCGCCGCTGCGAGATTTCGATGGCACAAGGATCGCGAGGACAGAATGACGGAGGATGTTGTGAGCGCGACAAGAGGAGTTCTCGCACGCAAAGCCCCGCAAAGGGTTAAGAGGAAAACGGCCCTGTAGCAGATGATGCAGCCGAGTATGTAACGCCATCAAGAGACTCTCGCGGCGGCGCGGCGGATAGGAATCAAAGCGAGCTGAGTGCTAGCTGATGCATCCACTCGTGGTTCGACATGCGAGAAAAAGTATCTCGCAGAGCCGCAGGGTGTACGGAGAAAAAACCAGAGAACTGGCCGTCTGTCAGAGTAAAGAGTCCCTCCCCGTTTATGGGGGGGGCAGGGAGGGGGCAGTAAGCGAACGCGTTTTCGCGAACGAAGAGGGCGATTGTTATCACGCAATCGCCGCGAGCAGCGTTCGGCGAACGACTGTCTCTAGCACGGGAACTTTGTACGCGTTCTTCGGTAGCGGGGTGGCGTCTGCAACGGCTGCTTGCGCCGCCTCGCGCGCCACCGACTCATCGAGATTCTTGCCGACCAAGAGTTGTTCGCTCTTTCGAGCTCTGCGCGGCGTCGGCGCGACCCAGCCCATGACGATGGAAGCCGCACGGACCGTGCGGTCATTCATCTGCAGCGCGATAGCGACATCGCAGATCGGCCAATCGTAGCTGTCGCGTTCGGTTTGCTTGTAATACGCCGAGCGCGCGTCAGGCGCTGGAGGTGGAAGCGTGACATGCGTCAGCACTTCTCCGGGTTGAATCGCGGCGTCGTGCGCACGCTGCGCATCGGGCGCCAATAAGAACTCATCGAGCTTGATGCTCCTCGATCGTCCGCGCTGATCGGTGAGATGCACGGTCGCATCGTAAGCGACCAAAGCCGTTGCGGGCGTCGAGGCATGCACCATCGCGCTGTGAGTGTTATCGAAGATCGCGTGATATTGCATCTGCGCATCGCGTAACGCTGTCGCACTTGGCAGCGACGAATGAAGCTGAGCGTTGCGAAAGTACCAGCACCGCGGACGTTGCAGGAGGTTCCCTCCGATCGACGCGACGTTGCGTACCTGGGGAGTGGCCGCATGTGCGGCCGCATCGGCCAGGGCAGGGTAGTTACGCCGCACTTCTTCGGAAGAGGAGATGCGCGCGAGCGTAGCCAGGGTGCCCAGCCGCAAGCCGGATTTCGTGTCGAACTGAATGTCATCGAGCTGGGGGATGCTCTTCAGATTCACGACCCGAGCTGGCGCAAGAATGCCTTCCTTCATGAGATCCAAAATGTCCAACCCGCCCGCTTTGGCGATCACCAGTTGCCGCGTGTTGGACGCGCTCAGTAACGCTGCGGCTTGTTCGACCGATTTCGCATCCACCCACTCGAATGATTGCATTGCAGTCTCTTCCTGTCTCATCGACTGTTATCGGCGACTCAGGCTCTGATCGTCACTGCGCAAAGCCGCGAGCACATTCGCCGGTGTCATCGGCAGCGTACGAATCCGTTTGCCGGTGGCGTTGTAGAACGCATTCGCGACGGCTGCGGCGGTCGCCACATTCGCCGGCTCTGCAACACCGCGAGCGTCGGTGGACGACTGTCCGCCGAGTTGCTCGAGCAAGAGCACGTCGATTTGCGGCGTCTCGCGCGAACCGACGATCTTGTATTGATCTACATTGGCGTTGAGCTGCAGTCCGCTTGCGCTGTCGAGATGCCGTTCTTCGTACAGTGCATAACTCACGCCTTGAATCACGCCGCCGTAGATTTGGCTCTCGACCAGCTTCGGGTTGATCGGTCGTCCGCAGTCGTGCACAGCGAGCACGCGTTCTACCTTCACGACACCTGTCTGCGTGTCCACGACCACCTCCGCGAACTGCACGCCACCGATGCCGTGTCGGCTGATGTGAAAGTCAGGCGCGCTTCGCGCGTAGCCTTCGTAGTCATCTCTGCGATCGGCGCGATGGGAGATTTCGGAGATCTCGGCCTTCTTCACCGCCTCTTTGAAAGTCATCGCTCGCTGCGGTTTGCTGCGCGCAAATACTTTGCCGTCGCGGAATACGATCTCTTCAGGTTTGGCGGAGAGGAGCGGAGCAACACGGGCTGCCACATCACGCGCAGCGCGATAGGCTGCATTGCGTGCTGCAGGCGTGAGCGTGCACGTGACGCGACTACCACCGGAAGCCGGCCCCACGGGATAGCGCGTGTCGCCGATGTAGGCTCCTATGTCTCCTGCACGCAAGCCGAACTCTTCGGCAACCACTTGTGCGAGCACGGTGCGCGTGCCGGTTCCGATATCCTGTGCACTGCTGAATGCTTCCACCGACCCGTCGCGCGTCACACGAACTTCGCATGCCGTCGCTCGGCTCACGATGTAGACCCACTGCGATTGCGCCATGCCGAGCCCGCGCTTGATCGGGCCTTGATCTGAGCCTGCTGCTCGTCGTCGCGACCACTCGAACGCTTTTGCACCTAATCGGCGTTCCGCGGCGCGAGCACGGGCGTCATCCGTGTCGTTGGTATCGATCTTCTCGCGCAGTGCGAGCGGATCAATTTGCAGATGCTCGGCGATCGCATCGATGGATTGTTCCAGCGCGAAGATGCCTTGCACTTGACCGGGGGCGCGGAAGGCCGCGCCCGGGCCTGCATTCGTAAACACATCGTAGTGTTCGGTCGATACGTTCGGACACGGATACAAAGCATGAGCGCAAAAGCCAACGCCTGCGCCCGCGGCGACTCCGGCGGTGCCATAGCTTTGCAGCTTGATCCCCGTGAGCGAACCGTCTTTCGCAGCTCCAATGGTCAGCCGCTGTAAGGTGCTGGGTCGATTACCGACCGTTACGTGCTCATCGCGACGATCGAGCATCATGCGCACTGGAGCGCGAGCTTTGCGCGATAGATGAATCGCGAGCAGCCCGTAGTTGCCGATACCATACTTCGCGCCGAATCCACCGCCGGTGAATTCGCTGATCACGCGAACCTTGCTGTGCGGCAAGTCGAAGTTCTGCGCAGCGTCGTCCCGAACGCTGATGGTGTGCTGCGTGGAAGCGTAGATCGTCAATTCATCATCGCGCCAGTCCGCCACGATTCCATGCGTTTCCATCGGCACGTGGGTTTGAACTTGAGTGCGATACTCTGCGTCGATGACGACGTGGGCTTGTGTCAGGGCCTTGTCAACATCGCCGCGCGCGCCGCCGCGATCGGGTCCGCGTAGGTTGCCGCGTTGATCGAGTCCGGGCGGCGCGCCACCGCCGCCTGCGGTGGACGCTTGCTCAGTCGGGCCAGGGTAAACGCGCGGTGCGTCTTCCAGCATGGCCATTTCGAGCTCGGTAACGTGCGGCAGAGATTCATATTCGATACGCACGAGCTTTGCCGCTTCGGCTGCTGCGCGGCTCGAGGTTGCAGCAATTCCCGCGATGGGTTGGCCGACATATCGAACGAGCGGATATCGTTCCTTCGCTTCTGCCTGCGCATCGCGCAATTGAGCGTTCATCATCACACGATCGAGGATGTGAACGGCGCGTACGCCTGGATAGCGTTCTGCAGCGGAAGTGTCGATGGCTTTGATGCGCGCATGCGGCACGGAACTGACGACTTGATGCCCATACAGCATGCCGGGGAGCTGCATATCGAAGGTGTACCGGGCGCGGCCCGTTACTTTGAGCACCGCGTCCATGCGATGCACCGGCTTTCCGATCACGGTGAGCTCATCGTTCTTCGGTAAAGGTGGCGGTTCATCCGCCGGCACCTGGCGAGTGACCTGTTCCAGATGCTCGCCGACGATGCCGTACAGCACGCTCTGAGATTTGGTGGGTTCGGACGTACTCATGTCGCTGTCCTTTAGACGTCGCGCATCCGCGATGCGGCCGACAAGGTTGCTTTGAAGATGTTTGGATACGTGCCGCAGCGACACAGATGCCCGCTGATCGCTTGGCGCACATCCTCCAGCGAGCAATTGGGATTCTGCTCGACCAGCCGCGCGCAGCTCATCACCATGCCCGGTGTGCAGAATCCGCATTGCAGGGCATCGTGCTCGACGAAAGCCTGTTGCACCGGATGTAATGTCTCGCCTTTCGCCAGGCCCTCGATCGTCGTGATCTTCTTCCCGCGCACATCGAGGACGAGGGTCATGCAACTCGCGACGACTTCTTCGTCAACCCACACCGTGCACGCCGAGCATGCGCCACGGTCGCAACCGATCTTGGTGCCGGTCATGCCGAGCCCATCACGCAGCAATTCCACGAGGGTGGTGGCCGGATCGACTTGCACTTCTCGCCGCTCACCGTTGATGTCGAGCGTCACCGCAACCGCGCCGGGTCCGATTGCTTCGCCTCGCCCATTCGCAAGCTCGCGCGTCGCGGCCTCGCCGACCTCGAGAATCGAAGCGCCGATGGCAGACACACCTGCGCCTTGCAAGAACGAGCGCCGCGATACGGGCGGAAGCGCTGTGATGTCTTCGCGATCCAGTCGTTGATCGGCGGAAGGTAGACCGGACGTTGGGTCGCTCACGAGTTCACCTGCTGCGAAAGAGCTCAGAAGAAAACTGTAACGTTCGTGCGCCGAATTGGATCCTTCTTGATAGTCCAAGGCAACGATTCTGGACGAATGGGCAAATACGGCGCGGAATCGTGCAAGGGTGGTGTGCCGTCCGCGCAAGTGATGAGGTGATAAGGTGATGAAGTGATGAAGACAGAGACTGCAGCTAGCATCGCTTCTGACGATAGCATCCGTCGTTATCACCTTATCACTTCATCACCTCATCACTTCCTTTCTCACATCCCTCATCCCCGCGCCTCCGCGCCCGCCGCTGCATGTACGCCCGATCGTCCGCGCGTATCGCGGCGAGGCGGTGCGCCAAACAGACGCGCGTACTCGCGCGTGAATTGAGACACGCTTTCATAGCCCACGTCGTATGCGGCGCGGCTCGCCGTGCGACCTTCGTTCAGCATCAGTCTGCGCGCTTCGATCAATCGCAACTGTTGCCGAAACTGTACAGGAGTGAGCGAAGTCATCGCCTTGAAGCGACGATGAAATGTCGATGCGCTCATACCGGCAGCGGCAGCAAGCCGTGCAACCTCGATCGGCTTATCAATATGGGTGCGGAGAATTTTCACCGCCGCTGCGATGCGTTGTGCCGGTCCATCGGCAGCCGCCATTCGGCGGATCGATTCGCTGTGCGTGCTTGATAAAAGCCAGAAATGCAGCTCCCTCATAACGCCAGGTGCCAGCATACGGGCGGCGTCGGGTCGATCCGATAGGCGCATGAGTCGCGCTGCGCAGTCCAGGGCGGCGGCATCGGTGTCCTCGGCGAGGAACTTCGGCGTGGACGCTCGCGCCGATGCAGCCGTCAGGTCCATCTGTATCGCAAGATCGCGGATGACTGCCATATCCAGCTCGACCGCCAGTGCAAGATAAGGTTTCTCAGCCGTGGCGCTCACGATGCGACCCGTTACGGGTATGTCTACGCCGACGATGACCGATTGCCCGGCGGAGAATTCCTGAATCTCCGCACCGATCGTCATCTGCTTGGCGCCCTGCAGTACAAAGCACACAAGGGGTTTGTAAATCGAGTGCATAGGCCCGCTAGGCGCGCGGACGCACATCATGCGAAGTGCGGGAATGCGAGTGAACGCGAGTCCATCTGCATTTGCATGCCGATCGGCATGGCGAACGATCGCTCTTCTCAATGAGTCCACAGTGCCGAGCCCACCAGTGTCGCCTCCGTAGGGATGTCGAAGGTTAGCGCGCATCGGTGCGCAGGCCAAACGAGTTGGCAGGATCAGGCAAGTTTGCGATTGCTTCCAGCAATCCTCGAACGCGCACATTCACTAGTTTGCAGCTCTGGTGAGCCACTGCTGTGCGCTCTAACCCAAGCAAACAGTCTTACAAAGGATCCGAGAATGTCAGACCAAGACAGCATGCCAGGCCAAGACAATGATGCGATTTCCACGCAACAGAGCATTTCTAGGCGCGCCTTGCTGAGCGCTGCAGCGATTGCCGCACCAGCGGCGTTCGCGCTTCGATCCAGTGATGCCGCTGAACAAGGCTCTCGGCACAAGCAGCACAACGCAAAGGTGGCGCTAGTTACAGGTTCCTCGCGCGGAATCGGTGCAGCCGTTGCGAAGCGACTCGCTCGAGACGGCTATTTCGTCACGGTCAACTACGTGGGCAACGCGGATCTCGCTTCAAGTGTCGTACGTGAGATCGATGCGGCGGGCGGCAAGGCTATCCATGAACAGGCGGATGTGAGTGACCCTCGCGCTGTGCGCCGCTTGTTCGACGTTACCGAGCGATCGTTTGGGGGCCTCGATGTCGTGGTCAACAACGCTGGAATCATGCGACTCGCGCCTTTCAGCGCAATGACCGACGCTGATTTCGATCGCATGTTCGAGGTAAACGTGAAGGGTGGATTCAACGTACTCCGCGAGGCAGCGAGACGAGTGCGCGATGGTGGACGCATTATCAGCATGTCCTCGAGCATCACGCTATTGAGGTCGCCCACTTATGGTCCTTATGCTGCCACCAAGGCCGCGCAGGAAATCTACTCGAACGTTCTCGCGAAGGAGTTGGAGAGCCGCATGATTTCGGTGAACGCCGTGGCGCCAGGTGTGGTCAACACGCCGCTCTTCACAAACGGCAAGACCGAGCAGCAAATCGCCGGTTTCGCTCAGCGTACACCCCATAAACGTTTGGGCGAACCGGCGGACATTGCGAGCGTCGTCTCGGCCTTGTGCAGTGAGGATGGTGGGTGGGTGAACGGTCAGACTGTCTTCGCGAATGGCGGAATCGTTTGAAGATTCCGCCAGCGCAGGTCAGGCGGGGACCTGACGCGGTGAGAATCCGGAATTCTTTTCCAGCCTGTACGTGCGTACATGTGGGCTACTTCAAAATGGCATCTGAAACGCTAGACAGCACGAAATTAGCGAACGTGGATTGGGTTTAAACTCCGGCTTATCGATTGACGCGATCACCGTGTGATTATCAATCGATGCACGTTCGAGGGTTTTCCTCACGTCCTTTGAGCTATACACTCGATTAATTGGTCAGACTTATTACGTTCGTTGTCTGACTAGTCAGCGCAAGCGTTCAGGCCACGAGACATTCGCGAAGCGCCACGAGCAGCGGAGGATCTGCGTGGATAGGTGCGAACGCGAAGGCCTTGCGAGTGTTGAACGCTCGGTCATCAAAACGAGTTTTCGGGGGACGAATATGAATATGAAACGATCCATTCTGGCTGGGGGACTTGGGATTGCAGGCTTGCTCGCAGCAAGCATTGCCAATTCACAAACGACACAAACGACACAGGGCTCGCCGAGCACTGAAGACACCCAGCTCGAGGAAATCGTCGTCACGGGGTATCGTGGCACGCTGCTGAACTCCACGAACGCGAAGCGCGATTCGGTTGGGTTTGGCGATGTGATCTTCGCGGATGATATCGGCAAGCTGCCCAGTCAGAACCTCGCGGAATCCATCAACCGTATTCCCGGTGTGAAGATCAGCCGCGACGTGACAGGTGAGGGCCAGCAGATTTCGGTGCGCGGCCTCGGCCCGAGCTTCACCAAGATCGTTCTCAACGGCAACAATATCGCGGTCGCCTCCGATGGCAATCTGACCGGCACTAACTCCAATCGCGAAGTCGACCTCGACATCTTCCCGACAGAGCTGTTCAGCAGCCTGGCCGTTGCGAAGACGCCGACCGCATCTCATCTCGAGGGCGGCACGTCGGGTTACGTGAATCTGCGCACGATGCGTCCATTCGACAATCCCGGCCAACACTTCCGCCTGTCGGCCGAAGGCGCGTACTCGGATATCAACGAAGAGGTCAGTCCTACACTGTCCGGTGTGTACTCGAACACGTTCAATGAGCAGTTCGGTGTCTTGCTAGGCGTGGTTGCTTCGCGCAAGGATTATCGCGTCGATGGCTACGAGACGGTCGGATATTCGGATGGTTGCGTCGCGGATTACACGGATGCGCCAGCAAATACCAATTCAGGCTGCGACGGTAGCGGTGCCTGGGCAGGCCGCAATCACTTCATGTATTCGCCGTATGCGACGGCGGATTTTGTCGCGGCTCACCCTGACCTTGGTCTATCCGTCGGCGATCGCATCGATCCGGTCGCGATGTCTGGTTTGAGTCGCGATGAGCTCGATCGCGGCATCCTTCCGTATCTCGGCCGCGGCATGTACACCGTCGGCGATCGCGACGCCACCAGCGCATTGGCATCCTTCCAATATCAGCCGAACGATCGAATCGATGTCGCCCTCGATATCCTGTACTCGGAAACCGAGCGGCAGTTCGATCGCGTCGAAGCGAGCAACTGGGGACGACGCAACTACCTGCACCTTGGCGGGGCCTGGATTCCCGAAAACTTCACGGTGGATTCCAATCAGGTCATTACCAGCGGGACGATCTACAACACGCACGTGTGGGTAGGCCATCGCGCGTACCAAGAAGACTTCGATTTCATCAGCTATATGCCCAGCATGGCTTGGGACATTACCGATAGCTTCCACATGAACTTGTCGGCGAGCTACACGGAATCCGAGTTCATGCGCGATGAGCCGTATTTCTTCTATATGAGCCCGGCTGCAACGGCGCATTTCCGTACCGTGGGCGATGTCTCGACATTCGACTATGGGCTGGATCTTTCGCGACCCGACATTGGTTGGCAGTGGGATGACATTCAGAACGATCAGATCCGCTTCCAGCGCAACTTCCGCGAGACGGAGACGACCGGTTTGCATGCGGACTTCTCGCTCGGCGAGGAGCCCAACCGCACCGGGCTGAACTTCGGATTCGCCTACGACAAGGCGCAGCGCGATCTAGAATACTTCGGCGGCGACAACAACACGGCGCTCAAAGAGAACCATCTGTTCCCGTCCGATGCTTACGCGAACATCGGAGACTATTTGATTCGCTCTCCCGTAAACGATCTTGGCGCCGTGTTCGATCAATCGGCGGGCTATTCGGGCATCGCGATGCTCGATGTCGGCAGATTCTTGGATTCGATCAACTACTCGGACTTCGTCCCGACCGAGTCCGGTACCGGCGATCAATTCGGCCAAGGTGTCGGCGGCATCGAGGAAGAGGTGTACGGCGTGTATGTCGAAGGGAACGCAGAAGCGGACCTACTCGGACGGCCGCTGCGCATGAATGCAGGCGTACGCTGGGTGCGCACGACGCAAACACTGAGCAGCCTCGCTGGCGATGGCACGGCCGAGACGGAAGCGGAATACAACAAGTTCTTGCCGTCGTTCAATGCGACGTATGACGTCAGCGATTCGGTCAAGTTACGAACTAGTGCATCGCGCACCATGACGCGCGCGAATCCTGGCGAGATGTATCCGAATTCCGTTTGGACATCTTCCGGCATCGACACCGCTCGTGCCGGTAATCCGAACCTCGAGCCTTTCGAGTCGATCAACTTCGATATCGGCGGTGAGTGGTATTACGGGGAGATCGGCTATGTGAGCGTGGGCTACTTCGAGAAGGAGATCACCGGCTTCACGCGCAACGATGCGATCGACGTTCTGTTCCAGGATCTAGCCGCTTACGGTCTCGACACCTCGAATCTGAGCGAATCGCAGCAAGACGCGCTCGACTCGTGCGGCGGTCCCGCTTCGTGCACGGTGCAGGTCAGCACTCGCACGAACGTGCAGGGCGCAGCGACGCTCAGGGGCTTCGAAGGTATTTGGGTGATGCCGCTGGATTTCGTCGTGCAGGGTCTCGGTTTCAACGCAAGTGCGACCAAGATCAAGCAGGAAGCGGACGATGCAGGGTCGATCATCACCGGCATTTCCGATTGGACATACAACTGGACTGGCTACTACGAGAACGAGCTGTTCCAGGTACGTCTAACCTACTACCACCAGGACGGTGCGATCTCCTCGGGTTTCCAGGGATATGACGGCACGAACGGATTCCCGGCGCGGCGTATTCGGTCGGATGATCGCTCGCAGGTCGATTTCTCGGCGAGCATGAATCTGCCCTCCGTTGGTGGTATGGACCTCACGCTCACATTGGACGGATACAACATCACCAACGAACCTGTCAGAAACCTGTTCGAGCACAGTGATCTGACGTACGACATCTTCTATCCAGGTGCGACGTACACGATTGGTCTTCGAGGCGCGTTCTAACTCGAACCGCGTTGTTGCCCCCTCCCTATCCCTCCCCCGCGAAGAGCGGGGGAGGGAAACGGAAACAGAATGGGCAATCACCAGTTCCTCCCCGTTCTACGGGGGGCAAGGAGGGGGCCACCGGCTTCCACTACTTCCAAACATGCTACGGTCCGCTCTCATGCTCGAATCCCGGAGCGATCAGTTGAAGCGAAACGACAGGAAGCACTTCAATGGACGGCGCGTAGCGCTCGTCTTCATCGCTGCGCAGATCATCTTTTGCCTATCCGCATCCGCTGGCGCACAGAATCTTGTTCCCGATGTGCACGACACATCACTCTCGCCGCGAGAGCGCATCTCGATCAATTCAGATTGGCGCTTTCATCTAGGCGAT
This sequence comes from Steroidobacter sp., assembly GCA_025929585.1. Lineage (GTDB taxonomy): Bacteria > Pseudomonadota > Gammaproteobacteria > Steroidobacterales > Steroidobacteraceae > Steroidobacter. Next base: position 10,658 of record JAICPY010000126.1, read on the forward strand.
CCGAAGGGAGCGAGAAACCTCATTTATGACGTTCGACCTGAAGTCGAACAATCCGCCGACGGTAAAGAGGCAGACGCAAAACCGGAGGCTGCGGTCGAAGCAGGGGGATCGCGAAGCGATGTACTGAAACCTTGGATTCTGCCGACAGGGAACGCATTTATTGCAGACCCGGCCCAACGTCATGCTCATCCCGATGGGAACCCCGCCGTCGACGCGTCGTTCGTGCGCCCGAGCTTCGATGATCGCCATTGGCGCTCGGTGAGCTTGCCGCACGACTGGGCGATCGAAGGACCGTTTCTAACTGAAGGTCCCTATGGCGGCATGGGCAGGTTGAAGACCTGGGGGCCGGCTTGGTACCGAAAGAAGCTCGACATTCCGAGAAGCGACAAAGGGCGCTCCATCTTCCTGGACATCGATGGTTCGATGTCGTACGCGACCGTCTGGCTCAACGGTACGCTCATTGGCGGATGGCCCTACGGCTACAACTCATGGCGGCTGGATCTCACTGCGCATGTGGTGCCGGGTGGCGAGAATCAACTCGCAATTCGTCTCGACAACCCACCGCAATCCGCGCGCTGGTATCCGGGCGCGGGGTTATATCGCAATGTTTGGTTGACGAAGACGCATCGCGTTCACGTCGATCAATGGGGCACATTCGTCAAGACGCCGAACGTGTCGAAGACTTCCGCGACCATCGAGTTACAAGTGTCGATTAACAATGACACCGGCGAGTCACAGACCGTTGCGGTCACGACCGACATCTACCCGCTGGAGGCCGGCGGTCGACGGGCACGTCGTGCGGTGGCGCGCATCGAGAAAGCGAGGATGCATATCGATGCAGGCAACACGATCAGCGGCACGGGTTCGACCACAATAGAGAATCCTCGACTGTGGGGGCCGCGCCCGCATCAAGAGCCGAATCGCTACCTCGCGGTCACGACGCTCGCGCTTCGCGGCAAGGTCATCGACCGTTATGAAACGCGCTTCGGCATTCGTTCCCTGCGCTTGGATCCAAACAACGGCATCTTCGTCAACGGTGAGCGCATCGCTCTTCAGGGCGTCAACAATCATCACGACCTCGGGGCGTTAGGCGCTGCGTTCAACTATCGCGCGGCCGAACGTCAGCTCGAGACATTGCAAGAGATGGGCACGAATGCGATTCGTTTAGCTCACAATCCGCCGGCGCCGGAGTTGTTGGAGCTGACCGACCGCATGGGGTTGCTCGTCGTCGATGAGATCTTCGACTCATGGGAGCGCAAGAAAACGCCGTTGGATTTTCATCTGATCTTTCCCGATTGGCACGAGCAAGACTTGCGAGCGATGGTTCGCCGAGACCGCAATCATCCTTCCATCATTCTCTGGAGTATCGGTAACGAAGTCGGTGAGCAGTACACAGGGGAGGAAGGCGCGGCGATTGCGCGGCGCTTGACCGAGATTGCGCGCGAGGAAGATCCGACGCGACTGTCCACCGCCGCGATGAACTGGGCGAAACCGGATATGCCTCTGCCGGCTGCACTGGATGTCATCAGCCTCAACTATCAGGGCGAAGGCATCCGGGACACGCCGGAGTTCGAGGGAACCGATCGCATCCGTACGCCGCCTCAGTATCCGGCGTTTCACGCGAAGTTTCCGGACAAAGTCATCTTCAGTAGTGAGACAGCCTCCGCACTCAGCAGTCGGGGCGTTTATCTATTCCCCGTCTCCAAGGAAGTCAGCGCGCCGGTACGCGATGGTCGAGGCGGCGACTCTGCTGTTCACCACGTGAGTGCCTATGAATTACACGCGGTCGATTTCGGATCCACGGCAGACAAGGTATTCGCATCGCTCGATCGTCACCCATTCGTGGCGGGCGAATTCGTTTGGACAGGATGGGATTATCTGGGCGAGCCCACACCTTATTACTCTTCGCGCAGCTCCTATTCCGGAATCATCGATCTTGCCGGATTCAAAAAGGATCGCTTTTATCTATATCAGTCGCGCTGGCGGCCTGATTTGCCGATGGTCCACATCCTTCCGCATTGGACGTGGCCAGAGCGAGTCGGCGAGACCACGCCGATTCATGTCTTCACTTCAGGGGATGAGGCGGAGTTGTTCATCA
>JAICPY010000160.1 GCA_025929585.1 Steroidobacter sp.
ATCGACGCTGCAGAAGTTGTGGACTTTTTGATAGATGAGATGGAATTGATAGGTTCGATAGGCATCGAGTATTTCATCTTGCAGCTGCTGCGTGCGCCACAAAGCCCATTGATCCAATGCGACGAGATCGGCGATCGCAACCTTATCCTTCGCCGGATCGAAACCGGCTAAGTTACCCAGTAAGAAACGCGCCGTATTGCGAATACGTCGATACGACTCGGCAACACGCTTCAGGATCTCATCCGACAAGCTCATTTCATTCGCGTAATCGGTTGCAGCAACCCACAGGCGCAGCACATCTGCGCCGAGAGTTCCGACGACCTTCTGCGGCACGATCACATTGCCGAGCGACTTGGACATTTTTCTGCCCTTGTCATCGATCGTGAAACCGTGCGTAAGCACTGCTCGATAGGGCGCACGTGAATGCAGCGCAACTGAGGTCAACAAGGAGCTGTGAAACCAACCGCGATGTTGATCGGAGCCCTCGAGATACAGATCGGCTGGCGCGGTGATCTCCGGTCGGATCTTCGAGACACAATGATGCAAGACGCCGGAATCGAACCAGACATCCATGATGTCGGTTACTTTCTCGTAATCCGGAGCCTCGGCTCCCAACAAGTCGACCGGATCGAGATCGAACCACGCATCGATTCCACCGCTCTCCACGCGCTCGGCAACCTCTTCCAGCAGTTGCGCGGAACGCGGATGCAGCTCGCCCGAGCTTCGGTGCGTGAATAGCGCGATCGGCACACCCCAGGCGCGTTGACGCGAAATACACCAATCGGGACGGTCCGCGATCATGTTGCCAATGCGGCTTTCACCCCAAGCGGGCATCCATTTCACCTTCGCGATCTCTTCGAGTGCCTTTTTCCTCAGCCCCGCCTGCTCCATACCGATGAACCATTGAGCGGTCGCGCGAAAAATTACCGGCGTCTTGTGTCGCCAGCAATGCGGATAGCTATGACGTAATGTCTCTTCCTTGAGCAGGCGACCGCGTTCTTTCAGTACTTCGATCACGTGCTTATTGGCATCGAAGACACGCTCGCCCTCGAAGAGCGGCGTACCGCTCACGAAGCGCCCATCGCTCCCAACGGGATTGTCGATCTTGAGTTTGTATTTCTGGCCCACGACATAGTCTTCCTGACCGTGGCCTGGCGCTGTGTGCACGGCGCCCGTGCCAGCATCCAACGTCACATGATCGCCCAAGATCACGGGCACTGAACGCTCGTAAAACGGGTGCTGCAGCTGCAGGCCTTCGAGCGCTTCGCCCGAGACGGATGCAACCATAGTTGAATCGGTGATTGCGGCACGGGCCAACACGGTTGCTGCGAGATCAGAGGCCAACACGAGCAATTCGGCACCGGTATCGATCAGCGAGTATTCAATTTCTGGCCCCACCGCAACGGCCTGGTTTGCAGGCAATGTCCAGGGTGTCGTTGTCCAAATGACAATGCTGGCATCTTGGCGAGCGACTGATTTCAAGCCGAACCGTCGAGCGAGATCGCCCGGGTCAGCTATCGCGAATCGCACGTCGATCGCCGGCGAGGCCTTCTCCTCGTACTCGACTTCCGCCTCGGCGAGCGCCGAGCGGCAATCCAAACACCAGTGCACGGGCTTCAATCCCTTGTACACGTGACCATTGCGCAGAATCTGAGCGAACGCACGCAACTGTTCCGCTTCGTACTGCGGAAGCATGGTCATGTACGGACGATCCCAATCGCCCATCACGCCAAGTCGCTTGAAGTCCTCGCGCTGACCGTTTACCTGCTCCATCGCATATTCGCGACATGCTTGGCGAAACGCGCGTGGCTCGAGTGTTTTGACTTGCTTGCCGCGCGTCTTCTCGATCTGGTGCTCGATAGGCAATCCATGACAATCCCACCCCGGCACGTAAGGCGCATCGAAGCCTTCGAAACCGCGTGATTTGACGACGACGTCTTTCAGGATCTTGTTAATCGCATGACCCAAATGGATCGCACCATTCGCGTACGGCGGACCGTCCGGAAGAATGAAAGTGGGACGACCTCGAGCCGTCTCCCGTAACTTTCCGTAAATGTTCTTCTCTTCCCACCAACGCAGCATGTCCGGCTCACGACGAGCCAGATCCGCCTTCATCGGAAAGTCGGTTTGAGGGAGGTTGAGAGTTGCTTTGTAATCGGCCATTGGCTGTTGACGGTTGACTGTTGGCGGTTGACGGTCAGAAGGCGAACTGCCACATCGGGCTGGATGCACGCCTATTACCGACCTCTTCTCTTTCTATCTCAAACGATCGCGATCCTGTGCGCGAGCTCGCGCAATCTCCCGACTGTCAACGGTCAACTGTCAACCGTCAACCGCTCGCCAGCGCTTTCCTGGCGAGCATTGCATCCTTGTGCATTTGCTCCACGAGCTCATCCAAACTCGGGAACCAGCGCTCATCGCGCAGCCGAGCAATGAAATCCACGTGCAAGTACTGTCGATACAAATCGCCTTCGTAGTCGAAGACATGCGCTTCGAGCAGCAACTCTTGGCCCTGCACCGCAGGTCGTGTACCTAAACTTGCGACTGCCGCGGCGTTCTGCAAGCCACAACCCGAAACTCGCGCCGCGAAGACGCCGGCGAGCGGGGAAGCGCGGCGGTGCAAGCGCAAATTCGCGGTCGGGAACCCCAGTTTCCGCCCCAACTTCCCGCCGTGCACGACCTTGCCGGTCATTCGATAGGGCCGACCTAACAGTCGAGCAGCGCGATCCAGATCACCGCTGCACAACGCCTCTCGAACTCTCGAGCTACTGATGCGCTCGCCATCCAACTCGAACGGCGGGACCTCGGTGACTTCAAAGCCCAACTGAGCGCCGGCCTCACGCAATGTATCGACGCGGCCGGCGAGATTCTTTGCGAACTTGAAGTCGTGTCCAACGACGACGTGTCGCACTCCCAATGCCTCGACCAACACGCGACGAATGAACGCGTCCGGTTCCATGCATCGCAATCGCTCATCGAAGCGAGCACAGACGAACCGATCCGCGCCGAGCATCGCCAGAGCGTCGACCTTCTCTCGAAAGCGCGACAGCCGCGGCGGCGGAGCGTTGCGAGCGAAGTACTCGCGCGGCGTCGGCTCGAACGACAACACGGTTGCCGGCAAGGCATATGCTTGCGCTTGTTCGCGCAAAACGCGAATCATCGCCTGGTGTCCTAGATGCAGACCGTCGAAGGCGCCGATGGTGAGCACGCAGCCCCGATGCCGGGCGCGCACATTATGAAGGCCTCGAATCAACTCCATCGCGGCCCTGCGCTCCTCAACGTCAACCGGATCGTCGCATTATAAGGGAGAGCCGCTGCCAGACTCACGATTCGCGGCGTTGCGCTCACTAATGAGCCGGAACGGCCTGCACCTTGAACTGCAGCGGTCTCACGCCCAGGAGCCACAGGACTCCAAAATAAGTGGCGCCACCACCGGCGACCAAGCCACAGAGCCAAATGACTCGCTGGCTGGTCGTCGCATCGAGCCACTCGGAAAGGGACCCGCCAAACCACCACAGAAAGGCAGCCATGGCCACACTCGCCGCTGCGATTTTCATCAGCAGAGCGACGCCGCCCGGATGCCGATGCAGGATCTTTCGACGTCGCAATCCGACGTACAACATCGTCGCGTTGAAAATTGCACCGACGCCATTCGTCAATGCCAGCAGAGCGTGGGCACCATTGGATTTAAGATTACCGGTCGCCGCAAGGATTCCGACGACAACCAGGTTCAGCACCATCGTAAGCCCGAGCGCGCGCATGGCGACTTTCACCGGGCCCTTCGTGTCCTGACGCGCGTAGTACCCGGGTGCTAAAACCTTGATCAAGCTCCAACCTAGCAAGGCGAAGGAGAATGCCATCAGCGCAATCTGCGTCATCTCGACGTCGAAATCCGTGAACTCACGGCGGTGATACATCGTAACGGTGAGCGGACCGGCGATGGTGAACAGCGCCACCGAGGCGGGAATCACGATCAGACATACGAGCCTCACTGCCCAGGACAGCGTCGCCGAAAAATCGTCCGCCGACTGGCTCGCGTGCTGCGCCGAGAGGCTCGGAAGAATCACAGTCGCGAGCGCAATGCTGAAAACACCGAGCGGAAACTCCACGAGCCGATCCGCTAGATAAAGCCATGTCATGCTTCCGTCGCTCAAGAGCGAAGCGATGCCGGTGCTGATAATGATGCTCAGCTGTCCCATCGAAGATCCTATGATCGCAGGGCCCATCAGCCTTGCAATTCGGCGCACCGCTTCGTGCTGCAAGTTCCAGCGAGGTAAGCGCACGAGGCGCAGCTTCAGCAAGGGCGGAATCAAGATGAGTAACTGAACGATGCCGCCGACGAACACCCCAACGGCAAGCGCGACGACGGGTTTTTCAAAGTACGGCGAAAGCCACGCCGCGAACACGATCATCACCAGGTTCAAGACCACCGATGTGAATGCGGGCAGCGCAAACTGTCGATAACTATTCAGCACGCCACCTGCGAGTGCGGTGAGCGAGACGAACAGTACATAGGGAAAGGTCCAGCGCAGCATCTCCACCGCGAGCGGAAATTGCCCACCTTCTTTCATGCTGAAACCGGGTGCGGTGATGAGCACGATCAGCGGCGCGGCAAGCACGCCGAGAATCGAAATTCCTAACAGCAGCGTGCCGAGCGTGCCAGCCACTGAATCCACGAGCCCCCGAACCTCATCGGGACTTCGGGTGGTCTTGTACTCAGCCACTACCGGCACGAACGCTTGCGAGAACGCTCCTTCGGCGAACAGGCGCCGCAGCAGGTTCGGGATCTGGTTAGCGAGTACGAAGACTTCCAGCGCCGCGACCGGCACCATCGAGGCGTAGACGATGTCGCGCGCCAACCCGGTGATTCGGGACAGCAATGTCGTAAAACCGACAATAGCGGTGCTGCGGAAGAAGCCGCGACTCATGCGGTGCGGCTCGCAAGGAGGTCGAATTTCATGGGGTGCGAATAGTACAGGGTGGACGAAGCGGATAGCGGATGGCGGATGGCGGATAGGACGAACGGGTGCATCCCGTGCCGCATACGATCGGCGAGGTAACTCTCGTCGTGAATAGTGGCGTTCTGGGGCGTCGTTCGAACCAAAAGGGGCGAATTCAGGGTCAGATCTGCGCTGGAGCGCCCCCAATCTGACCCTATCGCCTATCCGCCATCCGCTATCCGCTTCATCCTCTTCATCCTTTTCATCCCGGACTTGCCTTCCCTCCCCTTGATGGGCAGAATTCGCGGCTCTTTTTTCCGAGCGCTAAGCGCCGAGTGTAATTTCCGTGGCCAATATCAAGTCAGCCGAGAAGCGAGCCCGCCAGACCATCAAACGCCGTGCCCACAACATGGCGCTCCGGTCGAAGTTGCGCACTGCCATGAAGAACGTCACCAATGCCGTAGTGGCGGGCAACAAGGACGAGGCGGCGGCGAATTTGAAGGTCGCAGGCCCAATCATCGATTCGATGGTCAACAAGGGCATCATCCATCGCAACAAGGCAGCTCGCCACAAGAGCCACCTGAGCGCTCGCGTGAAAGAAATCTCAGCTAGCTGAGATTTCACAAGCCGACAGATTCAAAAAAGCCGGGCTTTGCCCGGCTTTTTTGTTTGCGATCCCCATCCGTCAGCGTCCGCCGTCCGCCGTCCGCCACTCACCCTCTTCTTCCAATCGCTTCATCACCGCCTGACACAGCGCCTCTGTGCCCTGCCGCGCAAGTCCCGAGATGCGAAAAACTGGACCTTTCCAGCGAAGCCGGCGCACGATGTCCTTGCAGTGTTTGTCTGCTTCTTCTTCCGGCAACAGATCGACCTTGTTGAGCACGAGCCAGCGCTCTTTCTTCGCTAAATCGGCGTTGAAGTTCTTCAACTCTTGAATGATCGCACGTGCATCTTTGACGGGATCCGCGTCCGGATCCGGCGGCGATACGTCCACGAGATGCAACAAAATCCGCGTTCTTTGCAGGTGTTTGAGAAATCGGATTCCCAAGCCCGCACCTTCGGCGGCGCCTTCGATGAGGCCGGGAATGTCCGCCATGACGAAACTGCGGTGCACACCAACAGCAACGACACCTAAATTCGGATGGAGTGTCGTAAAGGGATAGTCGGCAACCTTGGGCTTCGCGGCCGACACGGCTCGAATCAACGTGGACTTGCCCGCATTCGGCAACCCGAGTAGCCCGACGTCCGCCATCACTTTCAGCTCGAGGCGCAGATCCCGCTTCTCCCCGGCTAGCCCCGGCATCGCCTTGCGCGGCGTTCGATTCGTGCTGCTCTTGAACCGCGTATTGCCCCAGCCGCCTTTGCCGCCTTTGGCGACAAGAAGCCGCTGGCCCGCTTCCGTCACATCGCCCAGTTGTTCCTCGGTATCGACATCCACAATCACCGTGCCGATAGGAACCGGAATCTCCAAGTCCTCGCCGCCCGCTCCAGTGCAGTCGCGGCTCGCGCCGGGCGTTCCGTTAGGAGCGCGGAACGCTCTGTGATATCGAAAGTCGGCGAGTGTGTTGATGCCCTCCTGGCCAACCACGTAGATATCTGCACCTTTGCCACCGTCACCACCATCCGGCCCGCCGAACGGGATGAACTTCTCGCGACGAAAGCTCACCGCACCACGACCACCGTGACCGGCTTGAACTTTGATGACAGCTTCGTCTACGAAACGCATAGGAAGGGGAAGGCGATGGGGGATAGCGGATGGGCGATGGGTTGGACTGATGCAGAGTAGCGTAGCTACTCGGAGCTCGCACGTAGCTGGTCGACGACGGTTTGACTATCCCCTATCGCCTATCCGCTATCGCCTTCCTCATAACAAACAAAAAGCCCCGGACGAGCCGGGGCTTTCGTGCTCGAACGAAAGTTCGAATTACTCGCTGACGACACTCACGAACGTGTGCTGTTCGACGCCTTTCTTGCGGAACTGCACGCGGCCGGGTGCCTTCGCGAACAAGGTGTAGTCCGTGCCAGTGCCCACGTTATCGCCTGCGCGATAAACCGTGCCACGCTGACGCACGATGATGTTGCCCGCCAGGACTTCCTGACCGCCGAACTTCTTGATACCGAGTCGCTTGGACTCTGAATCGCGGCCGTTCTTAGTACTGCCGCCTGCCTTTTTGTGTGCCATGACGCGTTCTCTTAAAAGTGATTCGTGACTAGTGACTCGTGATTCGTCAGATCGGAGACTTCTTGCTACTCACGACCCGCGAGTCACGGCTCACCCAACTTATGCGCTGATGCTCGTGACCTTGATTTCCGTATAGGGCTGGCGATGCGTGCCCTGACGCAGGTAGTGCTTGCGTCGGCGGAATTTGACGATGGTCTTTTTCTCGCCCTTGCCGTGGCTCTGCACGGTTGCGACAACCTTGCTGCCGCTCAGGAACGGAGAGCCGATCTTGATCTGATCGCCATTGCCCGCGAGCAAGACTTGATCGAACTCGACGTTTGCGCCGACGTCAGCCGTGAGTTTCTCAACTCGCAGAACCGACCCTTCGCTTACGCGATACTGTTTTCCACCCGTGGCAATTACGGCGTACATGATCTTCCGGAGCTCCAGACGTACCGGGAGGGGCCCGGCTAAAAGGGCGTGAAGTGTACGGAGATGGCGCCCAACAGGCAACTGCCTGGATTCCAGATGTGTTCACGGCCCGGTCGGAGGTCCCCCGACAGCGATCTGTGGATCATCCGCTCCTAAATCGGCTGCGGGGGCGCCGCTCTTCCCGGCATGCGGTCCGTTCTTCGGATACCATTCCGCCCCTGGCCAATTCTCCTTCCTTTACATGAGCTTCGAGTCCGTTAAAGCGCTGGTCGGCGACGACCTGCAAGAGGTCGATCGTGTCATTCGCAGACGCCTGTCCAGCGATGTAGCCCTGATCAACCAAGTCGCAGAATACATCGTCGGTGCCGGCGGTAAGCGCCTGCGCCCTCTAGTCGTGGTCGCGGTAGCCCGAGCCTGCGGCTCCACCGGGGAGCGCCATGCAGAGGCGGCGGCAATCATCGAATTTATTCACACCGCCACCCTCCTCCACGACGATGTGGTCGACGGCTCAAAGCTCAGACGCGGCCGCGACACCGCCAACGAAGTGTGGGGCAATGAAGCTAGCGTGCTCGTAGGAGATTACGTCTACTCCCGCGCTTTCGAGATGATGGCGTCCTTGGAAAACATGCGGATCATGGATGTCATGGCCAGCGCGACGAATCGAATCGCCGAAGGCGAAGTGTTGCAACTGCTCAATGCGCACGATGCCGATACGACCGAAGCGCGCTATTTCGAAGTGATCTATCGCAAGACAGCGAAACTGTTCGAGTCCGGCGCACAGATCGCAGCCATCCTGGCCAACAGCGGCGCAACAATCGAATCAGCAATGGCGCGATACGGCAGACATCTCGGCACAGCGTTTCAGCTGATCGATGACGTTCTCGACTACCGATCCGACAGCACCGAACTCGGCAAGAATCTCGGCGACGACTTGGCAGAGGGCAAACCGACCTTGCCTCTTATCTATGCACTCAAGCACGGCTCGCAACCGCAGCAGCAGATCATCCGCGCGAGTATCGAAGCTGGCTCGATCGAAGCATTACCCGAGATTACGGCCGCAATTGAATCGACCGGGGGCCTTGCGTACACTGCGCGCCTCGCACGGCAGGAGGCCGCCCACGCCATCGCGGCCCTCGCCGAGCTGCCCGATTCGGCGTACAAGGAAGCGTTACGCGAGCTCGCGGACTTCGCAGTCGATCGCACGCATTGATCCACCGTCAACGGTCAACCGACAACCGTTGGCGACGAAGTCAAACTTTCGGGGTGTAGCTCAGCCTGGTAGAGCGCTACGTTCGGGACGTATAGGTCGCAGGTTCAAATCCTGTCACCCCGACCAATCCTTTCTCTTTGTTACTTTCTCTTTGGGATTGGCCAAAGAGAAAGTAATCACATCAGGGAGCGCGTCCGCGCACTTACCTAGCGTCCGCTCCATCTTCTCTTTGGGACCGGTTCGCGTTGCGGCAAC
>JAICPY010000142.1 GCA_025929585.1 Steroidobacter sp.
TCACCCCGACCAATCCTTTCTCTTTGTTACTTTCTCTTTGGGATTGGCCAAAGAGAAAGTAATCACATCAGGGAGCGCGTCCGCGCACTTACCTAGCGTCCGCTCCATCTTCTCTTTGGGACCGGTTCGCGTTGCGGCAACTCCAAAGAGAGGTCTGGGCCAGCTCGCTATCCGAGCTCAGATCTTCTTCGCCAGCGCCTCCAGTTGCCGCGCAATCTGCGTCCAGCCGGGCTCGAAACCCATTTCTCGATGCTGCTTCAGCGCCTCCTCGTTCCAGTGACGAGACTGACACAACGACGTTGGACATCTCTGCATTTCGACATCAGAGGCGAAACGATTGCTCTCCTTATCCTCCCTGAAGGACGACCCGTTCTCCAACACGCTCGTAGCGATGGCGACGAGATCGCCGCCCTTTGATCTACGAGAAATTCAAGCCGCCATTGATGTCGACACTAGCGCCGGTGACGAAGCTCGCCGCCGGTGACGCAAGATAGGCCACTAGATCAGCCACTTCTTGCGCCTGGCCCTCGCGACGCAGCGGCGTGCTCGCCGCAACGTTGGCTCGAACCACGTCCTTGGTGAATGTGTCGTGAAATGTCGTCGCAATCATGCCCGGGCATACGCAGTTGACGCGAATATTGCGGGGCCCGAGCTCCTTCGCCAGCGCGCGAGTGAACGACATCACCGCACCCTTGGACGTCGCGTAAGCGGACGCGCCTGGACCGCCACCATCGCGACCCGCGAGCGACGCGAGATTGACTATCGCACTGCCCTCGCGCATGAACGGCGAGACAAATTTGGAAGTCAGAAACGTGCTACTGACGTTCAATCGCATGATCGACTCGAAGAATCCCTGATCCATTTCCGCCAACGTCTTACGCGCGACCATCCCGCCTACGACATTGACGAGAACATCGATCCTGTCGCCATAAGCTGCGATGGTCTTGCTCACCAGGTTCTCGACGTCCGCCTGTTTCGTCATATCGCCACCAACTGCGATCGCTGTACCACCCACGGCAAGGATGGCTGCAACAGTCGTCTCGGCCTCCGCCTTGCTGCTGTGATAGTTAACGACGACCTTGGCACCGACGGCCCCCAGCTTCAGTGAAATTGCGCGTCCAATGTCTCTTGCGCCGCCGGCCACGATCGCCACTTTGCCTTTCATACTCATTACAGTTTCATTCCTCAACTAGCTATTCAGAACCTATCTCAAAACTATTGCGCGCCGCTATTTCGCGTCCTTGCGGTGCTCGGATTCCTCATTTATTCGCATATAAACTCCGGATCCTGTGCGCCTCAGAACGCGAACTAACGCCGCTCATGACGTTTTGAGATAGGTTCTAGTTCTTGCGCTTACTGGCTTGATCTCGCCGCCGAAGCTCCATACCGACAGCACGGCTAGTGGCACGAGCAATGCACCCAGGACGAAAAAAGGTACGTAGGAGTCCGCCGTAATCCGCGGGACCATCTGTGTCGTAATAATCACGCCGGCGATCGCCGAGGTGCCGCCGACACCAGCTAGCGAACCCACCGATTTGCCGGCAAAGAAATCGCTCGGAAGCGTCTGGATGTTGCCTATCGCCACCTGGAAGCCGAAAAGAATGACGGCCATCAGCAGCACTGCGACGAGCGGCGTCGACGCGACGGCCGTGGCGAGCAAGGTCGGTAACATGATGAGCCCACCCAACGTGATCGTCAGTTTGCGCGTCGCGTTGACCGTCCAGCCTTTCTTCAGGAGTGTACCGGCGAGCCAGCCCCCAAACAAAGCGCCGATGGCCGCGCCGACATACGGCACCCAGGCATAAAGACCGATCTGCCGGATGTCGAAACCAAAGCGATCCGCGAGATAGATAGGCAACCATGAAACAAACAGCCACCACACGGGATCGAGAAAGAACCGCGAGGCGATCACTGACCAGCTTTGGCGGTACCGCAGCATCTCGAGCAAGCCCGGCGCCGCTGTTCCTTGGCCTTGCACCTCCACTGTGTCTGCTTTCTGCCCGGAAAGAATGTATTCGCGCTCTTGCGCCGACAGCCATGCATGGCTGTCGGGCGGTGCCTTGTAGATCACTAGCCACGGTAGTAACCAGATGAATCCCAGCGCACCCGCCAGCAGAAAAGTGCCTTGCCAGCCGAACTGGATATAAAGAAGCGCGATCACCGGCGCCGAAATCACCGCACCGAGGGATGCGCCAGAATTGAAGATACCCTGCGCGAGCGCTCGTTCCCTGATCGGGAACCACTCAGCATTCGCCTTGGTCGCGCCTGGCCAGTTACCTGCCTCGCCGATCCCTAAGCCAAATCGCGCGAAACCAAGTCCGCCGAGCGTCTTCACGACCGCGTGCAGCATGATCGCTACCGACCACACGAGGATCGACAACACGAATCCCAGCCGCGTGCCGATCATGTCGAAAATCTTGCCGAATAAGGACTGCCCGATTGCGTAGCCGATCATGAAAAGGGAGACGATGTTTGCGTAGTCGCCCTTATCGAGCCCCAGGTCTTCGGACATTCCGGGCCACATGACAGCGAGGGCGTTTCGATCGATGTAGTTGATGACCGTCGCGATGGCAACGAGTGTCACAATGATCCATCTGAGATTCTTGGTTCTCATTGTCGCCCTACTTGAGAAGATCGCGTCATTGCTTCACTCCGTTCTGGTCGAACAAGCCGTAGTAGCCACGCCATGCGAAGTCTCGGCCGTCTGCACTGACTTTGTGGCTGACATCCGTCTTTGGGTCGTAAGAGAGGGTGAGGTAATGCCGCCCACTCTTAGTCGTCGTGATGCGAATGATGTCAGCGCCGTCCACGTGAAAGCGTTGCAGATCGATGATGCTACTGCGGCTGCCGATCGTGTATTCCGCGGGGCCGTTGTACTCGCCATGTGGCTCGAGCACTGAGACGAACGTTTGCCCTTGTGCTTTGTTGACGCGCAATACCAGCGCCTGCTCACGGCGCAAGTTGAAGCTCGGATCGTTCGCGCCCAACTGTGTCAGCAAGACGCCGAGTCCGTCCTGCGCGAGCGCGGTATAGGTGTAGAAGCGATCCTTGTTGAGCCAGGTAAAGGAGAGATGCTTGTTTGCAGCGACGGATGTCGACGCCTGCAGCCACAAATGTTGGTAGCCGTTCGCTGCACCGAGCGGCTCGAGCCGCTCCGTGCGGGCATTGAACGTGGGCCTCGCTGAGATGATCTGGCCAGCGAAGTGCAGCGGCAAGTCGTATCGGTGTGCCGTATTGCTGTCGACATTGAGTACGTCGATGACGAGCGGTCCGTCGGGCACGACACCGTCGAGCAACGCCATCGTTCGCCTGAACTCAACACCTGAGTGGGCATCACGCATCACCGCACCGGTGATCTGGACGTCGTCTCGGCTTTCGAACACCAGCAGCTGCGGATAGTGCTGCTGCGCGAGCTTCGCATCACCGCCGAAATGACTACCCTCGTCCACGACGAGCGTGTTGTGTGCGATCGTTTGCTTCGCCCAGCTCTCGTTTTCTGGAAGGTAGTGGCCACCTTCCTTCTGCTCCACGTTCAGGAAGCGTGCTGCGCCGTAATCCGTGATGATCTCTTGGCCGTTGTCGTAGAACAGCCAAGTCAACTTGTCGAAGTGACCGTGCCCCATGCCCTGCGAGGTCGCTTTGAACACCAATGCTTGTTGGTCCGGCTGCTCGCCGTCACGCAAGACGACCAAAGCACCCTGCTTGCCTGCGGATCCGTCGCGAAAGACCTTAGAGCGGTATGGGTACGGCTTGCTGAGGCCGGCATCGACGGCCTTTGCGAGCCGGTAGCCATCGCCGGTCAACACATACGGATGCTGCATCTGGGCGATCGAAAGCAATGCCGGATCGCCCGTCAGCGCGTAGGCCGCGGCAACGCCGTAGCGCAGCTCGATCGTGTCGAGGCCTTTGTCCTTGATCGAATCGTTGACCGGAAATAGCAGCCCCGCATACGACAGATCGATGCATGCATAGATCGCCTTCAGCAATGCCTTGTCACGGTAGTCGAATATCTTGAGGTCCGGATCATTCGCATGAATCGCGCGTGCAAACAGAATGAACGGCATCAGCGCGTAGCGCTGATAGTAGGGCCCTTCCGTGTAATACCCGTCCGGTGAGAACAGCTCGCCGAGTTGCTTGATGAAGCCCGTCTTGCCATCGCGCTTCAACCCGTACAACGCCTTCTGCACGTAGTCGTCGTCACCGATCGCGTAGCCGGTCATGCCGACGGCAGCGACCGCCCAAGTCCCGTGGTTATGGATGCGGTCGAACGTTTCCGGCGACTGCACGGAGATGAAGTCGGCCAACGGCCGCAGAATCCCGCGCTCGATCGTCGCGCGTTGTCGCTCATCGAGCGTGTCGATGATCGCGTCATATCCTTGGATGGCGTATACCAACCACACCGCTTCGTTCAGGCTTTGCCAGAACAATCTGCCGGGCGTGTTCGATCGCTTGACCGGATGCCTGCCCAACGTCGGGTAAAGCTTCGCGTACGCGAGCAGCAAGTCCCGCGCGTGTGCCGCGTACTTTGCGTTGCCGGTGAGTTGATACAGGATGCCTGCGTCGTGAATGGCGATGCCGTTCTGCTTGTGCTTCTCATGGGTGTAGCCGCCACCCGGATCGACGGGCACGGGTGCATCCGGCGTCGATTCGAAGTAGTGGTCTACTTTCGCCTGCGTCTCGGCCAACGATCTACCGAAACCAGATGCCGGATCGAGCTCCGCTCTGATCTGCGCCACATCCGCCGACGATAGCAGCAGCTGCGGACCCGCGAGCGCGCAGCCCGTTGTTGCCAGCAGCACGAGCGTCGCGCACCGCAAATAGATCATCGCCTGCATCACAGCGTATCGACCTCGGGCGCCGGCGTTCCCACATAGTGATTACCGACGATCGTGCTGACCGGCTCGCCGACCGTATGCGTCACGCGAACGGGCCGGCTATCGGAGAATGTGTTGTTGTGAATGTCGATTGCCTGCACACCGAGCAGGCGCACGGAAGCTTGCGACTTGTTGCGCTTGCCCGAGCCCACCGATTGAAGGCTCGCGCCGCTGAGCTCGAAATGCGGGCCGAACGTGCTTTCGTCGGTGCCGCCACGATAGACATCGGCGACCGTACCTTCGATGTTCGCAAACTTCGAATCGGTAATCGTGATGTACTCGGCACTATAAATACCGAGATCCTCGGACTCATTGCTCAGGAACAGCACGTGACCGGTGATGTCGCTGAACGTCGACCTGGATATCCGAATGTGATCGGCGAATGTGCCTTTCGCGGCTGTGAAGAAATTGAACGAATGATTGACGTCGAGGTGACTCACGGCGACGTCGTCGACCTCGAGCACATAGTTGTTCAACATCGAGTAGCGACTCGTGCGGATGACCGAATTGCCGGCGACATCGGGCGCGGTCTTGCCCGAAATGTCGAGGCCGATCAGTTTCAAGCTGCCGCCATCGGCGATCTCGAACAATGCGTTGCGCGCGAACTCGATGCTGGCGCGCCGCGCGGTATCGGCGGATCGAATCGTCAACGGACGATCGATGATCAATGTGCGTTCGACGACGTGCGCGCCCCCGGCGAGCTCGATGATGTCTCCCGCCTGCGCGCGCGCGACGGCCTTCGCGAGTGAATCCGCACCCGCCAGCGCCGCGATCGTCGTACCCGTATCAAAGCGCTCGTCCCGACCTGGCTTTGGATACCAGGCAACGCCCGTCGCATCCTTGTCGAGCACAGCGAGCTTACGGTTCGCGCCCATATTCACGCCGATGGGATAGAGCAAACCGTTCGACGCCTTTTGCAGCTTCATCTCTCGACTGCTGAACCCAGCGCTGATCGGTAGCTTCGCGACCTTGTGAACGAAGTTGCGCGCGAATTGAATGCCGCTGACGTCGTCGTGTACCGCGAGGATGTTTCGACCATTCGCGTTATAGATCAAGTTGCCGGTAAAGCGCGTGCGAATCGGCGGCGCGGATCGCTCTTTGTCCGCGCCCGCCGCGAGTTCGACGTGCGAGCTCTCGATAATCGAATTGTTCTCGATGACGGAGTCTTCGACCTGGTGATAGCGGTTGATCGGCGAGTTTGGCACGCCATTCATGATGACGAGCGCGCCGCCGAAGCGATGGCCGGTCAAGCCGAACAAATAGTTGTTGCGCACGGTCTGTCGTTTATTGATCACGCGAATGCCGCCAGTGTGCTCCACGTGATTACCGAGGAAGACATTGCCCTCGACGACATTGTCATTGCCGTGCCGCAACGTCAGCGTCCCGCGGGATTCGAAGAAGACGTTGCCGCGGAACACGTTGCGGCCGGATTTGCTCGAGATGATCTCGACTTCACCATCGCAGCGGTCGAAGTAGTTGTTCTCGACTGTCGTGAACGAATTCGTCAACGAATAGTGGCTCGTGCCAATGCGGAGCGTTTCACCACCGTTCGAGCCCAACGTCTGCCGCGGGCCGAAATAGTTGTGATCGATGCGGTGATGGTTCTCCTGGCTCTGCGCGCTGTCCAGCCGCACGGCCATCGTCACGCCCTGATTGCCCTTCCCTACGAGATGATTGTGGTCGAAACGATTGTTCTTGCCATACATCATCACCCAGACATCGAATTCGGCGCGCTCCGGCTTATTGAAGCGATCGATGACCACTTTGGTCACCCGGCTGTTGTTCGCGTACTCGCCCTGCGCTTCTCGAAACGCAATGACGACATCGGTAGGCGAGTGACCGTTCTTGAACACGAGCCCGGATACGACCAGATACTCGCCCGCGAGGCGTAGATTCGACTGTCCGGTGAGAAACACCTGATCCTTCGTCTCGGCCGTCAGTGTGATCGGCCGCTCTGCGGTGCCCTCCCCTTTGAACAGCACCTCGAAGTCGCGCCACTCACCGTTCGCGAGAACGACCGTGTCGCCGGCGCGCAGTGTCTTCACCGCCTCCTGGTACTCTGCCTGCGATCTGACGATCGTCTCCCGAGCATGCGTCGCGACACTGAGCAGACATGCGAGAACTATGAGTAACGGTTTCATCCGCCTCTCTTCGGTAGTAACCGTCCGAGCGGCTCATCGATTCGCTCGGATTTGCCCTTCGCCCTGAGCTCTGAGTTTGTCGAAGAGTCGAGGGGCTCCGAAAACCGAGATCGCTTCGACCCTTCGACAGTCTCAGGGCTCAGCGCGAACGGAGTAGCAGTACCGTAAGCTGGTGATACAGATCGCAACTCTGCGAGGAGCCTCAGCACCGCGCCATCCACCTATGGAGCCCGGAATCTCGCACTGGCCTAGAACTTCACGCTCACACCGGCGGTGAGTCGGCGATCCGTGAGACCTTGGAAGCACAACAGCGATTTGTTGTTGATGCAGTATTGGTTCGCGTCTTCACGCAGGAGATTGATTCCTTCGACGCCCACGGTGACGCTGTCATTGACAGCATAGTTCACGCTCGCATTGAGCTGTCCGCGGTCCGCGTTGATGCGCGGCAAGCCGAAGAAGAAGCTGTCATCCGATACATAGCTAGAGCGCCAGGTATAGCGCACGCGAGCGTTCAACCCATACTTGTCGTAGAACAATGTGGCGTTGTAGGCGGTTTTCGACAGATTCGTTAGCGTGATCTGGTCCTGGGAATTCGGATATCCCAGCAGGGTGAAGACATTTCGCGGTCCATCGGCATCGCGGTACTCTTCTGCGGAACCGCCGGTTTCCTGATACGTAAAGTTGCCGATAAAGCCGAATCCGGACGCGAAGCCGAGAACATCTTCCCAGGCCGAAAGATCGTGCTGGAATGCGACTTCGACACCTGTCTGCGTCGTGGATCCGCCAACGTTGAACGTCGAAGCGAGCGGTACGCAGATACCCGTGCCTTGAATCGGATTGTTGATGTTTCGATTCGCGATCGGGTTGTAGATGCCGCCATCCTCACAAGGTGGCGCGATGTCGATGTTGAGCTGGCCATCGATCAAATTCGGTGCCGGATCTTCTTGCCGAGCAGCGAACAGGTTCGTGCGCTTCTTGTGGAAGACGCCGATGCTGATCAAGCTAGACGGCGTGAAATAGTATTCACCCGAGAGATCGAATGACCACACCGCTTCGGGCACCAAGTTCGGATTGCCAACACTGACGGGCGAGTTCGCTGACGTGCCGAAGGACACCGATGTCGACAGCTTGTCGAAGTCCGGACGGCGGATATCTCTCGCAATGCCGGCACGAATGAGGAAGTCGTCGGTCGGCTGTATTGTCAGATTTAACCGCGGCAGGAAGAAATCATACGAGCTGTGCTCGACGATCCTCTCCGCGGCCTCGCCATTCGACACATTGTTGCCGATCGACTCGAGCGAGGTTCTCACCCAGCGTACGCCGATGTTGCCGCGCACGGGAGCGCCGGCGATGTCGGTCGCAAAGTTGGTCTGGAGATAAGCTGCGTTCGTCGTCTCATCGATCGTAAAGAATCCAGCCGCCGACTCGGTGGGCGTTTCGAGCGATGCAATCGGATCACCGACGGTCGCGCTTGCATTGCTCGCAGCGATCGCGCCATTGAGCGAGTCCAGAACCTGCCTTGGATTGTCGTAAGCCCGCGCACCGTTGATGATGAGGAAGTCGGGGAAATACAACCTGCGTCCATCGGCGTCGTTGAAATTGTCCGGGCCTGCGATCAGGAGATCGGAGAACAGATCACCCGACGGTCTGTTCCAATGATTGGTTGCGTTCGTGAAGCTGACGTTGTTCGTCGCTTCGTTATTGGTCGCGGAGTTCTTGTTCCAGCGATAACCGAAATCGACCGACGTCACGAACGGCACGAGGTTCGAGGCATCATAGGAAAGATCGACTCGCGCCGCCTTTTCCTCGTTATCCGTGCTGTCCGCACCCTGCGTCAGCTGTTGGAGCCGATAGTTCGCGGGATCGAGCATCTGTGCTTTGGTCGGCGCAAAAGGACTTGCTTGATCGAGGCCGAATTGCAGCGTGCCGCCTCTCAGATCGAACTGCGTGGGCACGCCGTTATCGAGACTGACGCCGAACGAGGGCTGAGGTCCGTTCGGATTGATGAAATCCATCGTCGTCGAGAAATTCGGGAACACCGACTCGGAGGTCGACAGCGACGCTTCAGCGCGCACCGTGAGTTGATCGGTTGCATTCCACTCGGTGCCTAGAGCGAATACCCGGCTGTCAGTATCGCGCGCGCCGGTATTACTCGAGGTACGCAGATTCGGATCGATAACGCCGTTCGAATCCACACCCACTCCGAGCGTACCGGTCAGCGCAGCCTGAACGCTGCCGAGATTGATCGCGCCATTGGGTCCATCGAGCGTCCCCAAGTTGACCGTTTCAAACGACGTGTTGTTCGTCGAATCGACGACTGCACTCGATGCAACACCTGAGATCTGCACACGGGTGCTCTCCTGTGTACGCTCCTGGTCGTTGACGGTCGCATCGAAATACAGCCTGAGATCGTCGCTCGGCTTCCATTCCAGCGCAGTCGTGAAGTTCTTCGTGTCGTATTCGTAGTTCTCCAGTTCCTGATCGAAGAACTGGATGCGCAGAAACGGAAAGTCCTCGGCACTCGGCCCTGAGCCCGGCATGACCAACGCGTCGCGATCGACGCGAGGCCGGAACGCGGCCACATCTTGACGCGCGTAGCTGCCGCTCACGACGACGCCGAATTCTCCGGCGTCCGTGGACCAGGCATTGCCGAGCGTGCCGGAAATTCTCGGCAATGTTTCGTCCGCGAGGTCGCTCTGTTCCATTTGAACACGGGCGGCGATCAGCGCTTCAGTGAGCTCGAGGGGGCGTATCGTCCGCAGATTGATTGTGCCGCCGACGGATCCTTCGATCGTTCGCGCTTCCGGAACCTTGATCACTTCCACGGAGGAAATCAGTGCGGCCGGCAAATCTTCGAAGCTGATGCCAGAACGACCAGAGCCAGAACCCACGGTAGAAACACCGTTGATTTCGGTCCGGTTCGCATCGGTGCCACGGATCTGCACACCGCGGCCAACACCGGCTTCGCGAGTGATCTGGACGCCCGTGACGTTCTCCAGCACCTCAGCGAGATTCTGGTCAGGCAGCTTGCCGATATCCTCCGCCTGGATGACTTCGACGAGATTGTCCGATTCGCGTTTTTCGGTGAGTGCGCTCGCAAGAGAGCCCCGGATCCCGGTCACAACGATTTCTTCAAGTGTTCCGGAACTTGCTTCTCCGGCCGCTGAGGATTGCGCTGCCGCCGGAGTGGAGACTGCCCCCATCAACAGCAGAAGCGATAGCGAGCTAGTGGAAGCAACATCATTGGTTGTACGCACGTCGATCCCCCGCGAATAAATTGGTCCTACCAATCTGCCGAGTCCAAGACATTCTTGCGACTTCAGCCAATTTGTTCGGGCGACAGTGCCACCGCATCGGAACGGTTGTCAACCACAATAACTACTCCACTTTCGACTATTGGTCCTACCAATTAGTTGCCGGGTTATCAATGACGAGCGCTCTGGCGAGTAAATGCCCTTGAAGCGCAACCCAAGATTCCTTTAGA
>JAICPY010000047.1 GCA_025929585.1 Steroidobacter sp.
ACATCTGCGTCGACTCGCCTTCGATCGACAACGAGTTCTGCGACCTGATTACTCGTGAGGAAGACACGGGCCGCATCGTCGCTTTCATCGAGCGTCCGTTGAACGTTGCGCGTTTCTGGACTCAGGGCTACGACTTCGCGGTTCAATACCACCTCGATCCAGCAGCGTTCAGCTCCAAGAACTGGGGTGCGTTCGACTTGCGCCTCGTTGGTAACAAACTCGAAGAGCTCACGTTCATCCGCCTTCCCGGTTCCGATCCCGATCCGGAGCTCGGTGAGGAGGATCGCCCCGAATGGCAAGCGAACTTCGATCTAACTTGGCAGCTCGATGCGCTCGCAATGAACTACGGCATCAACTACTTCGCCGAAACCTACCGCTATAGCTATCAGGAACGCCGCGCCGATGCAGATATCGTCGCGCCTCAGTATCGCAAGTACGACGCTCGATTCACTCACGACATTCAGGCGCGTTATGGATTCGCAAACGGTGTGTCGATCTACGGTGGCGTGAACAATCTGACCGATCAGCAGCCGGATATCGGCATGACCTACTACCCGGTGAGCGCGGTGGGCCGCTTCTGGTACCTAGGCGCGACATTCAACAAATTCTGACCAACCACGCTGCTGGCTCTTCTTCCGGAGTCAGAATCGCGGCCCGGAGCCGAACGCGCTGCCTGTACGACCGCTCTCATCTGAGAGCGGGATCACAGTTTCTTCGCATGCTCCCGCGGTCCGCGTCGCTTGTGACCGACGACGGCGACGGTCTGAGCGTGGGTTATTAGCATGCGATGATCGGTTTTCCGGAGATCTCAATCGATGAGCGGCTGTCGCTCTCAAACGCGCCGCTCTCGCCTGTCCAGCATGCACTCCCCCAAGCATTACCACGGCTGGACCTTGCTCGAGCTCATCGCCGTGATCGCCATCTCCAGCGTGCTCGCGACAGTCGCCTATGGCTCGTATTCCAGTGCGATAGAGCGTGCGCGTACCAGCCGGGCGATTGGGGATATCGCAAAGATCCATGCCGCCATCGAGAAGTACCGACTGAACAACAACGACGATTTGCCGCTCAGTCTAGAGGAGATCGGCCAGGACATAGACGATCCTTGGGGTGAGCCTTACGCCTATCTGAACTTCGGTACGTTGCCCGGCAAATCCAAGGGTCCGGTACGCAAGGACCACAATCTAGTCCCTCTCAATTCGCGCTACGACCTTTACAGCAAGGGCCCGGACAAACAAAGCCGCTCTCCGCTGACAGCGAAAGCGAGCCGGGACGACATCATCATGGCGAATGACGGGGCATACATCGGCTTGGCAGAGGACTACTAAGGCGTGTCCTGGCGCAATCCCATCTTGCTGATGAAGGGCGGTCTGGCTCGGCGAACGTTCGCATTGCTTCTGTTCGCGGCCTCCTTGCCTATCATCGTGTCGACTTGGCTGATCGTCGGTCACACACATGCCTATGTCGATCGCCGTTCGCACGAAGCGCTCGCCTCCGAAGCGAAACGATACGGACTAGGACTGTTTCAGCGCTTGGAGCTGGCGGCAACGGCGCTGGAGGCGGCGAATGCCGATGAGCTAGTCGGCGCGCCAAACGCCAGCGCGATGCCACCTGCGACATTGACTCATTATTTCGCCGTAGTGAAGTTGCTCCCCAAAGACGATGGCGCGCGAGATATGTTTGCCTTCGACTCGCAATCCTCGACTGAAGGTGGAACCACGCTGCGCATCGTGCGCGATGAGAACGGCACGAACGCGGTAGCGCTAGTGCACGCCCAGAAAGAGGGTTGGCGGTTCGCGCTGCTCAAGCACGATTATCTCTGGCAACCGGTATCGCTGCCCGAAGAGCTATTTGTTCGAGTCAGTGATGGCGACGGCAAAGTACTGTTCGCCTCACTACCGCAAACCAGTCAGGCCCAGAGCCCGAATGCCGCGAGTGAGAGTGACGCTGCGTTCTGGGAGCTATTCCTCGAACAACGGCTTGCCGGCGGGAAATGGCGCATCGATCTGATCGAATCGCACTCCGAGCTCAAGAGCGGGTTTGCTCGTTATCAACGCACGGTTGCATTCACGCTCGTGCCGCTCGTCGCCGCATTGATCCTGTTCTCCTCGATCTCGATTAGACGAACACACCGGCCGCTCGAAGCGCTTACCGACGCCACTCATCGTATTGCCGCAGGCGACTTCGCGAGCCGCGTAACGCCTTCCGGAGATGAAGACACACGAAGTCTCGCCCTCGCCTTCAATGGCATGACCGAGCAAATCGGCCGCCAGTTCGAGACACTCGCTGTGTTGTCGGAGCTCGACCGTCACATCCTGAGCTCATCTAACTTGGAAGACATCGTGCAGACGGTGCTGCGGCACGCCAGAGCAATGCTGCCTTGCGATCTGCTCGCGGTATTGCTGTTGGATGAAGACTGCGACGACATCGGCTGCATTCACATCGCGCGCTACGCAGACAACGTCATTACGTGCAAGGCACGGATCGAATGGCCACGGGAGCTGATGGGGGCACTGGAACGCGCGCAGAGTACTTTCACCTCAGCGCTGGGGGAGCCTTCGTTCGCCGACATTCAAGCCTTGCTCTCTGATTGGCAATCCGAACGTGTCTTTCAGCTCGTACCGATCCGCACGAGCAAAGGCGTTCAGGGCGCTCTATTGATGGCGGGCTCACATCCGCAAGCTCACTGCGGCCACGAGATCGCAGCCGGTCTTGCCGAGCGCATGGCCGTAGCTATCAGTAACGCTGACCGCCAAAACGCGCTGGTTCGGCAAGCTCACTACGATGCGCTGACGGGATTGCCAAACCGCGTACTTTTCAAAGACCGTCTCGCTCAGCAGATCGCTCACTGTCAGCGCTCTCGCAGTCAATTCGCCCTACTGTTCATCGACCTCGACCGATTCAAGAACATCAACGATTCCTTCGGGCACACCTCCGGAGATGTCTTGTTGAAGAGCGTCGCCGCGCGCTTTAGCGAGGAGCTCTCGGGCGTGACGACGATCGCACGCTTAGGCGGAGATGAGTTCACGATCATTACCTCGGAGGCCCAAACAGCGGCCGATGCGGCCAATGCCGCGCAAGCGGTGATCGCGGCATTGTCACGACCCGTGATGTTGGGTGATATAGAGCACTTCGTTTCTGGTTCGATCGGCATCGCACTCTATCCTCAGGACGGAGTGACAACCGAAGTCCTGCTGCGCAACGCGGACATCGCGATGTATCGAGCCAAGTCAGCGGGCACCGGTCGATTTGCCTACTACGAAGAGAGCATGAATCGCGAAGCGCTGGAGCGCGTCGAGCTCGAAAACGAGCTCCGCCACGCGATCGCTCGCGAAGAACTGTCGGTGGTCTATCAGCCTCGCGTCGATGTTCGTACTGGACACCTGCTTGGTGTCGAGGCCCTTAGCCGCTGGCGTCACCCCCGCCTAGGTATGGTGCCGCCGGACCGTTTCATCCGCATTGCAGAGGACTCGGGCTTGATCATCGCGATAGGCGATCGAGTTCTACGGCAAGTCTGCGAGCAGTATCAGCTTTGGCGGGAGGCCGGCGTCTATGTGCAGCGGCTCGCCTACAACGTTTCGGTGCGTCAGTTGCAAGCGCCTGGGTTCGCCCGATCCGTCCGCGAGATCACGAAACGGCATCGCGTGCCATCTGGTGTACTGGAGATCGAGATCACCGAATCCGTACTGGCGACGGACATCGACCATCTCACGTCCGTACTTCGCGACCTTCATTCGATGGGCATACAGATCGCCATCGACGACTTCGGCACCGGGTATTCCTCACTCAGCTATCTGCAACACCTCCCCATTGACACGCTGAAGATCGATCGCTCGTTCTTGCCACGCTCCGGTCAAGCGCAAGCTCCTGCACCGCTGTGCGAGGCCATTCTAGCGATGAGCAAAGCATTGCAACTCACGGCGGTGGCCGAAGGAGTCGAGTCCTCCGACCAAGTCAGCTTCCTGTTGCGCAACGGCTGCCATGTCGCGCAAGGGTTCTACTTCTCTCGACCGGTGAGCGCTGAAGAGATCAGCCACCGCTACGGTCACGGCTCGAGCGAAGACGAGAGCTCGCAAAGCGCGCGTGGGTAAAGTGGTGAAGGGGACACTCCTCGCAACGAGGAGCGTCCCCTTCAATCATCGCGCACCGCTCGGCGGAATGCTGTGCGTCACATTACCGCTCTGATCGCGTAGCTCTATCGAAGGCTCATCCGCCGAATCCAATCCGGCTCGCAATCGTTCTTGATTCGACGTATCGATGAAGCGCAGAGCGTTGTAGCTGTTCGCTGGCGCATCCGGGTATTTCTCGTTGCTCAAGATCGTTCGCACACCGGCATCGTCGATGGGATGGGTCTCGAAGAATGCCTCGATCGCCGCCTCGCGCTCTGGCTCCGGCAGATTCTGAATGCTGACGAGCAAGTCCAGATATTCGACGATGGACCAATCCGGCTGATCGATCATTTGGATAGTAGAGCGATGATTGGTCCCGTCGTCGACCGCATCGATGGTGAACATCTGGTCCTGCTCGTAGCGATCGAAACTCAAGTGGCCGAATCGTGAGATTCGGCCCTGCTCGTCCTTGCGGCCGCCGAACGTGAGTCCGCCGCTTTCCGATCCTTCTGCATCGAAGAAGAGGATGCCCGCCGCCGTCGAGGCGCGGCGTCCACCGAAATCCGGGTACTCCTTACCGTGCATGATGATCGCGGGAATCTTGCGATTATTGGATAACACCATTCGCAGAGTGCCATCCGGTTCGACGATGTTGATCCGCTGCACCGTGATGGTGTCGAACTTGGGCCCACGATAGTCCGCAAATCCGGTTAGCAGCGCAGTGCAGAGCATGATCGTGAGGACCCCGGAATACACTGCGAGAAACTTCTGACTGTTGAAAAATTTCATTGGCGTCTCCTTACGTCGAGTCAGGAACTTCAGACAACGTCGAGCGCTCACGCCGGTTCCCTGTGAATGGGTGCACAGCTTGCTAACCGTTCTCCGAACCCCCTGCTCCGCTCACGAGTTGTGTGCATACAGCTTCGAATGCAGGAGAGTTCGCAATGCGACGCAATGTAGTGTTCGGCAAAGGCAAGGGTTTCAGAGTCGATGACGATCAAGTACAGGCGCTACGCTTGGACGCGGGAAGCGGCGCTGCAATCGGTGAATATGCACATCGGGACTCGAGCGAATACAGCGATTCGTACTACGGTCCAGGCCGCTCACAGCGCGGTCGGCCGCAGCGGCCTGATGATCGAGTTCGCGGCGTCGTCGGTGAGTTTCATCCGGTTCACTCGAGGAACCACATTGAAGCCAACTATTTCGGAAGTGGCGAGCTTCGAGATGGCGCTCGCAGCTGGGCCGATTTGGGTGTGTCATCCGTTCACGCGGGCGAAAGCGGCATTACCGAGCGGCGCGCACCAGATCATCGCGGTCGCGGACCAAAGGGTTATCGCCGATCGGATGAACGCATTCGCGAATTGCTCTGCGAGCGGTTGACACGCGACCCAAGGATCGATGCGAGCGACATCGAAGTGGCAGTCAATAACGGCGAAGTCACGCTCACCGGATTCGTCACCGATCGGCATTCCAAGTGGTGGGCCGAAGAGCTCGCGCATCGCTGCAGCGGCAATGAGGAAGTTCAGAATAGATTGAGAGTACGGCGCTGATGTCGTAGGAGACGTGATGAGATGATGAAGTGATAAGGTGATAGGGCAGAATCGAACCGTCTTTCTTCTGCCATTATCACTTTATCACCTTATCATCTCATTACGCCTCTCATGGACACGCTGTTCTATACAAAGAAGATCCAACGGCTTCGTAGCGAAGGAATCGACACAGCCGTCCTGGTCACACACGATTTCCACATGAGACGCAGCGTCGCTGAGTTCACAGCTGCCGGCATTCACGTCGTGCGTGCGCCGGTCACTTTCGCACCCGCGACTCAGAATCGCAGCCTCGCGGAACACATGCCGAGCGCCGGCGCCCTCCCCAGCAGTGCGCTCGCGCTTCATGAGGTCCTGGGCTATTTGATCCTGGCGCCTTGACATTTCATCATCATTGCGACGCATTCGCTTCGTTACATTGCGATGGATTCCCTGCCGCCTCTTTCGGATATCCATGCTGCGCACTATCGTCTACCTCGCAACCGTACTACTGACCGGCTCATTCAGCACCATGGCACACTCCGCTGCGACACTCGTTTATATAGGAACTCAAGGTCCCACCCCCTCGATGGGCATTGCGAGCGCCGAGTTCGACTCCGATACCGGGACACTGTCTGCGCCTAAGCTCATCGAACAAACGCCTGATCCGGCGTTCATGGCGCTGAACCCAAGCGGATCTCACCTGTATTTGTGCAACACGGGGACGCCTGGTGGAGTCAGCGCTTTTGCGATCGAACGCTCAAGTGGCGCTCTGCGGCTTTTGAATCACAAAGCTTCGACGGGCCGCGGTCCGAGTCATATCGGATTGGATAAGACGGGAAACTATGTCTTGGACGCCAACTACGGCGGCGGCTTCGTGGAGATTCATGCTCGCGAGAACGATGGAAGCCTCGGAAAGCGCACTGCGTTCGTCCAACACACCGGTCGCAGCATTCACCCGGAGCGGCAAACGAAGCCGTACGCACATTGGTTCGGCGTCGACCCCAGCAATCGTTTCGCGCTCGCGGCAGATCTCGGCACCGATCGAATCGTCATCTATGAGCTCAATACGACGGATGGCTCACTCACGCCTCACGATCCGCCTTTCACTTCCGTGCGCGCCGGGTCAGGCCCTCGGCATATCGCTTGGCATCCGAACGGCCGTTATGCGTACGTAATCCAAGAGCTGTCGAATGAGATTATTGTGTTCTCGTGGGATAGCTCCAAGGGTGCGCTAGGAGAATTGCAAACCGTCCCAACGTTGCCCGCCAGCTTCAAGGACGCGAGCACCGCAGCGGAGATTGCTGTTCACGCAAATGGAAAATTCCTCTACGCCTCGAATCGAGGTCATGACAGCATTGCTTCCTTCGCAGTGAATCCGCAGACCGGGAAGCTCACTGCGCTGGGGCACGTAAGCTCGCAGGGCAAAACCCCCCGCTTCTTTGCATTCGATCCCACGGATCGATGGTTGATCGTGAACAATCAAGACAGCGGCGACATCGTGGTGTTCGCCGTGGATCCAAGCTCCGGCCGATTGCAGCCGCAACCTGGCACTCAGAAGCTCGAGAAGCCGATGGGCATCGTGTTTGCGAAGTGATGAAGGTGAGCTAAATAGAAGCTCGACCTTCACTTGACGGTATCACTGGACCCGCATCCTCGAAGCGAGTCGTGATCAGCGGGTCGGGGGTAGCAAGATGAGGAACAAAGACAGCGTCGCTGCCTTCCGATCTGCCGGCCCGCGAGTCACGATTCGCTAGCCACTTGCCGGAACACTGAATGTGTGACGAGGTCGGAAGCTGAGCGCGGCTATTCTAACGTCGTCACTTCGTCACCCGTCACTGTTCAGTCTCACGAACATCCGTCTCATCCGCTCCACCTTCGCCACATACCGCTGAACATCGTGATCGCCGCAACGTTGGCCCGATGCGATCCTCAACCCGCGGCGTGCGTGTTTCTCGCCGGCTCCGGCGCCGCATAAGTGGATAACTGCGGCAAGATCGAGTTTCTGCTTGGATGTTGCGTTGATAATTCCAGCGCGCGCCAAAGCTCTTGCGACGCGCCGATCCAAATACGCAGAGGTCAGCTCGACGGAATGGGAAGGAATGACACGCATGTACAAACCGTTGAACCAGCACGACTGAAAATCGTTCCAGGGACCGTCTTCGACCACTAGGTGATCGTGCACGCAGTATCGCCTGGCCTCTTCGAACGTTCCATCTGTGATCTGGTACATGCCGACCGCGCTCGAGGCGGGTCGATACACCTTGAATGGATCGCTCGAGAGCGACCAACGCCAATACGTGCGAACGATCGGGTTGCCAGAACCTTCGACTTGCGCCAGCGCGGCAAGGAATTCCGCTGGAATTGTGCCGGTCGCGTGCTTGCGGAAAATCCGCCGATACGAATTCCACGTCTGCGTGGGCGACTTGTACAAGACACCACTGACCGGAAAGAACAACTCTGTGGGTTTCAAGATCACTTGGTAGATGCCATTGATCATGAACCAAGCGGTCAGAATGACCGCGGCCGAGATAAAGATTTGCAGCGTGAAGGGTGTGCTGCGAAACCACCGCAGCCAGCGGCGACGCCGCTGTGCGCTAGGCCACAACTTGACGACGCGAAGCGTTCGCCGCGCCTTCCTGGGCTTACGTTTAGGTCGCCTCGATGAAGAAGAAGCACGAGCCATGGATTGAGATCATTATTTGTATTTCCGTGTAGGCCGTCGCAGGTGCGGGCCTACACGAGTATAGCGGAAGCCTCCTTCTGCCTTGCCGCGCTGCGCTGAGCTTCTTTGGCGCAGCAATGTAGTCACAGTTCGCGATTCCCAGCTCTGCTGTGCGAATACAGTGGAATTGACTCGGCCAGAAGTACCATGAGCCGCCAATCTGTGAACTGCGTTGCATTCCAAATTCAGCATCTGGCTTATGTAAGTGCTCGTCGGCTGGACCAATACTGTGTTTCGGCCGCTGATCGATGCGCCACTACTGGAGCACTGTGATGAACCGCTACACCTCGACGAGACTGATGACGATCGAAGAAGCGCAAGCGCTTTCCGAGCCGTCCACGAGTCACGAAGCGCACGAAGAGCGCCGCCGCATCTGGGCATGGCAAAACGTTCAAGCTGCGATGTCACAAACCGTCACGGACGAGACTCTCGATAAGATGGAGTCTTTGCGCCTGCGCAAGTAGGACTGCGATCTGCGGGCACTGCCCTCAAGTGCCCGCCCCAAGTTCCCCGCGACTACAAGGGTCGCCGCTAGCGTCTGTCAATCTGTCCGACGCATCGCACTTGGCATTTTATTCAGCTCAATTCTCTGTGCACATCTGCTCTAGCTGCCAAGAGCCAAGAGTTCCTCTTTCCTCTGTGAGGCGATCAGCTGACGAAAGTCTGGCGAGGTCACCGCGAGAACCGATGCTGGACCTTGCGCTACCAGCCGCCCATAGTGCATCACGAGGACCTCATCGAAACGATCGAGCAGATTCAGTCGGTGGACCGATGAAATCACGCACGCGTCGCTGAAGGTCTCGAACAGGTTCTCGTACACACTGGCTTCGGTCCTCGGATCCAAACTTGCGGTCGGTTCATCCAGCAGCACCAGGCTGCTGTGCCGCGCCGCCAAGATGCCACGCGCGAGAGCGACCCGAGCACGTTGCCCTCCGGACCAATTGGCTGCGCGCTCTGCAACGGCGACGTTTAGGCCTTCTTCGGTCGGATCGATAAACTCACTGACACGCGCCAACTCCAACGCTCGAATATATTCGTCCCGTAACGGCGGTCCTGCCAAAGATTCGCACAGACCGAGATTCTCGGCGAGTGAGCCTTCGAACACCTCCGCGTCTTGCGGAATGAGTGTGGTTGAGGCGCGTAGGAATTTTGCTGCTTCGGGGGCCGAGAGGATCGCCGGCCCGTCGCTTTGATCTACGACGATTCGTTCTGCCTCGTACAAACCTGCGAGCACTCGCAGCAATGTGCTCTTGCCGGAGCCGCTGCCACCGATGAGCGCGTATCGTTTTCCCCGCTCCAACGACAGCATGACGTGATCAAGAGTAGGTCCGGTGCCACGCGCGGTCGAGTGCGTGAACACCAGCTCGCGAACCTGACAGCGACGCCACGCCTGCTGCGCCATGGGCGAGCTCTCGCCATGAGAACCGATACCGGTCGATCGGATTGGATCGGCGCTCGCGTAGTCGGCGCGTTGACGAGCGAACGTTTGAAAATGCGACGCGACCGCAGAGATGACTCCACCGGCCTGCGATGCGTACTCCCACACCATATAAACGCTTCCGAGCATGAGCGTCGTTTGCGCGGCCGCACCGATGGCGCTCCTGGAAGCAAGCCAAGCAAACAAGGCGACGAGCCCGCAGCTCAAAGTCTTGCTAGCGATGTCCACCGTGCACCACTTCGCTTCATTGAGCACGATTGCGCGTTTCAAGGGTTCGAACACTGTCTCGAGACGACGCTGCAATAATCGAGTTACTGCTCTGGCTTGGCGCAATGCGAGGAGCGTTGTCGAGTTGCTGAGCGAATCGATGAGGGTTGCCGAGTAGCGTCGCTCCGCGTCGTTCTCGAGGTGCGCGAGTCGAATCATCGCGCGGTCGAATCCAATCACCGAAAGGCAGATTGCGCAGAACCCAATTACCGCTGCGATGCCCACTGCAGGCTCCAGGATCCAAAGCGCGAGTACCGGCCCGACTATGCGCACTGCGCTGTTCAGATAGATGAACTGGCTTTGCGCGAATGCCGAGAGAGCGTGACTGCTCTGCTGCACGCGGTGGGCGGTCGCACCGGAATGATTGCTCTCATGCCACGATAAGGGTAGCTGCATCAACCGCTCGGTCAGCGCGGTTGCGATGCGTCTACGCACCGTCAAGGCGACATTGCGCTCCAGTACGCGTCCGGGTCCGTGCAGTAGCCAACTTCCCGCCGTGATACCCACGATCAATAGCAGCCACATCCCCGCGTCCTGCAAGCCTGCGGCGCCGTGTGCCTGCAGAGCGTTGATGGCGCGGCTGGCAACATAAGGAATCGCCAACAAGAAACACTGAGCGCCGACCAGTAAGGCCATGGATCCTACGAGCACCTGCCGTTGCCCGTGAGTTTGCAACCAGAGCTCTTTATAGAGAAACAGGACACCGCCGCGAGGGGCGGCTCCGGCCGTAGAGGTCGGCTCACTCATACTTATAATTAATTTGGGGGCACCCGCTGCTGTGGGTAAGCAAACTCTATAGGTGCCCTGCAGCGAAATAAGTGAGTGGATCAACGCTTCGAGCTTAAGTCGGTGACTGAAACCTACGAAGATTATTCAATAGTGTGAGATGGATCTCGGCGGGCAGGATGATGGGGTCACCAATTCGGACGTCCACTCGTGGCAGCGGTCATGACTCGCAGGCCGCGGGTAGTAAGATCGCAGTGGCGCAACCATCGCCGCTTGCCGACGGTTCGCTGCGCGACACTTGCGTGTACAGCATCATCCTCAGTGAATGGCCGTGCGACAGCATCTGAGTTCAGCTGCGCAAGAGCGAACGTGAGCAATTCTTTGGAACTTGCCCGAACCTACGTCTGAACTTTCCCTACAACGAATACGCGCATGGTTACGTCTTTTCCGACGCCCCTGCAAACGCTTCTTCCAGAGGCGTGCGCGCTCTCCACTGCAGCGCTCTGCTTGTCGAACTCGTGCAACTTTCGTCGCACGCGCGTCGTTGTATCTGCGTTAAGAAGCTCCTGCCGGTCTACGCCCATCGCTCTTCGCCGGGACGGCGGAAGCTTCAAATCATTTCGACACAAACGCAGGAGCAAGACATGGCTAGCGAAAAACATCCTTCTACCGGCAAGGCTGGGATTACCGACCGAATCAAGCAAGATAGCAAACAGAAGATCGAGACCACGAAGCGCTCCGCCGCCGATCAGATCGATCAAGTGGCACAAGCGCTGAACCGCGCAGGTGAAGAGCTGAATCAGAGTCAGCCGACGCTTGCGAACTATGCTGCACAGTTTGCTTCGAGCGTCAGCACCTTCGCATCCCGTTTGCGCGACGGCAACATGGATGATTTGGTGACAGACGCTCGGGAGCTGGCTCGCCGTAATCCCGGATTGTTCCTCATCGGCGGTGTGGCTGTCGGATTTGCGGTATCGCGATTCCTCAAGGCCTCGGCCGATCAGATGCAAACCAACGAGTACTTGGGCGACTACAGTGGATCGAGCTCTGAAGACTATGTCGCAGGAGACTATGGACAGGAGTCTTACACGCAGGGCTCCTCCTATGCAGGATCGCAAGAGAGCACTCTAGATGTCGAATCCACTGGTTATGCCTCAGGCGCGCGCGGTGGCAGCGACTTCACGTCGCGAACGAATGGAGGTTGATATGGCAACTGACTATACCTCTGTTTCAGGCGGCCGAGGTCCGTCGGAACAAGAGTCAGCGTCAAACCTCGTCAGTCGCTTGGTGGGCGATTTAACAGCTCTGTTTCGCAATGAGCTTGCGTTGGCGAAAGCAGAGTTCGCGAAAGCCGCGAGTAACGTGAAGCTCGGTGTCGCAGGCATGGCGGTGGGTGCCGCTGTATTGCTGGCGGGGGCGCTGTCATTGGTCGCCGCCGCGATCCTCGGACTCGCCGAAGTCATGGAGCCCTGGCTTGCGGCATTGGTCGTGGGCGTTGCGCTGGGCGTCATCGGCTTCGTCATGCTGCAGTCCGCCAAGAAGAAATTCGAACCCTCTGCGCTATCGATGGAGAGGACGCAAACCTCCCTTCGTCGCGATGCAGAAGTAGTCGCGAGGAGAACCTAGATGAGTGCCACCCCATCGAACCCCACCGGCGTCGAGAAAGACCCCGTCGCTCTGGAGAAACAGGCCGACGAAATTCGCGCCAACATGGGTCGGACTTTGGATGCTCTGGAGCGAAAATTCTCGCCCGAGCAGTTACTGGACCGTTCACTGAGCTACTTCCGCGATCATGGCGGGGAGCTCACACAGACTTTAGGAGCGACTATGAGAAACAATCCTGTACCGATCGTCCTTACGCTGGCAGGCGTCACCTGGCTAGTTGCGTCGAGCTACAATTCGCGGCAGCCGCCCGGACGAGATCTCTCGTCCAGATTCGCGAGGTCCGGCGTGGGCCAGAAATTACAGCAGCGTACTGCGAGTGCTCGTGAGCGGTTGCAGTCTACGACCGCAACCGCGCGAGAAAAACTTCAATCGACTGCTCAATCCACTCGTGAACGGTGGTCAAGTGGCAGCAGCGAAACATCCGGACGCCTCTCAGGCGGGCTGAGCTCAGCTCGCGAGAACGCACGCATGCGCGCCCGGGAAGTTCAAGATCGTGTGTACACGATGATGGACGAACAACCTCTTGTGCTGGGTGCACTTGCGGTCGCGGTCGGCGCCATCATCGGCACTGCGATTCCTTCGACGCAATATGAAAACCGCGTCCTGGGAAAGGCTAGAGATCGGACGCTGACAAAGGCTCAGGAACTGGGCGAGCAGCAGTACGAAACGATGCGTGAGTCGCTGGGCTCGCAAGAGCAAGGGTCCACATCAGGCACGACTCAGTCTCAAATCAACGAGACGTTGGCTGGTAGGGCCTGACGAGAGTGAAACTGACAAGAGTGCAAGACGTGTAGAGGCGCATGCGTGTAATGTCAGAGGAGCTCGAAGCCCGCGCTTCGAGCTCTTCTTATTTGCGGTCCCTTCTGTCTTCACGCAGAGAAGGTCGATGACAAATCGAAGCATAGATATCCGGCGCAGCTATGCGCCGACAGTTTGAGCCCTCTGCAGCGCCTGCTGTAAATCCGCAATCAAATCCTCCTGATCTTCGAGCCCGATCGACAGCCGGAGGGTTCGATCAGTCACGCCTGTCCATTGGCGTTCCTGTTCGCTCAGATCCCCAGGTCGCATCAACTGACCTGGCTGGACCAAGGACTCCGTCGATCCCAGACTCGCCGAGATCGCGAAAAGCTTCAAGGAATCGCAGAAGCGCGCAGGATCGGCGCCCTTTACCAAGTCGAATGTCACGATGGTTCCGAAATCCTGCATCTGCCGAAGCACTAGGTCGTGACCTCGGTGCGAGGACAGCCCCGGATAGTGGACGCGCTCGACTGCGGCATGCTGAGCCAACATGCCTGCGACCGCCATCGCCGTTTGCGACTGCTTCTCATAACGGATGAAGTAAGTCTTCATCCCTCGCTGAATGAGAAACGCAGCATGCGGATCCAAGGTCGCGCCCATGATGACGAAATCTCTGCGCATCGATGAGATGAGCTCATGCGATCCAATCACCGCTCCTCCCATCACATCGCCGTGACCCGATGCGTACTTCGTCAAGCTATGAACGAAGAGATCGATATCCAACGTCCCGTGGTTGTGAAAACCGGCAAACGTATTGTCGAGCAGCGTCAGGGCGCCATGCGAGCGTGCCGCGGCCGTGATCCTGACTATATCGGCTATCTTGAGCAGCGGATTGCTAGGCGATTCGAATACCAACAATCGCGTCGGAGTACTGCTCAGCGTGCTTTC
The DNA here is from genome assembly GCA_025929585.1 of Steroidobacter sp. GTDB lineage: Bacteria > Pseudomonadota > Gammaproteobacteria > Steroidobacterales > Steroidobacteraceae > Steroidobacter. The sequence goes on from JAICPY010000047.1 coordinate 14,140, forward strand.
GATGCCATCCGTGTCCTCGATCGAAAGCATGGTGTGTTTCACACCATATCGCCCAAGCAATCGACGTACCATATAACGCGTCGGCTGATACATCTCGGCGAATACGATGACATGATCGCCCTGCTTGCACAGCGCGAGTAGCGCCAGATTGATGGCAGCAACACCTGAAGCGGTCAACAGACATGCCGGTCGCTGTTGCAACTCCGCGAGGGTCAGCTCCAATTGCTGGAGCGTCGGATTCGACACTCGCGAATAGGCAAAACCTTGGCGCTCGCCACGATTGTGCTTCTCCGCCTCTGCCACGCTGTCCATCGTGAACTTGACAGACTGATAGATCGGCGCGACCAGAGGACGGTTGTCTTCTGGCACGAGCACCTCGGGCGGATGATTGACACGAGTCGGCGGCTTCATGGCATTACCGCTTCAGCAAACTTGCTCTATAGCCCGTGACTGCGCAGGAACGGCATCGCAGCAGCGATGTTCTCGAAAGGACGCGACGTCTCATCCTCGAGGATGTACCACTTCACTGCCCCCGCTTCAGCAGCAGCGAACAACGCGGGCCAATCTAGCTTACCTTGGCCAACCACTGCGTATGCCTCATCTGAGAGCGGACCGCGCCAGGTCGAGCCATCGAATGGACCCACGGGATAGGAAGCAGGCATGTCCTTCACATGCAAAGACCAAGTTCGATCTCCATAACGTCGCAATAATTCGACCGGATCCTGTCCTCCGAACGCAGTCCAGTAAACATCGAGCTGTAGGACGACACACTCCGGATTCAATGCCTTCACGAAACGATCGAACATCTTGCCTTCGGCGTCGCCTTCGTGAAATTCGTAACCGTGGTTGTGGTAGAAGACTTTCATGTTCGCTGCCTGCGCTGCCGGGCACATCGCGTTCAACCGCTCCGCCGCGGCCATGAGCTTCGCTTCGTCTACTTTGTCATTTTCGCTCTCCTTGAGCCAGGCAACACCGACCTGCTTGGCGCCGAGCACGCGGCCGACGTTGACGGCTTCTTCAGGCGGACCACGGAACAGCTCACCAAGATGGAAGCTCACGACCGTGAGCCCGGCCTGATCGAACTCCGCTCTCAACTGCTCCGCCGTACGACCATGCAAGCTGTACGGCTCGATACAATTGATCCCAAGTTCCTTGACGCGAGCGAGCGTGCCTGGCAGGTCCTTCTCTAACTCATTTCGGAACGAGAAGAGCTGCACGCCCAGCTTGCAATCCTCGGCTGTCGCGACGGTTGAAGAAGCAGCCGGCTGCTGCGCTGGATCAGCCTGCGTCTGATTATCTGGCTCGCGGCCGCACGCCGTGAGCATCAGTAAGCCGGCGATCGAAATCGAGGTCGAGAACATTCGAAACGTGAACATGCTATCCCCTAGGTTAGAACCGCAACGAATGTGCAGGACTGCGAGCTGGGACGCAAGAGTCGAAGCGTACAGTTAACGAACATTGTCGGAACGCAGGGCGAAACACCAAACTAAGCCGCCCACCAGCAACGGCCACGGGGACGTGTCGGTCCGTATTAACGCCCAAGCCGATATGGCGTATATACGCGCGTGGATGCCCGACGAACAATCAGCCCATAACACCTAGTCTGGAGTGCGCCAATGCTCCGCTGTGCTGCTTACTCGATTGTTGTTTCTTCGATGTTGGTGATCGCAACGCCCGCCTCTTCTGCCGAACATGACCCAGCCGCTAATGACGAAGACGTGGTATCTGCATCAACGCTGACGCGCAAACATACCGTTACTCCAACATGGCCAGCATCCGCTGAGGGTGTCGAAGGCTGGGTGAAGCTCAGGTTCACTGTCATGCCGAACGGGGCCGTCACGGATGTCGAAGTCGAGGACGCCAACCCTGCCGGCATCTTCGAAGACTCCGCCGTGCAGGCACTTCGACAATGGACGTTCGAGCCGGTGGAACGCGAGGGTAACAAGATCGCTCAGCGTGCTGAGATCCGCATGAACTATGCGCTGGAGAAGTAAGCGAACTGCATGGAATGCAGCCCGCCTCCATCTTGCCGCAGACCGCCGGTCGCTTGCTGCGACCAGCGGTCTACGCGAGCCGTAGATCTTCTCGTTACGGCGTCTTGACACAAAGCGAATACGCACCGCTCCCGCTATAGGCATACACACGCCAACGATAGGTACTTGCTGATCCGTTGTAGTCAACCGATTCCGTCGAGCTGGAGCTCTCCGAGCGAGCAACGATGGACCAGCTGCTGCCGCTACGGCGTTGCAGATACAGATCGAAGTCGGCGCTCGAAGGCCCCGTCAGTCGTGCGGAGTGCAATCCCGCAATCGCGGCAAATCCAGATGATGACGGCAGATACGCCGAGCTGCGGCTGGATACCGAACCGGTGTACTGCGTAAAGCCCGCGGCGCATGCACCGGATCCGCCACCCGTCGTGAAGCTACCTCGCAGTGTCACACCGGAGAACGTCGAGTATCCACGCACCATCACGTGGTAGACACCTGCCTGCGTGGTCGCAAACGTGCAGGTCTCGTTGTTGCCATTCAGGTAGGGTCGGCAGTTATAGCTGCTGGTCGTCGGCGCGGAACCGAACCGCACGTATAAGTCTGCATCGCCGCTCCCGCCCGACATTTGAAGCACTAGATTCGTTGCACCGGCTGGGACTTCCATTGTGTAACGCAACTCGGAGCCGGACGATCCCGACAGATTGGTTACGGCCACCCCATTTTCCAATTCGCCATCGCCCGGATCGGGATCTCCGCCGCCGCTCGCTGCATTCACCGCGGCCAATGCATTCACGATTCCAGTGCCGCATTGGCTACACGTTGCCGGGAAGGGTCGCGTCGAGCTCTTCAATCGCGATTCCACCTCATCAGGCGTCAGCGCGGAATTTCTCGAAAGCATCAATGCAACGACACCGGCCACATGAGGCGTCGCCATCGAGGTGCCTTGATAGAAAGCGTAAACATCGCTGCCGGGTGTCGTGACCCCCGAATTCAAGGTGGAGAGCACGCCGTTCGAGGCGCTCGTGCGAACATCTCCACCGGGAGCAGCCACATCGACGACGGAACCGTAGTTCGAGTAGTACGAGCGACCACCGCTTCGATTGACGGCTGCCACAGTGATGACACCCGAGCAATTGGCTGGGCTCGAGCTCGAGGCATTGCGATTCTCGTTGCCTGCTGCGACAACGATTACCGTGCCGCGCGTGCGGGCTGAATTGATGGCGCTCTGCGTTGTGGTATCGCAGGACCCTTCCCCGCCAAGCGATAGATTCACCACTTTCGCAACGTTCGAGTTCGCGGGCACGCCGCTGACGCTGCCGCCCGATGCCCAGACGATTGCATCGGCGATGTCAGAGGTGTATCCGCCGCATCGGCCGAGCACGCGTAGCGGTAGAACTCGCGCACCGAACGCGACGCCCGCCACGCCGGTGGAATTATTCGATGCGGCAGCGATCGTGCCGGCGACATGAGTACCGTGCCAACTCGAGTCGTACGCACCGGGATCCGGTGGACATTGACCGGCCGTATTCCAATCGCCCGGATCCTGTGCGTTGGAATCGCGACCGTTACCGTCGTTCGCGACGAAAGTATCGCTGATGAAGTCATACCCACCCACGATGTTCGCGGCGAGATCGGCATGCGGCCGATAGCCGGTATCGAGCACGGCAATGGTCACGCCCGAGCCCGTCGTCACATCCCACGCTGAGGGAAGATTCAGGCCACCGTTATTCTCGAAGTAGTGCCATTGCTCGTTGTAGCGAGCATCGTTCGGCGTGAGCAAACGTCGCATCAACCGATCTTCTTCGACGTACTCGACATTCGGGTTTTGGGCCAGTGTCGCAATGAATGTTTGGAGCTCCGAGGCAGCAACTCGCCGATCGAGTTTCACGACCTGCGCACCCGTAGACAAGTTACGCACCATGGAAGTGGTGACACCGAGCCGTGCTTGCGCCTCGTTGAGGGCTTGGGTTGCGTTCGCCTGACTCGTCGTTCCTACCGTCGCTCGCCATTTCACAATGACTCGTTGCGGCGGTCCGTCGCTACTCTGTGCGTGAACGGCCGAGGAAGCGAGCGCCACCGCGATGGCGCAAATACAAGCTGCAGCGGCCCTGGCGGGCCGAAGTGGGAACTTCATGATAAGACCTCCGTGCACATCTGCCCTTGGCAGTGGCAATGACTTTCGATCATGCGCCCGAAAGCGCTCCTTGCCCCCTCGATAGATTCGATGGTGGAGGTATCTCCACATCGATCGCCCACTCACTGCTTGCCCGATCGGTGAGTACGACACCTACGCCCCGACGTACGCGTCGCAGATGCGAACGCGAAGGTTTGTACGCCAGTGTCGCAACAATTGCGACAAGCGCCGCGCAGGCGCTCCGCGCTGCATACAGCACTCGGCTAACCCTGACGGGGAAATTGGAATAAACGGTTATAGCCAGCGACTCGAAGGTGTCTCAGGCAATAATCGTAGTGGCTCGCGTAAACGGTTGAATGCTCAACGACTAAACGTTTGTGAGCACGTGAGCTTCGAAGCTGGCGAAACTGCAGCGATGCGAGGCGAGCCAATGCTGGATGTACACAGCTGGCGGCGAGGACAACCTCCAGTTGCGCGTCCGGCGCGCGATTGCGCGCAAACTCATTGCTAACGTAGATTTTCTACAACGCGCAGAGGCGCTCAGCTGCTTCTTCCAAGGTGGAGTCGTTCTTAGCAAAGCAGAACCTCACGACGCCGAGCTTGGGAGGCAGTCGATAGAACGGCGAGACCGGAATCGAGGCCACCTTTGCCTCGGTCAAAATGCGATCTGCAAACTCGATATCCGACTCGTCCGAGATCGCGGTGAAGTCCAGCAACTGAAAATAGGAGCCGGACGATGGGATCCAGCTGAACCTCGATTCACGCAAGCGACTCAAGAATAAGTCGCGCTTTTGCTGATAGAACTGCGTAAGCGTCGCATTGTGCTCCGGCACCTGCTTCAAGAAGTCCGCAATTGCGTACTGCAACGGTGCGGCAATGCTGAAGGTGTTGAATTGATGAACGCGTCGAATCTCGCGCGTGATCTCCGGCGGTGCAACGGTGTATCCGACTCTCCAACCCGTCGCGTGCATGGTCTTGCCGAAAGAAAACACGGCAACTCCCCTTTGCGCGAGCTCTGGATGAGTGAGTATCCCCGCATGCTTTGCGCCGTCGAACACCATGTGTTCGTACACCTCATCCGAAAGCACCATCGCTCGACTCGATCGAAGACACTCTGCCAGCGCACTCAGATCCGAATCGCTCAAGACGGTCGCGATCGGATTGTGCGGGGTATTGATTACGATCAAGCCGGTTTTGTCGGAAAGAAGCTCCTTCACTGCCTGCCAATCGATTTTGAATCTTGGGGGCTCCAGCGGCACATGAACCGGCGTACCTCCCGCGAGGATCACGGCCGGCGCATAAGAGTCATAGGACGGATCGAACAAAATCACTTCATCGCCTGGATGCACCAACGCGAGGATCGCCGAGAAAATCCCTTCCGTCGCGCCCAACGTGATCGTAATCTCGCTCTCTGCATCCGGCATTTGCCCGTAGCTCGCCATCAGCTTCAAGGCAATCTGCTCCCTGAGCTCGGGCACACCGATCATCGGCGCGTACTGGTTGCGGCCCGCCGCCACGTGATAGGCGACCAAGTCCTTCAGCTTCCCCGGCACATCGAAATCCGGAAACCCCTGCGCCAAATTAATAGCGCCCATCTCCCGCGCACGGTTGGTCATCACCGTGAAGATGGTGGTGCCGATGTGGGGGAGTTTGGATTTCATGTGACGAGGTGACGGAGTGACGGGTGACGGGTGACGGGTGACGGGTGACGGGTGACGGGCAAGAAGTTAGTCGCGACGAACCGATCTCGCAACAAGCGCCGCACGAAGAGCTATTAGCATCCGTCGAAGAGAAACGATTCGGCCCCGCAGGGTTGAATCCGACGCCACGCCGTAGAGTTCCCAGGCCAACACCAGATGCGTCTCTAGTTCCGCAAGGGATCCTTGGGCTATCGAAACGAACCTAGTGAAATCACGCGTCGATCCTCTCGCGGCGCCTTCGGCCAGGTTGGCGGGAATCGAGGTAGCTGCACCGCGCAGCTGCGCACACAATCCGTACTGCTCGATCTGAGGTAACCGGCTTGCCAATCTATGGATGCCTTTGGCCAAGGCAATGGCCACCTTCCAAGCCTCCAGGTCCTCGTGATGCCTGACCCGTCCATGAGTCGTCATACAAACCTCCGTGTTCGCTATTGAATCCCAACGCCTTCCTGCCCGTCACCCGTAACCCGTCACTTCGTCACTCCGTCTTTATGTGCCTATCGCCACCGCTCTCATCTCCCTCTGCCTCCTCTTCTCCTGGCGGGACATTGTGATGCCGGCAATAACTACGAAGAGGGTGACGATGGCGACCATGATGGTGGCGAGGGCGTTGATTTCGGGGGTGATGCCGCGGCGGACGGTGGAGAAGATCATCATGGGGAGCGTGTTTGTCGATGGGCCGGCAGTGAAGCTGGCGATGACGAGATCATCGAGCGAAAGCGTGAATGCAAGAAGCCATCCTGAAACCATTGCCGGGGCGATGATGGGCAAAGTGATCAGCATGAAAACTTTTGCGGGGCGCGCACCCAGATCCAGAGCCGCTTCTTCGAGCGAGTCGTCCATCGTCGACAGACGTGACTGAACGATGACGGTCACGTAGGACAGCGTGAGTGTCATGTGAGCAATGGTTATCGTACTGAAGCCGCGACTGTCCGGTACGAATGGAAGCGGTGCAAATGCCACGAACAACAACAGAAGCGACAAGCCGGTAATGACCTCGGGCATGACCAAAGGCGCCGTCACCATGCCCGAGAACACCGTGCGCGATCTGAATTGACCGAAACGCGCGAGCGCGAGACCTGCCATCGTCCCGATTACCACTGCACCGGTGGCGGTCACCGCTGCGATACGAACACTGAGCCAAGCGGCGTCCAGCATTTGGCGATTGCCTAGCAGCTCGCCATACCATTTGACCGAGAATCCGCCCCACACTGTCACGAGCTTCGATTCGTTGAACGAAAACACGATCATCGACAGAATCGGGATATACAAAAAGGCGAAGCCGAGCACGAGCGAGCTCAACAAGAACATCGAGCGGTTTTGGTTCATGACTTCATCGCTCCGGCGGCCTCTTGGGCTTGGTAGCGCTGGAAGATCATGATGGGAATGACCAGCACCAGCAGCAGTGCGATGGCAACAGCACTCGCGACCGGCCAATTGCGATTCAAGAAGTATTCATCCCAGAGCACGCGCCCGATCATCAAGGAGTCGGTCCCACCCAGCAGTCGAGGGATTACGAATTCGCCGACCGCCGGAATGAAAACCAGCATCGAGCCGGCAATGACACCTGGTTTGGACAAGGGCAGCGTGATGCTCAAGAAGGCCTTGAAGGGCCGCGAACCGAGATCGACCGCGGCCTCGAGCAGGGTGAGATCGTGTTTCTCCAGATTCGAATACAGCGGCAGAATCATGAACGGCAGGTATGAATAGACGATGCCGATATACATCGCAAAATCCGTTTGCAACATCACGATAGGCTCGAAGCCGAGCGCCATCAAAACTTGATTGATCACGCCTCGATTGCTCAGCAGTCCCATCCAGGCGTACACACGTAAAAGGAACGAGGTCCAAAACGGCAGGATGATCAACAGTAGCAAGGTATTGCGCCACTTCGATTCAGCCCTTGCGATCGCATACGCCATCGGATAGCCGATGAGCAAGCAGATGATGGTCGATACCGCAGCCACTTTGACGGAGCTCAAGAACGCCTTGGCATACAGCGAATCGCTGAGGAGGAATAGATAATTACCGACGCTGAGCTTGATCTGCAGATATTGACCGCTCACCCATTCCAACAGCGGCGTGTATGGAGGCGAACCGAGCCATCGTGTTTCAGCGAAGCTGATCTTCAAGACGATGACGAAGGGGATCAAAAAGAACAGCAGCAGCCAGATCCAGGGGACTGCAATGACGAGCGTGCGCCCCGTCAGACCCGCGCGCCTCACAATCCCGCTCGACCACCTGTACGGAGAGGACGCAATGACCGTCGACAGCAGCTTGTCTATGCCGGAGATGATCCGAGTCCCGAGTGCGAGATAGCTAGGATTTGCCATTAGCAAATGGTACTTGCGGTGGGGCTTGTGAGAGCGAGCGAGTGATCTTGATGCTTATGCCTTCGAAGACGTTCGCGGTCGTGTACGCGTGTGGACGTGTAGAGTGTACGGGTCAGAAATCTGCGCAGACGCTATCTAGCGCGCCTCTTACCTTACACGCCTACACCTCTACACGTGGTTCACCTTTATTCCGTTACTACCACACTGCTCGACTCATCCCAGCTCACCCAGACGCGGTCGTCCCAGGTGAGGCGATCATCGGCGTGCCGGTATGTGTTCGGTTGCGTGATTCGGACGGTCTTGCCCGAATCGAGCAGCACGAGATAAATCGATGCATCGCCCATGTAGGCGATCTCTTTGATGACTCCAGAGGCGCGGTTGTATTCGAAGCTAGGTTGCTCGCGTGAAAGAATCATTTTTTCCGGGCGAACCGCCGCCCAGACTTGCGCTTCCGGCGCTGCGCTCACGCCGTGGCCGACGTACAGCGGACCGCCGAGCTCGTCCGAGGAAATCGTCACGTGATCGGGCTCATCTTCGACGATGCGACCTTCGAACATATTCACGTTGCCGATGAACTCGGTGACGAATCGAGAGTTCGGGAACTCGTAAATCTCGTGCGGCGTGCCAACTTGAACGATGTAACCTTGATTCATCACACCGATTCGCGAGGCGAGCGTCATCGCTTCTTCTTGATCGTGCGTTACGACGATGAAAGTGACGCCAAGACGCTCCTGAATGTTGACGAGCTCGAATTGCGTGTGCTCGCGTAGCTTCTTGTCGAGTGCACCCAGTGGCTCATCGAGCAACAGCAACTTCGGCCGCTTCACCAAAGAGCGCGCCAACGCGACACGCTGGCGTTGACCGCCGGATAGCTGGTGCGGTTTGCGTTTCTCCATGCCGCCGAGCTTGACGATGCCGAGCATGTCCGCGACGCGTGACTCGATCTCCTCACGGGGCAGTTTTTCTTGCTTGAGGCCGAAAGCAACGTTTTGCTCGACAGTCATGTGCGGGAACAGCGCATAGGACTGGAACATCATATTGACCGGCCGCTCATACGGCGGCACGCCTTCCATGGAGACGCCGTCGATGAAAATACGGCCGGCACTGGGTTGTTCGAAACCCGCAAGCATGCGCAGCAGCGTCGTTTTGCCGCAGCCGGAGCCGCCCAACAGACAGAAGATCTCGCCGCGGTAGATGTTCAATGAAACATCATTGACCGCGACGAACTCCCCGAACTTCTTCGTGATGCCTTCGATGCGGATATAGGGCTGCGCCTTGGCATCCAACCAAGGCGCTTTTCGCTCCTCCGGCCGAGCCGCCATATGCCGTTATTGGCCGGTCATGAAGCGCTGCCAAAGGCGCGTCATGATTCGAGTGGTCTCCTCAGTGTCGGTAAGATCGGGCGCTAGGCTTGCAAGGATCTCCGGCGGCGGATAAACACCCGGATCATTACGAACGCCTTCATCGACGAGCTCCGTCGCCGCGGCATTCCCGTTGGCGTAGTTCGTGTAGTTGCTGACTGCGGCAATCACTTCGGGTCTGAGCATGTAGTTGATGAAGGTATGCGCGTTCTTAGGATGCGGCGCATCTTTCGGAATCAGATAGCTGTCATACCAGCTGATCGTTCCTTCCTTCGGAATCGTGTAGGCGATCGTTTGTCCGGTTTCGTTCTCGGCCGCGCGATCCCGGGCTTGCAGCATGTCGCCGCTATAGCCGACAGCCACGCAGATATCGCCGCTCGCGAGATCAGTGATCATGCGCTGTGTTTCAATGTAACGCAGGTACGGACGAATCTTCATCAGCTCCGCGCCGGCGGCTTCGAGGTCCGCAGGATCTTGGCTGTTCGGGTTCTTGCCCATCGCGGCCAGCGTCATGCTGAACATTTCCGTCGCCGAGTCCAGCACGGCGATACCGCACTTTTGCAGTTGCTTCGCAACGTTCGTGTCGAAGACCAAACGCCAACTGTCGACCGGCGCGTCCGGCATCGCTGCCTTGACCTTATCGACGTTGTAGCCGATGCCCGTCGTTCCCCACATGTGGAGTACGGCGTACTCATTGCCCGGGTCCTGCAAGGCGAGTCGGCTTTGGATCTCGGGATCCATGTTCTTCAGGTTCGGCAGCAGCGACTTATCGAGCTTCTGGTAATAACCCGCTTTGATTTGACGCTCGTAAGTGGATGCCGAAGGCACGACGATGTCATACCCCGAGCTACCCGGAGCGAGCTTGCTGTCCAGCTCTTCATTGCTGCCGTAATTGCTGACGGAGACCTTGATACCCGTTTCTTTCTCGAAATTCTCGATGGTGTCTTCGGCGAGGTAGTCGTTCCAGATGTAGAGGTTCAGGACCTTTTCTTCTTCGCCTCCCGCCCCAGCCGTAGTGGCTGTTTCCTCCTTCTTACCGCACGCTGCGATCGCAATGGCGATCGAGCTAACGGCCAAAACAACACGCAGCTTGTGGAACATTGCGAGCATCTCCCCGTGAAGTTGGACGGTCGGCGCAGTGCGCCTGGCGCGCAGAAGCGTAACGCACGTAGACAAAGATGGGTAGGGAGATGAGTCGAAGAAAGATCTGCGGTCAGAGATCCGAGTTCCGCGGTCAGAGATCGGGGGTCCGCGGTCTGCGGTCTGCGGCCGGAAGAAGATCGGAGGATGGTAGTGCGAGCAGTGGCGTGCGTGCGGAAGAGTCTGGTGGCTATCGATTGCAAACCAAAGGGGTGCTGCGGTGGCACTCCATCCCCGTCGCCCTTGCGCAAGGGCGACGGAGTAGCGGACTAGTGTGCTTCGGGGACGCTCCTCGTCTCCGAGGAGTGTCCCCTTCTTAAGAGCAGCAAGGAGGAAGGGGACGTTCCTTTAAAGACGAGGAGTGTCCCCGTCAGCGGAAGCGGCGGGAGTCGACGAAAGCAGGTGACGGGCGACGGGTGATGGGTGATGGGGAAGAAGCAACCGAGCTCACGCCCAGAGCGTCGCCGAAGATACCTGCTGATACATCGTTGCTCACGTAAATGTCCATTCTGTTCGTCATCGTCTTGCCCTTCGATCGTTTAGTGTCAAACCGTGGCGCTGGCACAGCACTGTTCTTGTCCCGTCACCCGTCACTCGTCACTCGTCACTCGTCACTCGTCACCCAAATCTCAAACATTCAGCAGCAAATGCTCTCGTTCCCACGAGCTGATCACTTGCAGGAAGGTTTCGTACTCGTTTTCTTTTACAGCGGCGTACGCAATCACGAAGCGTTCACCCAAGATCTCGATCAGCGCTCGGCAATCGCGTAGCAGGCGCAGCGAATCCTCGATGTTTCGCGGCAGCGAGAACGGCAAGTCATAGGCGCTACCTGAAATCGGTTCACTGGGCTTGAGCCCTTCAACCATGCCCAGATAGCCGCAAGCCAAGGATGCAGCAATTGCGAGATACGGATTGGCATCCGCACCGGCAATCCGATTCTCGACGCGGCGATTCGCGGGATTCGCTACCGGCACGCGCAGACCCGCAGTACGGTTGTCATAGCCCCACTGGGTGTTGATCGGCGCGGAATAATGCCGCGTGATCCGGCGATATGAGTTCACGTTCGGCGCCAACAACGACATCGCGGCCGGCAAGTATTTCTGCAACCCAGCCACGTGCGAGAAGAACAACGGCGAAGGACGGCCTTCCGCATCGCTGAAGATATTGGCGCCGGTGCGCCGATCGATGATGCTTTGATGGATGTGCATGGCGCTGCCCGGCTCGCGAGCCATCGGCTTTGCCATGAACGTCGTGTACATCTTGTGGCGCAGCGCCGCTTCACGAGCCGTGCGCTTGAATAAGAACACTTGGTCCGCCAACGACAGCGCGTTGCCGTGTAGCAGGTTGATCTCCATCTGCGCCGCACCGTCCTCGTGAATCAGCGTGTCGATCTCGATGTCCTGAGCCTCACAAAAGGCATAGATGTCATCGAACAAGGGATCGAATTCATTCACCGCTGCGATCGAATAGGATTGTCGGCCGATTTCCGGACGGCCGGATCGGCCCACGGGCGGCTTCAACGGATAGTCCGAATCCGTATTGGGTTCGACTAGGAAGAACTCGAGCTCGGGCGCGACGACCGGCTCCCAGCCGTGCTGCGCATACAGTTCGAGTACGTGCTGCAAGACATAGCGCGGCGCCATCGTGACCGGCCGGCCGTCGGAATAAAAACTGTCGTGCAACACTTGCGCCGTCGGCTCCGCGGCCCACGGCACGACGCGAATCGTATTCGGATCGGCTTTCAGCACGATGTCGATTTCGGATGGGCTGATCGCACGCTCATCGTCTGGATATTCGCCGGTCACCGTTTGCAGAAAGATGCTCTCCGGAAGGCGCATACCCTCCTCTTCGGCGAACTTTTCCGCAGGCATGATCTTGCCGCGTGCCACACCCGCCATGTCCGGGATGATGGCTTCCACTTCCGAGATGCCGTGCTCTTTGAAGAATTGTTGAATAACGCTCATACACGATGCCTCATGACTCGCTCTCGCGCCGCATCGCCAAATGCGGCAAACAGCGCGCGCGAAACTGGATTGCTCTTGAACTTCCACTCGGGGTGCCATTGCAGCGCGAGTGCGAACGAGGGCGCGTTGCGGACCCGGAAGGCCTCGATGACGCCATCGGGCGCTCGAGCTTCCACTTCCAGATCGCGGCCGAGCTTCTGCACGCCTTGGGAGTGCAGCGAATTCACTTTGATGCGTGACTCGCCACCGGCCAAACGATGCAGTACACCACCCTCGACTAATTCGACTTCATGCGCCGGCCCGTACTGCTCATCGAGCGGCGCCTGCGGATCCTCTTTGTGGCTGTTGAATCCGGGGACTTCGTGCAGCTTCTGCCACAGCGTTCCACCGAAGGCCACGTTCATCTCCTGGAAACCTCGACAGATCGCCAACAGCGGCATGCCGGCCGAGACAACGTGCGGGATCAAGGGCAACGTAGTCGCGTCTCGGTGAACGTCGTGCAAGGTACCCGGCTCACTCTGCGGCCCTTGATAATGACGGGGCTCGACGTTCGACGCGCTTCCCGTCAGCAGGATGCCGTCAAAGTCCGCGAGCAACTCGCGGACGTTGAATCCTTCACCGAGCGATGGGATCAGAATCGCGTGGGCTTGAGCTCCCTCCACCACTGCTTGGATGTACTTCTCTCCGACGCAATGGAAATAGTGGTCGCCCAGCAAACGCCGGTCGGCAGGAATTCCGATAAGCGGCTTTCGCGTCAACACGTTTAAGATCTTTAACAGCCGGCGAGATCGCAGGCACTCCAATGAAGCGTCATTTAACCACAATAGGACCGCTGCCGCCTGAAAACGTGCCGTTTCCCCGAGAATTCCACATACCGCACAATGGGTTACGAATCCCCACTCACCACCCGATCGCTTGCGAATCCGTGCACCTGCCCGATATCCTCCGGGTGTCAAGTGGGGGTGCCTTTGTTAGGGATGTTAAACAGAGGAGGTCGGGAATGGTGATGAAAGTGATGGAAGTGATGTAGGTCAGAAAAAGAGGTGATCGTTTCGCAGCACCTCCCCCTCCTAGTTCATCACCTTCATCACCTTCATCACCTTCATCACCTTCATCACCTTCATCACCTCCATCACGCCGCCTTAATGCCTATCTCCTCCTACTACGCTGCATCCGCGAACCCGATCATCGAGCATCCCGCCTTGGAGCGCGAGTTGAGCGCGGACGTGTGCGTCGTGGGAGGGGGCATTGCAGGATGTTCTACCGCCTTGCATTTGGCGCAGCGTGGATATCGTGTCGCTCTGTTGGAAGCCAATCGCGTCGGCTGGGGGGCTTCAGGCCGCTCCGGCGGTCAAGCGCTGACTGGTTTCGCATCCGGCCAACGCAAGCTCGTGCAGCAGGTGGGTACTGATGCGGCTCGACTCATGTGGGACATTTCAGTCGAGTCGCTTTCATTGATCGAGCATCTCGTGCGGGAGCATCAAATCGACTGCGACCTTCATCCCGGAACTTTGCATGTGGCACTCAAGGCGCGCCAGCGCGCCGAACTGCTGCAAGAGGTCGATGAAACACAGCGGCTGTATGGCTACGAAAAGCTAAGATTCTTGGAGCGCAGTGCGGTCGAAGCCTTACTGGCAACTCATCGCTACTGCGCGGGTGTCGAAGATCTGGGCACGTGGCATCTACATCCGCTCAATTACACGCTGGGCCTCGCAAGCGCTGCTCATGCGAGCGGTGTTTCGATCTTTGAAAGCTCGAATGTGATCCGCATTCGACCAGGCGAATCCCCCGTCGTAGAAACGGCACGCGGTCGCGTGAAAGCGCAGTACGTCGTTCTGTGCTGTAACGCGTACGTGGGCGAACTCGCACCGTCGCTACGCTCGCGCATCATGCCGGTTGGCACCTACATCGTGGCGACCGAGCGGCTGGGGGAAGCGCGAATTTCAGAGCTGATACGCAGGAATATTGCGGTTTCCGACGTCAACTTCGTGCTCGATTATTTCCGCCGCTCGGCGGATCACCGGCTTCTGTTCGGCGGACGCGTGAGTTACTCGGGACTCAATCACCTCGGCACCGCGCCGGTTACCCGGCGCCGCATGTTGAACGTGTTTCCGCAACTCGCCGACGCGAAGATCGAATACGCCTGGGGCGGTTACGTCGACATCACGATGAGCCGCGCTCCCGATTTCGGACGATTGCAGAACAACATCTACTATCTGCAAGGCTTCTCCGGCCATGGCATCGCACTCGCCACCATCGCAGGAAAACTGATCGCCGAAGCCATTGCCGGTCAATCAGAACGCTTCGATGTGTTCGCGAGACTCGAACATCGCAATTTCCCGGGCGGACGAGTGTTGCGCACGCCAGCGTTGGTGTTGGCGATGATGTGGTATCGGATCAGAGACTTGCTTTGATCCGGTGATAGAGGTGATAAAAGTGATGAAAGTGATGGAGGTAAGCCGTTCCATCTCTGGCCTCCATCACCTTCATCACCTTCGTCACCTCCATCACTTCCCTTCGTAACTGCATCCACTCGTACACGTCTCGTGAATCACGACGCGGCTGAGGAGCGGCAGCTTGGGCTTCATCTCGTTCCAAATCCAACGCGCTAGATTTTCGCTGGTTGGATTTTCGAGTCCAGGAATGTCGTTCAAGTAGTGATGATCGAGGCGATCGTAGGTAGATTGGAATGCAGCGCGAAGGTCTGCGAAGTCCATGACCCAACCTGCATGCGGGTCCACCTCACCGGTCAGGTGAAGTTCGATACGGAAAGAGTGACCGTGTAGCCGCGAGCACTTGTGGCCGACGGGAACGTTCGGCAACCGATGAGCCGCTTCGATCGTGAATGCTCTAAACAGGTTCATGTGAGGGCACCGCTATGACCTCACCGACCAACATCGCAGATGCGTTGTCGGTAAAGCTTACAGCTATCGAGTGAATGGACGAGATTATTGTTGTGCGAGCGCGGCAATCGGCTCAAACGCGATTCGTGTCCCGATTCGTATCTGTTAAGCGGCTTTGCGGCGACGCGAGGTGGAGACGCAGCTGCATGTGCCACAGGTGCAACGAATCGCGCTGCAGTCGGCACAAACGGTGAAGTCCACGGAGCCGAAATGCCGCCGGCACTGCTCGCAATACGGCTTACGACGGCCGGTGCGGGCAGCCCGATACACCTGCACTTGTCCTGCATCCACGCTGTCTTCGCAGGT
>JAICPY010000238.1 GCA_025929585.1 Steroidobacter sp.
GAACGTTCATAACCCTTCGGTCCGCGACCACGGAAAGTGCCGACAGAGCGTTCAGCATCGAAGCCGTAGCCAAATTCAGGATCTCGTCCGTAGCGCTGCTCGGCAAATTGCTCGCGGTAATTCTGTCCGTAACCGCCTTGGCGCCTCGATGCGTCCCCATAGGGTCGATCGTAACCCCCCTGAGCGCCGAAGGGTGATCGGCCGAAACTTTCGTAGCTCCCGCTCGAGACTCGGCTTCGATCTGTGTCTTCCTCCCATGTTGCGGGATCGTCGTGCCAGAGTTTTTCACTGGCGCCAAGATAGCCGCGATCGCCGTAAGCACTGCCGCTTGCGCGCGCGCTCGGTCCCGTGCTGTAGGCGCCGTAATACGTGCCGGTACCAAAGTAGGGTGTCTCCTCCTGGTCGTCTTCCCAGCGAAGCAATCCAGTGCCGCGATCCTCCGACCAGTCGCGTTGCGGGTTATCGCCAGCCTGCGAGTGGCGGAACCCATGCCGTTCGTCGAACCTGCCGCGATTGGGCGGTCGCCAGTCATCTCGGGTTCGGTACTCGGGAGCTCGATCGTCCGAACGCGCACCTTGTTCGGAATTACGTTCGTACATGTCGCGATGGCCCGCTCGAGGGTAACGATCGCCGCGATCCTCGAAAGGTCGCTCCGCGTAATACGAGCGATCGCTGTCTTGGTCGCGATCGGAGAAAGACGAGCCGGTGCGAGGCGAGAAGCGGTCCTGGTCCCTCATCGTGTATCTGTCGCGATCCGACACAGAACGCATCCGTCCACCGCCGCCATAGTCGCCTCTTGGGTCGGATCTTGGGTCGGATCTTTGGCTTTCGCGTCGATAGTCATGTGGCATGGGATTCTCTCCGTCGATCACGCGCTGCGAGCAAGCGGTGGAGCTCGAGCCGTTGGATTTTGTTGGACGCGGCTGCGGCACATCTCGCCCGCTTCCACAACCGTCTATTGTTTAAGTCGCATCGTCCGAATCGGTTCCGGTCGATTCGCGTCGATAGGAGGAAGGGCAGGGTGGAGGCGCACGTGTGAGCTAAGGGTGCGCAGTTGTCCGCCAAATGCGGACGCGACGGACTAGTTTTCAATGTGCAGGAGCTTCATGCACTCTTGCGATCGCGGTTGCTTTGCGTCGACGCAAGTAAGAAGCAAGGTAGAGCGCTGGCCGATTGTTGCCTGCGGCCGGACTGCGGACTACGGACTGCGGACTAACAGCCTCACTATCTATCTTCAGTGACCAGCTTACGGCTCCAATCCGCGCGTGCACGCGTCGGATCATATTCGATGGCTGCTTGCGAATGAGTGGAGCGGCATTCGTCCTCCCAACGCACTACGACATAACGCCCGGTGCGCATCTGCCAGACATCGCCGCGCAGATCCAAGTCGCTGTCTTTCAATTTGACTGGATCGCCGATTCTCAATCGGCTGTCCTGCTGATCGCTCATGACTTCCTCCGTTTGCACGCCTAGAGTCGGCGCGAGCGCCCGCACGCTGAACAGTGCGAGGGAGGATGTTGGCCTAAGGCAGGTGCGGATTTGAAGCCGCATATTCGAAGGATGAGGAATCGATCACGCCTCGACGTGCGGCGCCTCAAGCAGTCGTGAAGTGCGTCACGCTCAATCGCCCGTCCACCAGCCCATGAATTCTTCGAAACTGATCTTTCCATCGCCATCTTCATCCGTCAGCTCGAATGCCAGCAAACATTCGTCGTCGGACAAGTCATGGTCGAGAGCCTGGAGAAGATGGCCGAATTCCCCGCTGACGATCCAGCCGTCGCCATCGGCATCGACTAGATCGAAAGACTCGCGCAATTCCCCGAGCTCGTCCGTCGTCAGATCCTTCATTTTTTTGCCTCAGGTCGGAAAGCCTTCACGCTCGCTCAGGTTTATACAACACCCTGGCCCGTGCAGTCGCGTGTGGGGCCGTGAATACAGGGAATTGCCCAGGCCAGCGGGAATCTTATTCGGTGGCTCGAAACTTCTGTGCGAAGAAATCCCCACGGTTCCATCTCGGGCGAGCGCCGTTCGCCGCGTCCAGGACGATTCGCAAATGGATGCGCGTCAGATCGGCCGCCGAGCGATAGTCAATCGGTAAAGAGAGGTCATCGCTGGGTTGATGATAGTCAGTGCTGAAGAACTTACGGCGAAGCTCGTCCAAGTCGATTGCCGAGTCTCGCGGCTTCAGGCCCGAATGCAGCATGAGCCCAGGTACTCCGTGGCGCACGAAAGAGAACTGATCGCTACGCACGAATACGACCTCTTCGGGCATCGGGTCTGGGCTGAGCTTGTAACCCTGTGCGCTCGCGGCAGTGCGTGCCGCATTACCCAACGAGGAATGCTCGGCGCCGAAGGCGATGAAGTCCCAGGTTCGTGCCAAAGGCAGCGGCATATCGATGTTGACGTTCGCGACGACTTTCTGCTGATTGTCTATCGCTTGCTTGGCCAAGAATGCAGAGCCTAGCAGTCCTTTTTCTTCTGCAGTGACGGCCGCAAACAGGATCGAGCGCTGTGCTTTGACGCGTGAAGCGCGCAGTGCGCGAGCCATCTCCAACAGCAAGCCGATGCCCACCGCGTTGTCGTGAGCGCCGTTGTAGACGGAGTCGCCATCGACGCTAGATCCACGGCCGAGGTGATCCAAATGCGCCGTTACCACGACGTATTCGTTCTTGAGATTAGGGTCGCTGCCTTGCAGAAGGCCCACCACGTTCGCACTTTCGGTGCGGCGTAAACCCGTCGTCGCGGAAAGCGTCAGCATTCCGGGCAGTTCGAACCCCTGAGGTTCTCCCGCATCCGCTGTTTGTAATGCCTGATCCAGTGAGACCGGTGAGTGCTCGAAAATGCGTGCGGCCGCTTCCTTCTTGAAGCGGAACCGAAGTTTCAATTCTGGAAAAGCATCCTGCGGGTTGCCTTCATCGTCGAGCCAGCGCATCTGCGGTGCCCAGCTCATCGCGACAACGCGTTCCCACGGCATTCGTTTTTCATCCACTAGCGAATCCACGACGATGAGCCCGACCGCGCCTTTCGCGGCGAGCGTGGTGAGCTTTTGCAGTGCGGACGAATAGTAGGCGCGCTGATTGTTCGGAAACTTCGCCGGGGCGCCACTGATGATCACGGCAATGCGGCCGGTGACATCGATATTCGCGAAATCGTTGTACTCGAGCTCCGGCGCCTCGATGCCGAAACCGGCGAAAACGATTGGAGCGCTGAGTGTGGAGCTGGCGGAGAAGTAGTCCGCGGAAGGGAGATAGTCGGTGCCGTACTCGAATTCGACGCTTTCGTCTTCGTGCACGAATTTCGCCGAAGATCCTGGAAGTACCGGCGTCGCCTCGATGAGCGGCACGGACTGTAAGTACGAATCCTGACTACCCGCTGGCGCCAATCCATATTGACGAAAATTCGCGGCGACATAGGCTGCGGCCAAGTCATAGCCGCGGGTGGCGGAGGCGCGGCCTTCGAGCAGATCGCTCGCGAGGAATTCGACGTGGCCCTCGATGGCATCTTCGTTGACCAAATTCCAAGGGCTCAAGTCCGCTGCCCAGGATTGGCACGCCATCAAGCAGAAGATCAGTCCGGATGCGACTCGCATGAATATCCGTCGGAAGAAGATGACAAGGAGGGACAGTATACGGGTGTCTTCAGATTCGGTTCAGCGCTTGGCACGTAGGGTCGAGTGCGGCATTCTTCTCATCGAGCACGATGTCGAACCCGACTACGCAATTGTTCTGCTTCGCTTATCTAGCATGGGGTTTGATGCTCCAGGGGTGCTCGTCCGCACCCGCACGTCCTCCGCCCGCGCTTCCGACGGCGATACTGCCGGATGTTTCGGCCGCGGGCATGTCAGTCGGCAACGAGATTGCGATGCGCGCGATTTCGCTCCTCGGGGCGCCTTACAAATGGGGCGGCAGCGGGCCGAAGAGCTTCGATTGCAGCGGTTTGGTCCGTTACATCCACGATCAGCTCGGCATCGCCACACCGCGTACCGCGGCCGAGCAATATTCCGCTGCGACTCCGGTGAGCATCAATCGACTCGCGCCGGGAGATCTATTGTTCTTCCGCATCAAAGGCTCGCGGATCTCTCACGTCGCCATCTACACGGGCGAAGGTCGCTTTATTCACGCGCCTCAAACCGGCCGACCGGTGGAGTTGCGGACGTTGGATGACGAGTACTACGCGCCCCGACTCGCGGGAGCGGGGCGGCTTTTCTAGCGAATCGTTCGAGACAAATCGTTCGAGACAAACTAGCGTCGGCTTGCCGGCATGTTCATGCGCTC
>JAICPY010000131.1 GCA_025929585.1 Steroidobacter sp.
AGCCGCCCAGCCGACACTTCCCCTGACCGATCGTTGCGGGCTTTGATTGAATGCGCTGCCGCGCGCAGGCACCATTCTTCGACTTGTCTCCATTCTTTCCTGGCTCGGCGATTAGGCCGGAGCAAATCAAGGACTACCCATTCCGAGCTACTGCCATGACAACCCATCCCTCGTTTCGTCTCGCTGCATTCTGCCTGGTCGCATTAAGTGCCTTGTCCGGGTGCGCGACGAATCCAGTGACGGGCCGACCCGATCTGGTGTTGCAGTCGGAGAGCGGCGAGATCAACCGTGCGAAGGAAGTTCATCCGATGCTGCTGCAGCAGTTCGGTGGACCTTATCAGGACGCCCGCCTGCAGGAGTACGTCAACGAGGTTGGGCAGCGCGCCGCGAAAGTAAGCCATCGCCCAGAGCTGCAATACACCTTTACGGTGCTGGATAGCCAGGACATCAACGCGTTCACGACCGGCGGCGGATTCGTGTACATCACTCGCGGCATCATGAGCTTTCTCAATTCAGAGGCTGAGCTTTCCGCAGTGCTCGGGCACGAGATCGGACACGTTACCGCCAGACACCCGGTGCGCCAGCAAAGTCAGTCGACGCTCGCAAATATCGGCGCCGCAGCTGTCGGTGTTTTCACCGGAAGCGGCGATTTGGCGGGGCTCGCGAATTACGCTGGCGCCGCCATCATTCGGGGATATGGGCGCGACCAAGAACTCGAGGCCGATCGATTGGGCGCCGAATACCTCGCGCGGGTCGGAATGGATCCGAATCACATGATCGATGTCGTGAGATTGCTCAAAAATCAGGAACTGTTCGAGATCCAGCGCGCTCGCGAGGAGAAGCGCGATCCGAGGGTCTATCACGGTGTGTTCTCGACTCACCCGGACAACGATCAACGCTTGAGCGAAGTGGTCAAGGCCGCCGAAAAGCTGCACGACGATCAAGCCAAGACCGATTCAGGCCGCGAGCGATATTTGGCCGCCATCCAAGGCATGCCTTTCGGCACAAGCCGTTCGCAGGGAGTGTTGAAAGGCAATCGTTTCTATCATGCGGACCTGGGTTTCACGCTCGCATTCCCGACAGGATGGACAGTGGAGAATCAGAGCGATCGCATCGTCGCAATCTCACCTGGGAAGGACAGCGTCCTGCAGATGCAGACGCAAGCACCGCCGCCGAATACCGGACCTCGTGAATTCTTGTCGCGATTGCTTGCTCGTGGCAGTGGTGGGCAAGGAGAGGCCTTGGAGGTGAATGGGCTGCAGGCGCACACGGCACTCGTGCGTGCTACGAAAACGCCATTTGGCATGGGCCCTGCGCGTTACACGGTCATCTACTACAACAATCTCGCGTACATTTTTGCGGGCGCGAGCAAGGCGTCCAGCGGCGCGCCATCGGCGGACCCCTTGTTCAATTCGACGATAAGTACGTTTCGAAGGTTGAAGCAGAATGAGTTCGCCGTGGCCGAGCCGTACAAAATCAAAACCATTACTGCGAGCGCCAATACTCGGATGGCGGATCTCGCGAAGACCTCACCGATTCAAAAATACCCACTGGAAACGCTGCGCTTGCTGAATGACTTATACCCGGACAAGGAGCCGAAGCCGGGACAGGTGATCAAGATCATCCAGTGAACGGCGCGCTTGCGCGGGCTGTTGTCCAGCAGCCCTATGCACCCTCGCATACGTGCTTGATTCGACGGCCTCATCGTGTAAGTCTGCGCGTCCCATTTCGCGCCTAGGCAGCTTTCTCTGCTTCCGACTCGCAACGTGGCACGACCCATAACAGTGCTCGGGAAAGAGGCTGTTCGGCTCTTGTCGACGCGTCGGTTCTCAAGCAGTGCCTGACCGGATCTGCCCGCGCGCCATTAATGCTGGAACGAGCTCATGTCCGAGAAGAAGTTTGAACTGACGAATCTGGCGACCGGCAAAAAGACGACTGCTGAGATCAAGAGCGGCACGCTGGGGCCGGATGTCCTGAATATCGCACCGTTGTCGAAGGACCATGGCTTGTGGACGTTAGATCCGGGCTTCATGGTCACTGCGTCTTGCGAAAGCAAAATCACATTCATCGACGGCGAGGCCGGGGTGCTGCTGCATCGGGGCATTCCGATCGAGCAGCTGGCGGAGAAAAGCAACTTCCTCGAAGTTGCCTATCTATTGATCAACGGTGAGCTGCCGACGGGCGATCAGCTCGGCGAATTCAGTCACGCGATCCAGTACCACACGATGATCAATGAATCGCTGTTGCGATTCTTCAATGGCTTTCAATACAACGCACATCCGATGGCCATGCTCTCGGGTGTCGTTGCATCGATGGCTGCCTTTTATCACGACTCGATGGACATCCATAATCCGCGTCACCGCGAGATTTTTGCCCATCGCATCATCGCGAAGATCCCGACGATTGCGGCCGCGGCTTACAAGCATGCGCTCGGGCAGCCATTTATCTATCCGCGCAACGACCTGGATTATTGCTCGAATCTCTTGCACATGTTCTTCGCGGTGCCTTGCGAGCAATACACTGTTGATCCGGTCACATCGCAAGCCCTGGACTTGCTGTTCATCTTGCACGCGGATCATGAGCAGAACGCCAGCACGTCCACTGTACGACTTGCGGGGAGTACGGGCGCGAATCCGTACGCCGCGATTTCAGCTGGTATCAGCGCGCTATGGGGCCCGGCACATGGTGGTGCGAACGAAGCCGTGCTCGCGATGCTCGAGCAGATCGGCACGGTCGAGAATGTGCCGAAATATTTGGCAAAGGCGAAAGACAAGAACGACAACTTTCGCCTGATGGGCTTTGGCCATCGTGTCTACAAGAACTTCGATCCGCGCGCGACCATCATTCGCGGCATGTGCCACAAGGTCCTTGCCAAACTGGGCAAGTCCGACAATCCGCTGTTCGAGCTCGCATTGAAGTTGGAGGAAATTGCGCTCAAGGACGAGTATTTCGTCGAACGCAAGCTGTACCCGAACGTCGACTTCTATTCCGGAATCATTTACAGCGCCATTGGTATTCCGCAATCCATGTTCACCGTCATGTTTGCGATCGCACGCGCAGTCGGCTGGGTCGCGCACTGGCAGGAAATGATCTCGGATCCGACGATGAAGATCGCTCGACCGCGCCAGCTCTACACTGGTGCGACCAAGCGAGATTACCTCGAGATCTCCGATCGCGGGTAAGCGCCCTGATTCAAAGCGATCAGTAGATATCGCTAGGGGCTTCTTGCTTCAGAAGGGATTCGAGCTCGACGATATCCGCGCGACGCATCGGTCTTCCGTCGACAGGGCTGGATGGCGACTGACGAATGCCGTTGACCGGAAATACGACCGCATCGATCTCCTTATCACCTGCCACGAACTGGACCACCGGATAATTCACCAGGCGATCTGGTTCGTATCGCATCCGCCGCTCGCCGATGTGATGCGGCACGCCTCGATCCATCAAGTGTAATGCGACCGGCTCTGCGCCTTCCGAAAAGAGGTGCAGCGTAATCTCCGAATGAGCCGATGCCGTGCCACTCAGCACCGGCCCCACGAGGCGCGGTTCGAATCGTTCGAGTAGGCGCATGGCTTGCAGAGCCGTTTCGCGCAACGCAGTCAGCACTGAGGAATGTGTGCCCCCTTCAAACAGACGATGATGGGTTGCAAGCGCCTCTTCGATCTCGGTGTTCTTCGGTAGGACCGATATGTCCGTAGCGCCGAGCCGCTCGGCCGCTTTGCGCTTGGCCAAGCCATAGTCATCGATGCCCTGCTCGGACATGATGCGGGCAGCTTCTTGTGCCAAAGCTCGTCGCAACTGCTCTGCGCGCGGATTCATTCGCTTGCTCATCTAAAGTCTCACTCGTCACACCGCCGCGCCATTACTAGAACAGCGACTCCGAACCGCTATCCGCCTCGTCGGTGGAGGAATCCAAATCGATTGGGAACGAGCCATCCATCGGCGGTTCAGGAGGCAGATGACCTGCGATGAACGTTTCGAATATCGCATTGGGTTCGCCGGGACGCGCGGTGAATCCGGTGTCAGCGGAGATACGCATCGATACCAAACCGGGTGGTGGCACTCGCCGTTGTTCCGGAACTCCTCGCAGCGCTTCTGCCATAAAATAAATCCACATAGGCAAAGCTGTGCGACTACCTTCCTCTCCTGGCCCTAACGGGCGTTCTTGATCGAAACCGACCCAGGCCGCGCCGACGAGATTCGAATTGAAGCCGCAGAACCAAGCATCACGCCGATCGTTCGTGGTTCCGGTTTTGCCTGCGAGATCGGCACGCTTGAGCTGCAGAGCCCGCACAGCCGTGCCGCGCGCGACCACATCGTGCATGATGTCGGTCATCAGATAACTGTTCTGAGGTGAGATGGCGATCGGTGCAAGGCGTTTCTCATCGAGGTACGTCAAGCCACCCCAACGCGATTCATCGCTAGGCACGGCAAGTATCGATGCATTGAGTAGGCCGCCCTCTGTTTCGGGTTCATCCTTGATGCACTCGGCGCACGCGAAGCGAGGTTCGGCTTCATATACAACATTGTTATCCGGACCGATCACGCGCTGTAAATAGTAAGGCTCGACCCGGAATCCGCCATTCGCAAAGACTGCGTACGCGCTCGCCATTTCCAAAGGCGAAACTTGCGCAGTACCGAGCGCGAGAGAAAGATTGCGTGGCAGAGCGTTCTCCGCAAAGCCGAAACGTTGGATGTACTGCGTCGCGTAAGCAGGTCCAAGCGCGTGCATCAGTCGAATCGATACTAGATTGCGCGAACGCACAAGGGCTTCGCGAAGGCGCATTGGCCCACGAAATTCGCGCGAGTTGTTTTGCGGCCGCCAACTCGCCTCGAGTCCTGGGTCTTCGATGACCAAAGGAGCATCGTTGATGATGCTCGCGGGCGTGAATCCGTGATCCAACGCAGCTGAGTAAAGAAACGGCTTGAAGGCCGATCCAGGCTGACGCTTTGCCTGCACCGCGCGGTTGTAGTTACTGGCGTAATAATCGAATCCACCGACCAAAGCAGATACTCCGCCATCTTGCGGATCGAGCGCGACGAATGCGCCTTGCGCCTCCGGCATCTGCACCAAGCGCCAATCGCCACTGCGCTCTTGAGCGACGAATACGACGTCTCCAAGCGCTAAAACATCGCCCGCACGTTCTAGCGCCGGGCCCACGCTGCCATCAGCTCTCGGCTCCCGGGCCCAGCTGATGCCTGACCATTTGAGATTCAGACGACCATGGGTGCGTGAAAACGCGACGGCTTCCTTGTCTTGGAGCGCGACAATCAACGCAGGCTCGAGCCCGACGCGAGGCGCATACTCCTCTAGAGCCTGCGTCCACTCCTTCTCTGTCGATTTGGCCGATAGCGCTACACGTCCGAGAGGTCCTCGGTAACCATGGCGTTGGTCGTAATCAAGAAGTGCCGCCCGCAATGCACGCACTGCGGCAACCTGCAGGTGGCTGTCTACGGTCGTGATTGCTTCGTAACCAGCGGTGTAAGCCTCAGCTCCGAAACGTTCGAGTAAAGACGCTCGCGCCATCTCCGCAACATACGGCGCTTCGATTTCTACCGCTGGGCCATGAAGCTTCGATTGAACCGGTGCCGCTACCGCAGCATCATGTTGATCTTGAGTAATGAATTCCTTTTCTCGCATACGCCTAAGCACATACGCGCGGCGCTGCCGAGCGAGGTCTGCGTTTGCCACGGGATTATCGCGTGAGGGCAAACGAAAGGTTCCGGCAATCAAGGCGATCTCAGGCAAGGTGAGCTGATCCACTGTCTTGCCGAAATAAACCTCCGCTGCCGCGCCGACTCCATAGGCTCGTTGGCCGAGAAACATTTTGTTTACGTAGAGCGCGAGGATTTCTTGCTTCGTTAGCTCTTGCTCGATCCGCAGTGCAAGAAAAATTTCCAGCAACTTTCGTCGATAGGTTTTCTCCGGGCTCAAAAAGATTCCGCGAGTCAATTGCATAGTGATCGTGCCGCCGCCTTCGGCGCGATCACCCGAAGCGAGATGACGCACGATCGCGCGGATCAATCCGGGATAGTCGATGCCGCTATGCTGGAAGAAGCGATCGTCCTCCGCTGCCAATACCGCATTCACGAGCTGAGTTGGAATCGCATCGAACGCAAGCGGAATGCGCCGCTGCTCACCGAACTGTGCAATCAGCTTTCCGTCGCGGCTATACACACGCAGCGGTACCTGCAACCGAATATCTTTGATGGCCGTGACATCGGGCAGAGCCGGCCGGATGTATTGATACGCACCCAGCAGTGCCAAAGTGAGCGTTCCAACCAAGACGACAACCAGGGCTGCCGTCACCCGCAGCGGTGATAAAACGTAACGTCGCATAACAACAATAAACTCTAAGTCCTTGCTTTATAAAAATCGCTTGTGCAATAGTAGCTGCGAATTAGAACGCAAACTCATCGGAAGGTGAGGACGCAAAGCCACCGGTCTATGGGTTCAACTAAAGACAGCGGGGTTGCCGGCGGATGATAAGTGCATTGGGCCATTAGACCCGACTGTCGTTCCGTACGTCACTCAAAACGGGTGCTGGCCGCGCCTGACGCTGTTGTAACGCCCTGAATCGGCAGCTTGTTGCGTTGTCACCGCCGACGCGCCGCCCACTTCTAAGGAAAACCGAACGATTTCTTGCGGGAATGCCGCGATGGTATTTCGTGAGGCTGCTCACATTCAACTTAACACGCTGCTGTATATAGTTGCCGCCCGTGTTTCGTGCCCGATCTCTGATCGTGACCTAAGCGTCTGATTCAGAAGAGGAACTAGCGTGCTTTTAACCGCCAAATCCCGACCCTTGATCGGTTTGGACATCACCACCTCCTCGGTGAAGCTGATCGAGCTCAGTATGAGCGGCGGTCAGTATCGCGTGGAGTCCTACGCCGCAGAGGCCACTCCGCCGAACTCCATCAATGAGAAGGCGATCGTCGACGCCAGTGCCGTCGGCGATGCAATCAAGCGCGCCGTCAAGCGCTCGGGCGCTCGCGCCAAGGACGTGGCCGTTGCCATCAGCGGCGATGCAGCGATCACCAAAGTCATTCAGATGCCGCGCACCTTGAGCGAGAACGAGCTCGAGGGCCAGGTAGAAATGCAAGCCGATCAGTACATCCCCTTCCCGATGGAAGAGGTGAGTTTCGACTATGAAGTGATTGGGCCTTCCGAAAAAGATCCGGACATGCTCGATGTGCTGCTCGTGGCAACTCGCTCCGAGAACGTCGAACAGCGCGTCGCTGCCTGCGCAGCAGCGGGTTTGTCGGCCAAAATCGTGGACGTCGAGGCTTTCGCTCTCGAGAACGCCTGCCGATTGTTGACACATCAAATGCCGGACGGTGGCCTCGGCCGAGTGATTGCGGTCGTCGACTTCGGCGCCAGCAGCACGACCTTTAGCGTGCTGCGTGACCTCAAAGTCATCTACACGCGCGACTTCTCTTTCGGCGGGCAACAGCTCACCGAAGAGGTGATGCGCACCTACGGACTGAGCATGGAAGAGGCCGGCCGCGCCAAGAAAGAAGGCGGTTTGCCCGGTAACTACGAAACCGAAGTGCTTGGCCCCTTCATCGACGATATGTGCCAGCAGGTGAGTCGTTCGTTGCAGTTCTTCCTTGCCTCCGGCGCAGGTCGCGAACAACCCGAACAGATTCTGATCTGCGGCGGATGCGCGAACATCTCCGGCGCTGCGGAAATGATCCAAAGCCGAGTAGGTATCGAATCCCAGCGTGGCGATCCGCTCGGTCAGATGAAAGTCAGCCAAAAAGCAAAAGCACAAGCTGTAAAGAAGGATGCAACGGCCCTGCTGACCGCTTGCGGTCTGGCCCTACGGAGCTTCGACTGACATGCCAAGAATTAATCTAATCCCCTGGCGCGAAGCAGAGCGCAAACGCAAGCGCCAAGAATTCGGTGCCGCGTTCGCACTCGCACTGGTAGTTGCCGCGGTCATCGCTTTCGGCGTCCGCTTGCAAATGCAATCTGCGATCGACGACCAACGCGCGCGCAACCAGTACTTAAAAGACGAGATCGCGAGCTTGGATAAGCAGATCACCGAAATCTTGGATCTCGAGCAGAAGAAGCAGCGATTGATTGCGCGCATGCAGGTGATCGAGCAACTCGAGCGCAGCAGACCAGAGATCGTGCACGTGTTCGATCAGTTGGTAAAAACCATACCAGACGGCATTCATTTGACTTCCGTCAAACAGACCAATCGACGGATCCAAATCCGCGGGCTCGCGCAATCGAGCACGCGAGTCGCGTCATACATGAGGAACATCGATGCGTCCGAATGGCTGGCTGATCCGGCGTTGGACATCCTGCAGACGAAGGGCTCCGGCGATGCCGGCGCCGAGTTCACTCTGAACGCTAATCAAGAGAATCCACTAGCCTCTTCGGATGCTGACGCACAAGTCGCTTCCGCGGGAGACAACCGATGAGCAACGTACTCGACCAGATTCGAGATCTGGATCCAAACGATCCGGGCCGTTGGCCGATTGTCTTCCGAGCCGGGGCAATTGGAATTGTGTTCGTGGTCGCCGTGGTCGCACTGGTTTATTTCTTGGCTTGGAAACCGAAGAAGCCGGAAATCGATACGGCGCGGGCCGAAGAGGGCACGTTGCTCACGACTTTAGAGCAGAAGGCCAAGAAGGCGGCCAATCTCGACGCGTACAAAGCGCAACTCGCGGAGATGGAGCAATCCTTCGGCGCGATGCTACGCAAGCTCCCGAACAAGACCGAGGTTCCCAACCTCTTGACCGACATTTCCCAACAGGGTTCGGGTGCCGGCTTGGATCAGAAGCTTTTCCAGCCTGCCCAGCAGGTCAATAAAGACTTCTATGCAGAGCTGCCAATCAAGATGCGCCTAACCGGCAGTTATCACGCGATCGGCGCATTCGTCAGCGGTATCGCGGCTTTGCCCCGCATCGTCACCCTGCATGATGTAGAGATTGTCCCAGCATCGAAGGATGCCGGTGCCGATCAGCTCCAGCTCGATGTGACTGCGAAAACCTATCGGTACCTGGATGAAGAGGAGCAGGCGAGCCAGGTGAAGCCGGCTCCGGCGAAATCAAAGAAGCGCCCAGGCCGCAAGGCGAAGGCTTAAGGCTGCGTCATGGTACCGAAAGAAGCATTGACTATGACTCACACTAGGATCATTTCCCTGGCTTCGGTCCTCCTACTGCTGTTGGGCGGTTGTTCAAACCACCTCGATGAGCTCGAGCAGAAGGTAGCCGAGATCAAGAACAAACCCGGTGAGCGCATCGAGCCGCTGCCGGAAATCAAACCGTATGAGGCATTTGCCTATAGCGCAGCGAGTCTGCGCTCACCGTTCGTGCCGAGTGCGCCATCGCGTAGCGACGTCGCAACTGCAGTCCGACCCGACGTCAAGCGGCCGCGCGAGTTTCTCGAGCAGTTCCCGTTGGACACCATGCGAATGGTCGGAACCCTGCAGCTGCAGGGGAGAAACTATGGATTGGTTCAAGGCAAGGATGGACTCGTGCACCGAGTGTTGCCGGGGAATTTCATGGGGCAAAACGACGGTCGTGTCATTGGCATTTCAAGCACCAAGATCTCAATCATAGAAATAGTGCCCGATGGTCTTGGCGGATACATCGAGCGGCCAGCTGCGCTGGCGTTGACCGAATGATCTCAGGGAGAAAGTAAGAATGTTGTCTTCAATACTCGCCGCCGTGAATTCCATTCGCGTAGGCATTCCCTCTCTCGTTCAGCGCGCGGCAATCGCCTCGATCGCATCGCTGGCGCTGGGGCCAGCGGCGTTCGGACAGAGCACCAACCGACTCGAAAGCATCGAAGCAAGTGCTCTCAGCGGCAATGCAGTGCAGTTGACGCTTCGCATGAGCGATACGGCTCCAACCCCGCTGACATTCACTGTCGATAATCCAGCGCGCATCGCACTGGACTTGCCGAATACTGCGGTCGGGATGAATTCGCGACGCGTAGATGTCAAGCAAGGCGTGCTGGACACGGTCAACGTTGCCGAAGCGAATGGCCGCACTCGGGTCGTTCTAAATGTCGACAGCCTGGTGCCTTACGAAACTTCGGTTCAGGGCAATAACATCGTCGTAACGATCGGCGGCGGTGCAACTCGTCCGGCATCCGTGACCTCAAATACCACGGCGACCGCCGCTGCTGCCAGCACGGCGAGACCGGCTGCCTCGGTCTCGGGTACGCGAAGCGTCAATAACATCGATTTCCGTCGCGGCGCTGATGGCTCCGGCCGCATCGTGGTCGAGCTCACGGATGCGCGAGTACCCGCCGACCTCCGTCAGGAGGGTGGTCGCATCGTCGTCAATTTCGCAAAGACCTCTCTGCCTGAATCCCTGATGCAGCGGTTAGACGTCACCGATTTTGCAACGCCGGTCAGCACGGTCGATGCAATGCGAGTTGCAGATGGCACTCGCCTGGTCATCGCTGCATCGGGCGACTACGAGCAGCTCGCTTATCAATCGGATAACGTCTACACAATCGAGATCAAGCCGGTCGTGAAGCTTCCCCCCGAGCTTCAGGATCAACGTGAGTACACGGGTGAGCGCTTGACCCTCAATTTCCAGGACATCGAAACTCGCGCAGTGCTCCAGTTGCTGGCTGACACTAGCGGCCAGAACATGGTTATCAGCGACAGCGTGGGTGGCAACGTTACCCTGCGTTTGCAGAACGTTCCTTGGGATCAGGCTCTCGATATCGTGATGCGCACAAAGGGCTTGGATATGCGTCGCGATGGCAATGTCATGTTTATTGCGCCAGCATCGGAAATCGCTGCGCGTGAAAAGGAAATCCTGACCGCAAGGGCGCAGGTACAAGAACTGGCACCGCTTCGCACGGAGTACTTGCAGGTTAACTATGCGAAGGCAGGCGATCTGGCTTCTTTGATCAAATCCGGCGCCAATAACTCGTTGCTATCCGATCGCGGCAGTGTAGCCATCGACGAGCGCACGAATACGCTACTGCTTCAAGACACATCCGAGCGCCTTGCCGACATTAGACGGCTCGTTTCAACTCTGGATATTCCTGTCAGACAGGTCATGATCGAAGCGCGCATCGTTATCGTGAACGATGATTTCAGCCGAGATCTCGGTGTGCGCTTTGGCGGCACGGTTGCGATCGATCACGGTGGAAGCGACGGCGCCGGTATCATCGGTGCACCAGGTTTCGTAACCGAGGACGATGAGCTGCCGCTCAGCCCGAGTCCCGGTATCGATTTGCCGAACGCGTTCGTTCAGCCCGGGCAAGACGATCGCTACCTCGTCAACCTTCCGATTGCGAACCCAGCAATGCGTATCGCAACGACACTCCTGGACTCCGACTACATCGTTGATCTGGAGCTGTCGGCTGCTGAAGCCGAGGGCCGAGGCGAGATCATTTCCTCGCCACGCTTGATTACCGCAAATCAGCGCGAAGCAACGATCGAGCAGGGCGTCGAGATCCCCTATCAAGAGTCTTCCTCTAGCGGCGCTACGACCACACAGTTCAAAAAGGCCGTGTTGAGCCTGAAGGTGACTCCGCAAATCACGCCGGACAACCGGGTGATTCTCGACCTGACCGTTTCCAAGGACAGCGTCGGTCAGCTGGTCGCGAGTGCCACTGGCGGATTTGTGCCCAGCATCGACACGCGTGAAATCGTC
>JAICPY010000015.1 GCA_025929585.1 Steroidobacter sp.
ATTCGGCTTGGGAGCCGCCGGCGATCCGACTCGAGAAGATCTCATCGACTGGGCCCGCGGAATCGACGTTCAGGACAAAGATCCGGTGAACGGCAACAACACCGAAGCGCGACGCATCATGGGCGACTCCCTCCACGCGCAGCCCGTCGTAGTTATCTATGGAGGTACGCCCTCAGACAGCGACCTCGATGACGCCGCAATCTTCGTGCCCACCAATGACGGCTACCTACATGCTATTGATGCCGCGTCTGGAGAAGAGCTATGGGCCTTCATTCCGCAAGAGGTGTTGCCTGAATTGAAGATGCTCTATCAGAACGAAACAACGGCAACGAAGCAGTACACGCTTGATGGCGAAATTTCGGTACTCAAGTACGACGTAAACTCAGATGGGATTATCGACTCGGATGCAGGTGATAGGGTGCTGCTGTTCTTCGGGCAAGGCCGCGGCGGCAACACCTATTACGGACTGGATGTCACCTCGAAGAGCGAGCCGAAGTTCATGTGGTCCTCACAGTTCCCAGGCGGCGGTCAGGCTTGGTCCACGCCCGTACTGGCTCGCGTAAACATCGACGGGGCTACACAAAACAGCCAGAAGCTCGCGCTTGTCATTGGTGGCGGATACGACGCTGCAGAAGACGGACAGTTCTATGTCAGTAGCGCTAGTGCGGGAAATCGGATTTTCATGGTCGATGCACTGTACGGTACCCTTCTATGGTCTGCCGGGCCCGTGGTGCCACTTGCGACGCCCGGCGCCGCGGACCTGCAACTGGAAAGGATGGTTCACAGCATCCCCAGCCGGGTTGCAGTACTCGATACCAACCTGGATGGCTATGCAGATCGCATGTACGTCGGCGATATGGCGGCTCAGTTGTGGCGCTTTGATATCACCAACGGCAACGCTGCAAACGCCTTGGTTGCCGGAGGCGTCATAGCTTCCTTAGGCAGTCACGGAGCGGCCTCGCCCACCGAGGAGAACTCGAGGCGCTTCTACAATGTGCCGGATGTGGCAGCGATTCAGCAGCCAGGCACCGTGCCCTTTCTCAACATCGCGATCGGCTCAGGTTACAGGGGTCATCCTCTCAATACCGTTACCCAAGATCGCTTTTACTCCATACGCGACCCGCTGTCTTTCCGTGCTATGACGCAGAGCGAATACGACAGCTTTGATGTCATCACTGATGCTGATGCGGACCTGCAGGATCTTACGACCGATGTGACGCCGGTGATCGCCCCGGATTCCAAGGGCTGGAAGCTGTTGCTAAACCAACCAGGTAATGCCTGGCAAGGCGAGAAAGTGCTATCCGCTGCCAGCACGTTTGACAACAAGATCTTCTTCACGACGTACATACCCTCGCGCTCCAGCACGAACACGTGTCAGCAGAACTCAGCCGGCACAGGCATGAATCGCGCGTATGTGGTTAATGCCATCAATGCTACTCCGGTACTCCCGCCACGCGATACGCCGAGCGATCCGACTAATCCGACCGATCCACCGGAGACGCCGGATCCGCCTAGCCCTGAAGATCGCTACGCCGATCTCGCGCAAGGTGGCATTGCTCCGGAAATCTCGTTCCTTTTCCCGGAGCCAAATAAGCTGGTATGTCTCTCTGGTGTCGAGGTCTTGAGCGCGTGCACGAACTTCGACAGCCGAATCAAGACGTATTGGCGGGAATCCAGCGCTCAATAGGATGAACGTATGTCGATCATGATCACTCAAGCAAACTCGCAGAGAACCACGGTACCGCGGGTGCGTGCAGCGCGTCCCCTCCGCCCCATGAGCGGCGTCACCCTAATCGAACTCATGGTGGTTATCATCGTCGTGGCAATTCTCGGCACGATCGCCCTCAGCACCTATCGCGGATATCTAATCCGCACGAACCGGACGGAAGCGAAAACGCAACTGCTGCGGATTCAAGCAGCGCAAGAGAAATTCTTCCTTCAGCGAAACCGCTATTCGACCGCAGCTGAGCTGGACGATGCCCCTCCGGCGGGACTTGGGATACCGTTGGTTACGCCAAGTGGGATGTATAACATCGACCTCGTAGATGTAACGGATACGACGTACACGGCGCGAGCCAGAGCGATCAACGGCCAATTGGATGACACCGCCGCATGCCAGACACTAACGATAGATGAATCGGGCGCGCGCACTCCAGGGGACGATTCCGGTTGCTGGAGATGACGCCAAACGGTTGCCTGTAGCGTGTCGCACCTAGACGACGTCCACTCAGATACCTTTATCCCCACGCGCCAATCTTGTATCCTCCGCGCTCGGTCGTGCCCGGGAGCTTTTACAAAAAAGGACCTTCTGTGGCTATCTTCGCGGGAACAAGCCATAAGTCCTGCGGATTAAGAGGCCGTGAAAATTTGTCGCTCTGGTCATTTTTTATCCGTCCCAGAATGAAGGGGAAAGAAGTCATGAAGAAAACGATCTCCACAACGCTGAAGGCAGTCCTTGCTGCTACTGCACTCGTCGCTGCTAGCGGTTGCGTATCGCAGAAGACAGTCGACGAAATCCGCGCAACCGCCGATAAGGCAGTGCAGGATGCGGCGGCTGCGAAGGCTGCTGCTGATTCCGCGGCGAGCGCCGCGCAGTCTGCGCGTTCGGCTGCAGACAGCGCGCAAAGCGCTGCGAATCAGGCGTTGCAGGCCGCTCAGGCCAGCCAGGCCTGCTGCGATGCTACCAACGAGAAGATGGATCGTATGTTCAAGAAGTCCGTGTCGAAGTAATTCGATCGGATCGACGAACGAAAGGCGCCGCGGAGAAATCCGCGGCGTTTTTTTTGCGCGAGCGTTTTAGAAAGGATTCGGCTGGAGCCGGCAGAGATCCAGCTGGGGTAGCCGAGGAGAAGTGAACCCGATTTCGATGGCCGATCGCGGCATGTGAAGGCGGACCCCACAGCCTCAGCTATGGACTAACTCGGTGGATAGATAACCTCAGCCGCAGGGTCCGCATGCGCAGTGTATCAGTAGCCGCTGCTGACACCTGGCTCGTAATCACAAAAGGATCTGAATAGAACTTACGGAGCCGTGCCGATCAGCGCAGTCGTCTGATTGCCGAGCACGACGGGCTCAGGAATTCCGCTAGCGCGGATGAATGCTTTCTCCGCTCGGGACCAGTCGATCGCCACCGTTCGGTCCTGCGTAGCAGAGACGAGCAAACGAGTGATGCTGGTTAGGCTACTGAGACTTTCGTCCTTCTGACCTTCCAGAGGCGAATGGACTTCGATGTATAGCTCGCTCCCCTGCCAGCCCATCTTGTATGGCTGATCGATCATCAGCACCGGCGTGTTCACCGGCACGAGCTTGAAGAATTCCTCGATATCTTCAGGAAACATTCGGATGCATCCGTGAGTGACTTGCATGCCGACGCCTGCAGGACGATTCGTTCCATGGATTAGATATGCGCCGCCCGGGATATCAAGGCGCATCGCGTAGTCCCCCAAAGGATTGTCTGGTCCCGCAGGCACGACCTTCGGCAATGGCCGACCTTCCGCAGCGTGCTCACGCCGGACGGATTCAGGGGGATACCAAGCCGGTTTTTCGCGCTTGTTGATGACGCGAGTTCGGCCCAATGGGGTCTTCCAATCCATCTTGCCGATACTGATCGGATACGTCTTCACGACCGGAGGCGCGCCCGCTTTGGAGGGCGGAAAGTAATAGAGACGATGCTCGGCGAGGCTGACGACGATACCCTCACGCGGCGTAGCCGGGAGGATGTATCGAGAGGGAATCAGCACCTCTGTGCCCTCCCCGGGCAGCCAAGGATCAACCCCGGGATTCGCTGCGACGATTTCCTCGTAGCCAACTCCGTTTCGCCGTCCGATATCCAGTAGTGTGTCTTCGTGCTGCGCGATGACGCGCTGGACCTCGCCTACTACGGTATCCGAGCCCGACGGCAGGAGGTAGGTCGCAGCCGAGGCCACGCCGGAGCTCGCGCAAGCCAAAGTCAGCGCGGCGATCAAAAGGGCTCTGGGAACTCGTCTACTCACAGTTCTCTCGTGCGTCCACAACGCAGCATTGGACAGCTTCAACACACTTTCATTCCAGACGCAAGGTAGCGCCGCCGCCAAGCGGATTCCAGTATCTATGCCGCCGATTCTTGACGCTGGGCCTTCAGCAAGTTCGAAATCTGGCTTGGCACACCCTTACGGGCTTCGATCAGGGCAACTCGTAACGCGTTCGCAAACGAAACCTCATCGGCTCGTCCATGACTCTTGATGACGATGCCGCTCAAACCCACCATGCTGGCCCCGTTATAGGTGCGAGGGTCGAACTCTCGACGCAGTGACTTGAACACAGGCCAAGACGCGAGTGCCGCGAGATATCGCAACGGATTGCGCGTGTATTCCGCCTTTGCAGCGCTAACAAGCATCGATACGACGCCTTCCATGGTCTTCAGTGCGACATTGCCGGTGAACCCATCCGTTACGATGACGTCGGCCTCGCCGGAGAAAATATCATCGCCCTCCACGAACCCAATGTAGTTGAGCTTACTTGCGGAGAGCAGCCGCGATGCCTCTTGTACGACGCCATCGCCTTTCATCTCTTCTTCGCCGATGTTGAGCAAGCCTACGCGAGGCTTCGCAATGCCGTGCATATCGGAGGCAACGACGCAGCCCATGACGGCAAACTGAAATAGATGCTCGGCGGTGCATTCGGAATTCGCGCCCAAATCCAAGACATGTGTATGCCCGTGACGAGCCGGTATGCGCGATATGATTGCTGGACGATCGATACCTTCGATCGTTTTCAGCACGAAGCGAGCAGTCGCCATGAGCGCGCCAGTATTGCCTGCACTGATGCAGGCTTGCGCCTCCCCCGCTTTCACGAGATCGATAGCAACGCGCATCGAAGAATCTTTCTTCTTACGCAGCGCATCCTGTGGCTTCTCATCCATGCTCACGACCTGAGTGGCGGCGCGCACGATGAGTCGCTCGGCCAACTTAGGAGAGATACCTTTAAGGAGAGGATGGATCTGTTCTGGGATACCGGTGAGGATCACTCGTAGGTGCGGCTCACCACGTAACGCGGCTAGCGAGGCCGGCACTGTAACTTGCGGGCCATGGTCGCCACCCATCGCATCCACCGCGATCGTGATCGGCCCGTTGCTACTCATGGAAGCTGAAGGGTGTGCTGGAGGGTGCGGAACAAAGGCTGCTCATGCGCGGCAGCCTTGGTATGAAGCACGTCAGTCGGATTCAACTGGCCCACTCATGAGCTCTCGATTGAGCTTTAAGCGCGGGCCAAATGGTAGACGCTTATTCTGCGTCCGACTTCTCGCGGGTCTCGATGACTTTCTTGCCGCGATAGAAACCGTCCGGGGTGATGCGATGACGTGAGTGCGTTTCTCCGGATGTCGGATCGACGGACAACGCAGGGCGCTCCAAACCATCGTGCGAACGATGCATGCCGCGTTTGGAGGGGGTCTTTCTGCTCTTTTGAACTGCCATGATTCTCTACTCCACTAATGCGGTTCAACGCTTACGCATCATGTCCCGCAGATTCTGAAACGGTTTCTGTCCTGCGTCTGCATCGTTTATCTCGGACTGTGCCTGCTGCAATCGCTGCTGCTCGTCACAATCGTCCTCGGCATGCATCGGGACCAGCGGTAACGCCAATAAAACTTGATCCTCAACGAGCCAACGCAGGTCAAATCGATTCGGATTCGCCAGGACGGGCTCGTACCCGCCAGGCTCATCAGCCAATTCTTCATCTACGACCAACACCCGAAAGCTCTCGTCCAACGGATTGGACAGCAGACTCATGCAGCGCTGGCAAGTCAGCACAATCGTGCCGGACACACGCCCTGTAATCACGGGCCGCCCATCAAACTCGGAGAAGCTGAGATGTGCGCTTACGCTCGAGCTCTTGGCCGCTCCTGCCTCGCTGAGGCGAGCTAGCTCCGCGCCGGTGTAGGTCCGATCGATCTCGCTGCCTGCGCCAGCCAGCACAGCGGCATCCACGATATTGTCGTGTCGGACGTCCGGGGGGCTCGGCATGGGGCGCGTATACTAGCGGCGCCCCCCCTGGCTGTCAAAAGCAAAAGGCCTTTAAATGCTTGTTTTTCTAAGGGATCGTCTGATGAGGACAGGTCGATGACGAGTGGTGCGCAAGGATTGCGGTGTGTGCTCGGGTCCACTTCTCAGTATCGCCGTACGCTCTTGGAAAGATTGGGAATTCCTTTCACAGTCGCCGCACCCGATGTGGATGAGACCTCCCTACCCGCCGAACTGCCTATCGACTTGGTGCATCGCCTGGCCCGCGCGAAGGCAGAGAGCGTCGCGCAGCGTCAATCCAAAGCGCTGGTGATCGGATCCGATCAGCTGGCGGTCTGCGGTCGCGAGATCCTCGGTAAGCCCGGATCGGGCGAGCGCGCTATTGCGCAACTCCAACAACTCAGCGGGCAACGCATCACCTTCTATACCGCGGTCCACGTCGTCAACTCCGAAACCGGATCGAACGAAGGCCACTTAGACGCAACGACGGTGCACTTTCGAACTCTGACCGAAGAAGAGATCCGAAGTTATGTCGCTCGCGACAAACCCTATCATTGCGCAGGCGGATTCAAGATCGAAGCATTGGGCATATCGCTATTCACTCGCGTCGATAGCCAGGATCCAACAGCACTCATCGGTTTGCCTCTAATTTGGCTCTCCGGTGCACTGCGACGTCATGGATTCAAGGTGCCTTGAGCCCTCCGGCCGATCGCGCTTTGCTGTTGCGCTGCCTATTCGCGGCCGGGTAAGCCTGTTCCAATTGCTCCAACACCGACTGCAGATCATCGGGAAGCGGAGCCGTAATCGAGAATGGGGCCGGCGAATCTCGCCGCGTGAAGCTCAGCGAGTACGCGTGCAGAAACATGCGGTGCAATCCAAACTCTTTGAGCTTCGCATCCTTCTGTCGATCGCCATACTTATCGTCACATGCGATCGGATAACCGGCATGCGAGGCATGCACGCGAATTTGGTGCGTCCGCCCAGTGCCAATCGATACGGACATCAAGCTCGCGAGTTTTCCGAAGTGTTGTACCGGAGTGAAGGTACTCAGCGCTTCCTGACCTTCTGCATGAACACGTACGACTCGCTCACCGCCCTGCTTTAGATTCGTCTTCAGAGGCAATTCGATGGTCTTCGTTCCATACGGCCAGCGCCCACACAGCAGCGCCTGATAGGTCTTGTCCATCGACCGATCCCGTAGCAAGGCGTGTAGCTCCCGCAGCACCGAACGCCGCTTGGCGATCAGCAAGCAGCCGCTCGTTTCGCGATCGAGACGATGGACGAGCTCGAGTTCCTTGAGCTCGGGATGGACCGCACGCAGCGCTTCGATGACGCCAAAGCTCAGTCCGCTTCCGCCGTGAACCGCGACGCCAGGCGGCTTATTGATCACGAACAGCTCTCTATCTTCATAGATCACCGCCGAGGCGATGAAGTCGCGCAAGGACTTCGACGGCTGTTTCACCTCTGATCTCGCTTCTCGCTGCATCGGCGGCAAACGGATGCGATCACCTTCGACTATCCGGTAATCGGGCTTTGCGCGACGACCGTTGACGCGAACTTCGCCCGTGCGCAGGATTCGATAAATCAGGCTGCGCGGCACGCCTTTGAGCTCGCGAACCAGATAGTTATCGATGCGTTGGCCAGCATCGCCCTGCGTCGCTTCCAGATACGAAACTCCGCTGCGAGCATCGGCGGGCCTAAGACGTTGCTCCATAGTCACTCGTAAGCCATTGATTGGTCTGAAGTGCTCTGTTATATTCCGCGCGATTTCTCTGTTTCAGTGGCACAGGTTCGAGCTTGTTTGAACTTGCGTACTGAAGCTCATGCGCAATGACTGTCGAATCAGGACACTCTGATCGTTGCGAGATGCCCCAGATCTAATTTGGGCGCGATCCGATGCGCTCCGCTCGAGCGCACTTTCAAGTGCTCCCGATCGTCAGGGTCCTCTATTCGATAGTGATTGCATCTTAGTTGGTTCCGTTCAGCTCTGTCGTATTGGTTCTGGTCGAGGCAGGCGATGCCCCGTGGAGCGTAGCTCCGGGAGTAGCGCAACTCACAACGTGCCTGTCCGGCCTTTTCAGACGCGGTTGCTCGAAACCATCGCTCCGGCCGCGCGTACGGCGATGCCAGACCTGCAACTCGGGATCTGGATCGACGCGAAGCGCCGCGAGCGGGCCTACAAAGTGACAGGATAAAAAAGGCGCTGGGTTCCCAAGCCCGCGCAAGGCAACGTCGGATGAATTCATTCCCCGAACGCTCCCTCCGTCCAATGCTGGCGCCCGCCGTGCGTGATCTCGCGGCCCTTCACGAATATTTAGAAGGGTCTCATGAAGCGAATGCTAGTCAATGCAACTCAAGAAGAAGAGTTGCGCGTCGCTCTGGTTGATGGACAGAAAATCTACGATCTAGACGTCGAAGTACCTTCCCGCGAACAGAAAAAAGCCAACATCTACAAAGGACGCATCACGCGTGTCGAGCCGAGCCTCGAAGCGTGCTTCGTCGATTACGGCGCGGAGCGCCACGGCTTCCTGCCCCTGAAGGAAGTCTCCAAGGAATTCTTCAAGTCGAACGCTTCGTTGAGCGGCCGCCTCAACATCCGTGAGCTTCTCGAAGAAGGTCAGGAACTGATCGTTCAAGTTGAAAAGGAAGAGCGCGGCAACAAGGGAGCGGCGCTCACGACGTTCATCAGCCTCGCAGGACGCTTTCTCGTCGTGATGCCGAACAATGCCCGCGCCGGCGGCGTTTCGCGCCGCATCGAAGGTGAGGACCGTGAGCAGCTGCGCGAAGCGCTCGATCAGGTTCAAATCCCCGACGGCATGGGTGCCATCGTTCGCACTGCAGGCGTCGGTCGCTCGGCGGAAGAGCTGCAATGGGACTTAGACAATCTGAAAGAGGTTTGGAATGCGATCGCGCAGGCAGCCGAGGGGCGCCCTGCTCCTTTTCTCATCTATCAGGAATCCAAGGCGATCATCCGAGCACTGCGCGATTACCTCGCAGATGATATCGGCGAAATCCTGGTCGACAGCAAGGACGTCTTCAACGAAGCCCAGCAGTACATGCAGCGTTTCATGCCGGCGACGTTGCGCAAGCTCAAGTTTTACGAAGACCCGGTTCCGCTGTTCACTCGGTTTCAGATCGAAAATCAGATCGAGTCAGCGCACTCTCACAAGGTGAACCTGCCCTCGGGCGGCTCGATCGTGATCGATCCGACCGAGGCGCTCGTCTCCATCGATATCAATTCGGCACGAGCCACTCGCGGCAGCGACATCGAGGCGACAGCGCTCAATACGAATCTGGAAGCTGCGGATGAAATTGCGCGTCAGCTGCGGCTGCGCGATCTCGGTGGCTTGATCGTCGTCGATTTCATCGACATGGAGTCGCAGAAGAATCAGCGCGCGGTCGAGGATCGTTTGCGTGATGCAGTCAAACAAGACCGAGCGCGTATCCAGATCGGCCGCATCTCACGCTTCGGTTTACTGGAGCTGTCACGCCAGCGCTTGCGTCCCTCAATCGGAGAATCCGCGAGCATTTCCTGCCCGCGATGTAACGGGATGGGCGCGATTCGAAGCGTTGAATCGCTGGCTCTCGCGCTGCTGCGCCTAATAGGGGAAGAGGCTCGCAAGGATCGGACGGTCAAAGTGATCGCGCAGCTCCCGGTCGAAGTGGCCACGTATCTCATGAACGAGAAACGCGAATGGCTCAACAGCATCGAATCCAAGAGCGACACGCAGGTGGTACTCGTACCCAATCGCTACATGGAAACACCTGCCTATGAGATTCGGCGAGTGCGAGACGACGAATCACTGCTGCCTGAGAACAGCAACTTGAGTCACCTGATCCCCGCCGCACCCACGCCTGTCGTCGATGAAGCCAAACGTGAACCGTCGGGCGTTGCCGCCTCAGCCGCAGTCGTCTCATCTACCGTTCCGAGTATTCCGCCACCACCCTCCGTCGCGGCAGAATCGGCGCCGCGAGCAGTCACACCAGCAGCGGAGCAGGTCGGTATCTTCGTTCGCTTGTGGCGCTTCTTCTTCGGTGGAATGGGAAGTAAACCTGAAGCCGCTCCCGCGCAAGAAGTGAAACCCCGCCCTCGACATGAGGCCGTACGAAGAGAGCGGCACGAGTCACGCGGAGGTCGCGACCGCCACGGTCGCACGGGCGGGCGGGAGAGAGACCGCGATCGAGCGCGTCCTGATCGGGAACGCGGTGGCCAACACGGTGCACGCGATGCGCATCGACCAGATCGAAAACCTCGAGAGCATTCCGCGCCTGAAGCTGGGCAACGTTCGGAATCAGAGAAACGCTCGCAGCAACCGCCGCGGCAATCCGCTGCACCGGCCGGCAGTCAGGGTCCTCGTCCCGAAGTGACCGCCCCGCCTGCGCAAGCCGGCGAAACCGGTTCGCGTCCA
Organism: Steroidobacter sp.; assembly: GCA_025929585.1. GTDB lineage: Bacteria > Pseudomonadota > Gammaproteobacteria > Steroidobacterales > Steroidobacteraceae > Steroidobacter. Next base: position 10,409 of record JAICPY010000015.1, read on the forward strand.
GAGCGAACTGGAAGAAGCCGTCGCGGACGACGCCGTCGAGGACGAGGACGAGGTGGAGACGAAGGTCCTCAAGCTCACGGCGATAACACACCTCATCACGCCGGAGATAATGCGGCGCAAGACTCTCACGCGGGCTCAGCTAGCGAGAGCTTCGATCGTGGTAGCGACGCCTCGAGATCACCATCTGAAAATGAGACACGGACAGAGCGTGCACCTCGATCGGAGCCTGCATTCGAACATCGTGAGCGGCCAAGCGGGCCAGAAGCCGAACGCGCGCCTCCGCCGGCTCCTGCTCAATCGGAGAATCGGTCAGATACGACCTCATCGTCGGACCCCAACAAGACTTATACGGTCTGGACCTCGACTCCACCAACCATCAGCAGCTCGTGGGGCAATCCAGGTCCACGTCGCGACGAGTGAGAGAACCAGGCAGGACGGATACGCAGCCGCAATCCGTCCTGCCCGGGTTAGACAGCTCAGCGGGCGTCAAGCCGGCTGAGCACTTCCTGCAATAATCCTTCGCTCGCTTCTTCGAGCAAGTCCAGCACCTCTTCGAACCCGAGAGGCCCACCGTAGTATGGGTCGGGCACCCGCCTCATCGTTGCAGTGGGTGCATAGTCCATCAGCAACCGGATTCGTTCGTGGTACTTCGGAGCCGCTCGGCTCCTGAGCGCCGCTAAATTCTCTTCATCCATTACGAGGATCAGATCGAACCGTTCGAAGTCCTGGCTACTAACTTGCCTCGCACGCAACGATGACAGGTCGATACCTCGGCGTCTCGCCGCTTCGATCGCGCGCCTGTCAGGCGGAGCGCCGACGTGATAGTCGTGAGTACCGGCAGAGTCGACCTCGACAAGGGCTTCGGGAGCGCGCTGCGCGAGAACATGACGGAACATACCCGCCGCACTCGGAGACCGGCAAATATTGCCCATGCAGACGAAGAGAATGCGCATGATGAAAAAACGGGTGACGGGTGACGGGTGACGGGTGACGGGTGACCAAAAAAGATTGAGACATCAGCAACGTGAGGTCAATTCGCGCCGCTACGCAACTGCTGCACGCACACGCTCGAGATCTTCTGGTGTGTCCACACCTGCGGGCGGCGCGCTCGCCGCGATCGCAACCACGATCTTCATCCCCGCTTCGAGCGCTCGCAACTGCTCCAGCTTTTCGATTCTCTCCAGCTTGCTGGGTTCCAATGAGCTCAATCTACGAAGCGCCCGTACCCGATACGCATAGATGCCCAAGTGACGGTGCGAGCCTGCAAACGCCGTTTGACTCGTGATTCCGCCCACCGCGCCCTCTCGATTCCAAGGAATCGGCGCGCGGCTGAAATACAGCGCCGTCTTATTGTGACCCATCACGACTTTGACGGCGTTTGGGTTCAGGAACTCGCCGAGATCTTTGATCGGCGTGCAAAGTGTTGCGATATCGGCATCAGCATCAACCTCGAGCAGAGCTGCGACTTGATTGATGAGCACCGGGGGAAGTTGAGGTTCATCTCCTTGAACGTTTACGACGATGACCTCCTCACCCCACGCATGGATCGCGGCGACTTCCGCAATCCGATCGGTACCCGATGCATGATCGATCCGCGTAATCACGGCATGCGGCGAAGCTGCGTGCGCAATCCTCTCATCATCCGTTGCGACCCAAACTTCATCAGCTTTACTGCCTCGAGCAGCCTCGATCACCCACTGAATCATCGGCCGTCCCGCGATGTCGAGGAGCGGCTTTGCAGGCAGTCGCGCGGAGGCGTAACGCGCCGGAATGACGACCTTGAAAGACATCATCGATCCTGCAATAGGGGATCCGTAGGTTCCAGATTTCTAGCTTCCTCCTCGAGCATGACTGGAATGTCATCGCGAATCGGATAGGCAAGCCGATCGGCACGGCACACGAGCACTTGTTGCGCCTTCGAATATTGCAGAGGCCCTTTGCATAAAGGGCATGCGAGGATGTCGAGCAGTTTGGTATCCATAATCTTCAACCGGTATCTCGAAGGAGACGTTCGAGCAGAGTCGAGACGATTGCCGCATCGTGATCGCTCAACTCTACCTGGAGAGGAACGGCCCAGTGCCGTTCGTCGGAAATCGCTCGGCATTTTACGGCATCTTTCTCGGTCATCAGTACCGGCGCGTCATCGTCGAACACGATGTCCTCGCGCCGCAGTTTGGCATGATCGTCTAAGGGATGCTCTTCGATGTCCAACCCTAGCTCGCGTAACGCGCCAAAAAAGGCTTCCGGATGCCCGACTGCAGCGAGCGCATGAATGCGCTTGCCGCGAAATTCCGACAATGGCCTTTGCGCACCATCTCGAACATGCACTGCACCGAGGATGCCCGCTCTCGCGAGGACGACAGGCGGGCCGAAATCAGACGCGGCATGGCTCGGTTGCAGTGCGCTGCCGCGGCGAGTGATAACGCGAAGATCAACTTCGTTGCAGCGTTCATAGGACTCTCGCAATGGACCTGCAGGCAGCAAGCGACGGTTACCCAGAGCTCGCTGCTCATCGATCACCAGGATTTCTGCGTCCCGCTGCAAACGATAATGTTGTAGACCGTCGTCCGAGAGCACGATCTGGGCGCCCGCCGCAATCGCCTCTCGTGCATCCTCGACCCGATCAGGACCCGCAATGACGATGGCCGATGTGCGCATGGCGTAGAGAATCGCCTCGTCCCCTACTTCCTCCCACGGGGTGTCGGCCGTGACTCGCCGTGGCCATGTTGACGAATTGCCGCCGTAGCCCCGTAAAACGATACCGACTCGCAGACCCCGCGCGCTGATCTGGTGTGCAAGCCAGATAGTGAAAGGCGTTTTGCCCGTGCCGCCAACAGTGATGTTGCCGATCACGATGACCGGCTGTGTGACCCGAACACTCTTGAATAGGTCGGCTCGAAAAGCCACTCTGCGTGTAGCAGCGAGCAAACCGAACAGCCAAGACAAAGGCAACAGTAGCAGCGAGCTGATCTGGGCCTTACCGTACCAAACACGCTGCAAGTAGCGGTCTAAGCCCATGTCAGCGTTTGCGCGCGATCGCGTCGAGGTATTGCAAAGGTGTCTTCACGCGTTAGATGCGATCACGCGTTGAACTGCACACCGTGCAGCATTGCATAGGATCCCTTCGCCGCGAGGAGTTGTTCGTGCGTGCCGCTTTCGGCGACGCGACCCGCGTCGAGCACGACAATGCGATCCGCTTTCTCGACCGTCGAGAGTCGATGCGCGATGACCAAGGTCGTTCTGTCTTCCATCAAGCGTTCCAGTGCAGCCTGAATGACGCGCTCCGCTTCGGTATCCAAAGCCGAAGTTGCCTCATCGAGAATTAGAATGGGAGCGTTCTTCAAGAGCGCGCGGGCAATGGAGATCCTCTGGCGTTGTCCGCCGGAGAGCAACACGCCACGGTCTCCGACCAGGGTATCGAGGCCCTCAGGCAAATCGTTGGCGAACTCGAGCACGTGAGCCGCGCGCGCTGCTTCTTCGATTTGCGCATGCGACAACTCTCGACCGAACGCAATGTTGCTTCGAAGCGTACCGTTGAATAGCACGACTTCTTGACTGACCAACGCGATCTGATCCCGCAGGCTCCGCAAATGATACTCGCGCACATCGTGTCCATCGATGAGCACGGCACCGGAATCCACATCGTAAAAGCGAGGCAGCAAATTCACCAGCGTCGACTTACCGCTGCCGGAACGCCCGACGATGGCAACCATTTCCCCAGCGGCAATAGCTAAATCGATGTTGTGAAGTGCCACGCCCTTACCGGCGGGATACGAGAAAGAGACGTTCTTGAACTCGATCGCGCCTCGAACCCGCTCTGCAGTGAGCGTTCCGCCGCTCGGTTCGGCGGGTTCGGCCAATAGTTCGAACAGGCTTTGTCCAGCGGCAATGCCCTGCTGCAACGGCCCGGACACACCGACGAGGCTGCGTAACGGTTGCGCGATATTGACTAGAGCAACTAAGAACGCAAGTAGATCGCCCATACTCATGCGATTGTTGATCGCATCCGAGATCGCAATCGATAACACGAAACTCGATCCGAGGGCGGTCACCATTTGCACGACCGGATTCGAGAATCCTTTGGTCAATACCAGCCGCATGTGGGAGCGCCGGTTGTGCTCGTTGACGACCTCGAATTGCGCGTTCTGATATCCCTGCGCGTTGTACACCTTGACGATGCGGGGGGCTTCGAGTGTTTCCTTGGCAACGCGGGTGATATCACCCATCGAGTCTTGAATGCGTCGGCTGTAACGCCGAAACTTTCGGTTGATCAAGGTGACGAGCCAACCGACCAACGGACCCATCAGCAATGCGATGAGCGTCAAACGAGTGTTGATGACGAATAGCGCAACGAGTGAGCCGGTGATCGTCAACGCTTCGCGCACTGTGACTACGACCGAGTCGGTCGCAGCCTGGCCGATTTGTTCAGTGTTGTACGTCAGACGGGAAAGCAACGCCGCGGTCGAGTGTCGGTCGTAGTAACCGACAGGCAGATTGACGACGCGCTCGAAGACTTGAGCTCGCAACTTCTTGACGATCTGCCGACCGACATACCCCATGCAATACGTTTGCGTGAAGTCTCCGAGGCCGCGAAAGAAGAACAAGACGATGAGCGCGATCGGCAACCAGACGATGGTCCGTGGATCCCGATTCTCGAAGGTGCCGTCCCCGAAGAATTTCGCAAACACAGTGAAGCTCACCATGCTCGCAGAGAACAATACTGCGCCGAACACTCCCAGCAGGAACACGCCGCGATGGGGACGTAGATAAGCGAGAAGTCGGCGATAGGTTTGCCAAGCGTCGGGCCAATTCGTAGGGCCAGGCGTCGTTTGTGAGACTCGATCCGAAGATGCCATGAGCCAGCGGCTGTGCGTAAGGATGCGCTAGTTCGGCGTCCGAGCTTCTTGCTGCTCGTTCACTGTCGCGATACTGATGGAACGGAACCCTAGACGTCCCAGTACATCCATCGCGGTCACCACTGACTGATGCGTAGCTCGCGCATCGGCTCGAAGAGTGATCGGCGTTTCCCGCGAATCACCGGCGATCTTCGACACGGCCGCGGACAACGTCGCCGGACTCGTATTGATCAATGTCTGTCCGTTGACACGATATTCGCCCGATGCAGTGACCGCGACCTCGATCGGATCCTTGCGTTGTTCCGCTGCGGGCTCGGCGCTCGCCTGCGGCAATTGCAACTCGATGCGTGACTCGTCCACGAAGGTCGTCGAAACCATGAAGAAGATCAGCAGCAGCAACACGACATCGACCAGCGATATCAAATTGAGCTCCGGCTCTTCGTGAGCTCGACGTGAGAGGTTCATCGCCCGACTCCGCCCTGTGCTTCGATCGCCTGCACCAGCTTGATCGCTTCCTTCTCCATCTGCACCACGAGAGACTCCACGCGGCCGCGCAAGTACTTGTAGCCGATCAGGGCCGGGATCGCGACGGTCAGACCTGCTGCCGTCGTAATCAAGGCTTCCGCGATACCCCCTGCAAGCGCGGCTGGGTTGCCAATGCCGTCGGTGGTAATTGCATTGAAGGTTCGGATCATGCCGATCACGGTTCCTAGCAGGCCCATGAGCGGCGAGAGTGAGGCGATCGTGCCGAGCGTACCGATGAACCTGTCCAGTTCGTGTACGACGTGCCGCCCCGTGTCCTCAATGCTCTCTTTGATGACGCTGCGGTCGCGGTCGCGGTTTGCGAGTCCCGCAGCGAGAATCTTGCCCAGCGGCGAATTCTGCTGAAGCGCAGTGATGTGTTTATCCTGGATTGCTTGCTGCTCGACCCAACGCCATACCTTCTCGGTCAAGTCCCCCGGCAGGACTCGCTTGGGTTGTAACGTCCAGAGCCGTTCCAGAAATATTGCGGCAGCAACGATCGAGGCTAAGATGATCGGCCCCATCATGATGCCGCCGGCTTTCACGATTTCGAACATGGTCGCCTGCAACCGGCCTATACGATTGGCTGCGCATACTACCAGCTTTCCCTGCGCCGATAAGTGAAGTGAACTTCACAAGCTGCCTAGCCGCCCGTAAGAGCATTGCCAGCCTCAGAGAAGTTCATCCCTCGCGTCCAATAGCGGCGAGCGGACTTGCGGTGTTCTCGAATGCGTATCGGCTCGTTCGGCACGAGATAGATCTCGATCGCTCCGCTGCGAGCTGTCGAGAGGACGCCGGAGCCCACATCTCGCCATCGCTGTACGACATCGGGCTTTGGTAATCCCCACCGGTTGCGATATCCGACTGAGAATATAGCGAGCTCGGGCGAAAGTGCGCGGACGAAGGGTTCCGTGGAGGAAGTTCGACTTCCATGATGAGGCGCAACGACGATGTCCGGTCGAGCGATTGGATTGCGCAGCAACCATTGTTCGGCATGCGCTTCGATATCGCCAGTCAGCAGCACACTTCCGCCAGCGGCCGAGATCCTGAGCACACAAGAGGTGTCGTTGTCACCGCCTTCGAAATCGACTGAAGGGTGCAAGATCTCGAAGCGTACCTCGTCCCAGGTCCATGTCTCGCCGCGCACACAAGTCATCGCACCCGCAGGGAGCGGTGACAGTGAAGGGCCTACCAACAGCCGCCCGATTCGCATCGACTCCACGATCGAATCCATACCGCCTCGATGATCCATATCCGAATGACTGATGATTAACGCGTCGATTCGACGCGCGCCCTGCGCGTGCAGATATGGAAGTACGGCAAATTCAGCCGCGTCGCGACCACTCTGAAACGCGGGGCCGGCATCGAACACCGCGGTACGCGAATGCGTACGAATCACGGCCGATAGTCCTTGTCCCACATCCAGTACGGTCAACTCGAAGCTACCAAGCTCAGGCATCCTGGGAGCGCTAAACAGCGGCACCGAACACAACACTGCCCCTAACACCCTCGAAGGCGCTATGCCGGGCAAGATCAGCAGCATCGCTCCGAGCAACATTGCGAGCATCGCTGGCAGCGAGGGCGTCGGAAAGTGCCATAGCGCGATCGGTTGATCGGAGAGCCATTGCAGGGGTTGCCAGACTCCTTCCAACAGCCAGGATGCAAACTCCAGCGGCAACGTGCCTATCGGTGCTGCGATCGCCGAACCCAGCGCTCCGAGCAAGACACAGGGCACGATCACGATCGTAAACAACGGCACAGCGAGCGCATTGGCCAGCGGTGAGATCAATGAAACACTACCGAACGCCGTGATGAGCAATGGCAATAAACCCAACGTCACGGCGAGCTGAACTCGTGCAAAGCCTATTACGGCAGAGTCGCGCTCGAGGCGCCCCGACATCGCGATAACGATGGCCACGACTGCGCCAAACGAAAGCCACGCGCCCACCGAAAGAGGTGCAAAAGGATCCACCAGTAGAACGGCGCACACAGCAAGCCCAAGCGCCTGCGCGATAGGCAACTCTCGTCGAAGCCAGCGGGCGGCGAAGTACAGCGCAAGCATCAAAAGCGTTCGCTGAGTGGGGATCGATAGCCCCGCGAGTAACGAGTAGCTGGCAGCGCCGAGCGTGCCGAATACCACCTGTCCATGCAACGCCGTCCATCCTCGTGCCTGGGCTCTTCTGATTCTCACGATGGATCCGCCGAGCCACGCTGCGATCGCAGCGACCATGGTGATGTGCAGTCCGGAGATTGCCATCAGATGCGTAGTGCCACTGGCGGCGAACACGTCCCATTGTTCCTTAGTCATCCGCCGCGTGTCCCCGATGGCCAATCCCTGCAGCACTCCAAGCATCCGCGTATTCGTCAGCGCTGCTTCCATGCGTTGCGCGATCCACGCTCTCGCACGTGTCACTAGATACCCTTTCGCACCGGATAGAAGACGAGTGCGATCGTCTGCTTTGATGTAGCCTGTCGCGCCAATGCCATGCGCGAAGAGATGGGCTTCATAGTCGAAGCCTCCTGGATTCGAAAATCCATTGCGTCGCTTGAGCCGCACGAGTAACTGCCAGCGCTCTCCGACGGCGGGAACCCGGGGTGCTCGATACCAAGTCAGCAACACCTTGCGAGGCAATTGGACGTCTGACTCTTCGACATCGAGCTCGAAGCGCACGTCCTGCTGCAGGATTGCCGGTAAGGATGCCACGCGTCCTTGCAAGACGATGTCGCGGCCCTCTAGAGACGCCGGAAGATCATCGGCCAATCGGATTGCGGCGTGCCCCCACGCCCAACCGAGACCGGCAATGAAAGCGATGAGCACGATCGAGCGAAGGTTGGATGCGAGTAGCAGCCCGATCAGGAGAACGATGACATAGGAGACATCAGGTAAGCCGGCCAGCAGATGGATGCAGCAGTGACCTGCAAGAAAGGACAATCCTACTCGGCCCACAGCGCCTCCGTGCACAAAAATCAGAGATCAAGAATTTCATTCGCCATCCTTGAGCGAATGCGTATCGCGCGTGCCCTTCGCACCTCTCTTCAGATCCGATCGCTCCAATCGACAGCTGGCTGGACCGCTCGGTACCTTTCGAGTGTTAGGACCTGAGATACTGCGTTATCAATCTATGCCACGACGTCTATTCAAACCCATGAGCCGCCAGCGCCACCGCTGGAAAGATCGCTGGTTCATGCGGCCCTTCAAAGTCCTGCTCGAGCATCCCGTCTATTGGGCATTGAATCGACGCAACGTGACGCGGGCTTTCGCCTTGGGCTTGTTTATCGCTTTTGTCCCGCTTCCCGTGCACTTCCTACTCGCTGCGTTGTTGGCCCTGTTTCTGCGCTTGAATGTTCCCGCAGCCATAGCCGGCACCTTGCTCACGAACCCGTTGACCGTCGTGCCCCTATATCTCTCTGCCTATTGGATGGGAACGCAGCTCTTGGATGTGCCCAAGTACGATGTGGCGTTCGAGATGAGCTGGCAGTGGTTGTCGACGGGCTTCTTACCCATTTGGAAACCCTTCCTGCTGGGCTGTTTGGTTATGGGGACTTTGTGCGCGCTTACTGGCTACTTGCTGCTAGGAAGCCTGTGGCACGTAACGTTGGTGATGAAATACCACAAGCGCAAAGGCGCGAGTGCATCGAAAGAGTCGGCGAACGCCGAGTAATCAGGTGTCAGTTCAAATTACTGTCTTGAAGTCTCGTTCAGCCTGCCGTCCTCCAGTGTCAGCGTCCGCTGCATCCGCTGCGCGAGCTCCGGAGCATGCGTCACTATGATCAACGCCGTGCGCAGCTCCCGATTGAGCTCGAGCATCAGCTCAAAAACTTGCCGGGCATTCGCTCCGTCCAGATTGCCCGTTGGCTCATCGGCAAGAACGATAGGCGGCTGGGTGACCAAAGCTCTCGCAACCGCCGCGCGCTGACGCTCCCCACCCGATAGTTGGCTCGGCCGATGTTCGATGCGCGCGCCCAAACCCACACGATCCAGCAACTCCCGCGCACGTGCTTTCGCCTCGGCAATCGGCGTGCGACGGATAAGTAGCGGCATGGCTACGTTCTCCAACGCTGTGAACTCGGGCAACAGGTGGTGAAACTGGTAGACGAATCCGATCGCCCGATTGCGCAGATCGCCTCTCGCGACATCGGTCAACTCGTTGATCCGCTCGCTCGTAATCGTGACCGAGCCCGAGCTCGGCAAATCCAGCCCACCCAGAAGCTGTAGAAGTGTTGTCTTCCCCGAACCGGACGCGCCGATGATGGCGACTCGCTCACCTGCCTTCACATCGAAATCCACGCCCTTCAATACTTCGACGCGTACATCTCCTTGCTGAAACTCTTTGAACAGCGCATGGCAGGACAGCACGGAGCGAGCCGGCTCTTGCTGGGGCTCATCGGCGCGCGAATATTCAGTGCTGAGCGAGGAGTCGGTCATCGTTTATTTTCATCGTTCATTTGAGGTGGCGCGCCGATCGGCTGAGCTAGTCATGACGCAACGCGCGCGCCGGCTGGGTCCGCGCCGCACGCCAGGAAGGATACAGCGTCGACAGACAGCACAGCCCAAAAGCCGTGAGACTGATCTTCAACACATCACTCCATTGCACGCTCGCAGGTAGATCGCTCATGTAATACACCTGTGCATCCATGAACTGAGTACCGAGCAGCGTTTCCAAGCCATGAACCAAACTCTCGAGATTGAAGGAGATCAGCACACCTAGCGCGATGCCCGCGAGCGTACCGATCGCACCTATGGCCGTACCTTGACTTGCAAAGATCGCGAGAATACTTCGCGGCGAGGCTCCGATGGTGCGCAGAATGGCAATATCGGACTGCTTCTCTTTGACCACCATCACCAACGTGGAAACGATGTTGAACGCCGCCACGCCGACAACCAACAACAAGATCACGAACATCACGGTCTTCGTCAGTTGAATGGAACGAAAGAAGTTCGCGTGCTTGCGCGTCCAGTCATCGATGTAGTAGCCATCGCCACCCAAGGAGAGCGCCAAAGCTCGCACCACTCGAGGCGCCTCGAACATGTCCGTCAGCTTTAACCTCAGACCGGTGACGTCCGCTCCCATTCGATACAACACGGCGGCATCCTGCAGATGTATGTAGGCAAGATTGCGATCGTACTCGTACATGCCGGCTGCGAACGTGCCCATCACCTGGAAGCTGCGGTAGCGAGGTCTTACGCCCAAGGGCGTCGTGCTGCGCATCGAGGTGACGAGGATGACTCGATCACCCAATCCCACGCTCAATGCCTTTGCAAGCTCGGATCCGAGGACGATGCCATACTGGCCTGCGGCAAGGCTCTCGAACTTGCCACTGCTCATCTTGCTGCCGATCGCGGCAACTTTCTCCTCCTCTTCCGGCAGCACGCCGATGACCATTGTTCCGCTGCTCTTTGCGCCCGCCACCAACAGGGCCTGATCCTCGATGTAAGGCGCGCTAGCGAGTACGTCGGGGCTGTTCTCGATGCGCTGAGCTGTCGCGTGCCAATCGGGCAATCCCGCGCCGAAGGCACTGATGGTCGCGTGCGAGGTCAAGCTCAAGATTCGATTTCTGAGCTCGCTCTCGAAACCATTCATTACCGATAACACAACGATGAGCACAGCCACACCGATGGCCACGCCCACCATCGAGATCGTCGAAATGAAAGAAACGAATCGATTCCCGCGACTCGAGCGTAGGTAACGCCGGCCAATTAACAATTCGTAGCGCAAAGTCATGAGACTGTCGCCGTTGATGGTCGACGGTTGACAATTGACCGACAGTAGCTCGCGTGATTTGCGAGCGTGGCCATTTTTCGACCGTCAACTGCCGACAGCCAACTGTCAACTCGCTCACTCATAACGAAGTGCGTCCGCAGGTTCGGTGGCGGCGCCCCGCAGCGCCGGATAGATCGTTGCCAACACTGTCAAGATCAACGCGGTAGCAGTGATGCCCGCCACTTGAGGCCAACGGACTTCGGAAGGGACTGCCGAGATCACGAAAACGGAGGGGTCGAAGACGTGCATCCCGAGGAGATTCTCCAGAAAGGGCACGATGACGCCCACGTTCAGCGCCAGCGCGAGCCCCAGTGCCAGACCTGCCAGCGCGCCGATCCAACCGATGACCAATCCTTGGGTCACGAAAATGTTTACCACTGCGCGCGGTGTGATGCCGATCGTTCGCAAGATCGCGATGTCTGTGCGCTTCTCGTTCACGACCATCACGAGCGCGGCGATGATGTTGAATGCGGCCACCGCGACGATGAGCATCAGGATCAAGGTCATCATCGTCTTCTCGATCGCGACGGCTCGAAAGTAACTGGCATTCTCGATCGACCAATCGCTGACCTCGAATCCCTCGCCCAATTGTTTGCCGATCTGCGCCGCTCGAGCCGGGGCTGCGAAGATGTCGTCGAACTTGAGTCGCAATCCGCTCGGGACACCTGCTGTGCCCGCAAATGCAGAGGCATCCTGTAGATCGACCAGCGCGAGGGAATTGTCGTGTTCTTGCGCGCCCACCTCGAATATGCCGGTGACGATGAACGTCTGAATTCTGGGACGTATTGAAATTCCTGCGATCGCACTTTGCGATGTGTCGCTGACGGGCACGAGCACGGTCAGCTCATCTCCGACCCTGGCATCCAGTGCGTAAGCGAGGCCGACTCCGAGCACGATGTTCTGTGCGCCAGGCACTAAATCCGACAAGGAGCCACGAACCATGTGAGCGTCGATTTCCGAGACTTGAGGCTCCAGGGCGGGATCGATTCCACGAACATTGGCTGCTCGCAATTCCGAACCGCGACCGACCATGGCTTGAAGTTGAACATAGGGCGCGACGCCTCGCACACCTTCCTCGCCTCGCAGCCGTTCAGCGAGCAGACGCCAATCGCTCATGATCGATGGGTCCGCTTCCAAAGTTGCGTGTGAAGCTGCGCTCAGCAACCTCGTGCGCAACTCACCTTCCAAACCGTTCATGACGGAGATGATCGTGATGAGCGCGGCGACGCCGACACAAATCCCCAGCATGGAGATCCAACTGATGAACGAGACGAAGAACCCGCGACTGCGGCTTCGTACGTAACGTAGACCGATGTAAATCGGCAGAGGGTGAAACATGGTGGAGAAGAAGCGGTTGGCGGTTAGCGGTTAGCGGTTAGTCGGAAGGCCAAGTGCAAACGATCAGCGGTGAATCGCCATCGTTCGAACTCGGGTACTCCGCCTAAAGAATGATCGCCATCTGCCATTCGCTAACCCCTAACCGCTAACCGCTAACCGCTTCTGGGCTCGAGCAGGCTACCTGTCGGGCTGCAAAATGTGAACTACGACAACAAATTGAGTGTTGCTCCTTGGCCCTTATGTAAGCCCTGCTATAGAGTCCAGCAAGCTCACTGGAGGTTTTCTCATGCGGTCCTCACGATGGATTTTGTCAGTCGCTGTCGCTTTCTCGCTCGCAGGCCCGGCGCTTGCGGATGAGCTCCAGATGACACCCGCTCCGGAGGCATCTTCGGATCGCCCTGCTCGCGGCATGTCCATGGACAAGGTCGAAGCAACGTATGGGGCGCCTTCCCGCCGTGTTCCGGCTGTCGGCGAACCCCCTATCACGCGATGGGAATATCCGGGATTCGTTGTCTATTTCGAACACAACCTCGTTATTCACAGCGTCGGGGCGATGAGTTAAGCGGAAGCGGCTCCAAAGCGAGAAAGACTCTCTCCGCCTCGGTGGCCGCATGCGCCACCCAGGTTGTCAGTTGACCGTTGACGGCCAGAACAGAGCGGCCGTCATTCTGGCTGTCAACGGCCAACCGCCAACCCCTTTTCCCTGATACCCTTCGCGCCGCCTTCGGGGATGCATTCGCATCGGCCCGAGTGCTCTCTATTCTCCTTTTTTCAGGTTTTGCTTTAAGCCGCCCGAACACGCGACATGGTCGATCGAGAACTCCTTCTCCCCAGCAAGGCTCAGATGCTGGTCCGCTGGGGCCAACTCTACGGCTCGGCAGCTTCGATGTGGCTGGCCGAGGGAGCGAGGCGCGCCTCAGGGCCCCTCTTAGTCATCGCAGCTGATGCACGCCAAGCGGGCCGCCTGGAAGACGAGCTGCGCTTCTTCTCCCCTGCTGGCACGTACATCGAGAATTTCCCCGATTGGGAAACGCTGCCCTACGACTTGTTTTCTCCACATCCCGACATCGTCTCGCAGCGCCTGCGGATGTTGTCGACCTTGCCTCGGCTCAACAAGGGCATCGTGATCGTCGATCTGGAGACGCTAATGCAGCGTCTCGCCCCCCAAGCGTATATCGATGGCTACGCATTCGACCTCCATCTGAAAGAGAGACTGGACCTCGGCGTATTCCGTGAGCGCCTTGCAGGGGCCGGCTATACGGCAAGCTCGCAAGTCATGGCACCTGGCGAGTTCGCGGTGCGAGGCTCGCTGATCGACCTATACCCCATGGGTAGTGCCTCGCCTTATCGAATCGATCTATTCGACGATGAGGTCGAGACGATCCGGACGTTTGATCCCGACACGCAGCGATCCGGCGAGCGGGTCGAGGCTTTGCGATTGTTACCGGCGCGGGAATTTCCTCTCACTGCTGAAGGCATCCAGCAGTTCAAGCGCCGCTATCGTGTTCGCTTCGAGGGCGATCTTACGAGGATGCCTGTCTACCAAGGCATCGCCGAGGGAGCGCCGCCCGCAGGCATCGAATACTACTTGCCGCTCTTCTTCGAAGCGACTGCGACGCTGTTTGACTATCTGCCCTCGAACACGCTCGTTGCGATGGATCTGGATATTCGCGACGCCGCGGAGCACGCCTTCGCGGAAATCCAAGCGAGATATGCGCAGCGCAGCCACGATGCTCAGCGGCCAATCCTCAAACCTGACGAAGTATTCATGGACCCTGGCGCGCTCAGCGCGCGCCTCAACGCGTTCCGGCGCATCGAGATAGCGCGTGTCGAACTCGATCCACTGATGCAGTCGGGCGCATTTCACAACTTCGGCACACGGGCGCCGCCCGCACTCAGAGTAGACGCTCGCCACGACGATCCAGCGCGCGAGCTAGCTTCGTTCCTGGAGAGCTTCGCCGGCCGCGTGCTGATTGCAGCGGAATCCGCGGGCCGTCGAGAAATGTTGCTCGAGGTGTTGAAACGCCGTCACCTTCAGCCGCAGTTACTCGACGGATGGCCTGCGTTCTTCGAATCGAGCGTGCCCTTTGGGATCACGGTTTCCGCAATCTCTACCGGCTTGGTCTTACAGGAGCCGCCGCTCGCCCTGATCGCCGAGGAACAGCTGTTTGGCGAGCGTGCGCGCCAAGAGCGCAGACGTCGCCGACCCGAGCGCGATCCCGAAAAGATCATTCGTGACTTGGCGGACCTGCATCCGGGCGCACCGGTCGTTCATGAAACTTATGGCGTCGGTCGCTTCATCGGTCTGAGTGCACTCGATGTCGGCGGCCTTACGAGCGAATTCCTGGTACTCGAATATGCGGACGGCGACAAACTCTATGTCCCTGTTAACGCACTCGACCTAGTCAGTCGTTACACGGGGGCGCCCGCGGAAACAGCGCCGCTCCATAAGCTCGGCGGAGACGCTTGGCAGAAGGCGAAGAAGAAAGCGGCGCAACGGATCCGCGACACGGCGGCCGAGCTTCTGGATCTGTATTCGCGAAGAGCCGCCCGCGAAGGCGAACAGCTCATTGCGAATGAGCTCGATTTGCGGGCGTTCGAAGCTGCGTTTCCGTTTGAAGAAACGCCGGATCAATCTCAAGCCATCGAACAAGTCGTCGCGGATCTCGCCAGCGGCCGTCCGATGGATCGCGTCGTCTGCGGCGATGTCGGCTTCGGCAAGACTGAAGTCGCGCTGCGCGCCGCATTCGTCGCGGTCCAAGCAGGAAAGCAGGTTGCAGTACTCGTGCCGACAACCCTGCTCGCTCAGCAACACTATCAAACTTTTGCCGATCGCTTTGCCGACTGGCCGGTACGCATCGAATCGCTCTCTCGATTTCGCAGCACCAAGGACGTCAATCAAGTCCTGCAAGGGCTGGAATCCGGGCAGGTTGATATCGTCGTCGGTACCCATCGGCTATTGCAAAGCGCGGTGAAGTTCAAGCGGCTGGGTCTTCTCATCATCGATGAAGAGCATCGGTTTGGCGTCAAGGACAAGGAACGGCTGAAGCAATTTCGAGCCGAGGTCGACGTCTTGACGCTCACCGCAACACCGATTCCGAGAACTCTGAATATGGCGATGGGCGGTCTTCGCGAGCTGTCGTTGATCACGACCCCGCCCGTCAGCCGCTTATCGATCAAGACTTTCGTCTCTCAGTGGGACGGGCCTACGATCCGTGAAGCTTGCTTGCGTGAGATCCGTCGCGGCGGGCAAATCTACTTCGTCCACAACAGTGTCGACACGATCGAGAGAACGGCGAGAGCTCTCCAAGAGCTGGTACCTGAAGCGCGCATAGCGATCGGGCATGGGCAGATGCGCGAACGTGAGCTCGAGCAGGTAATGCTCGATTTTTACCATCAGCGCTGCAACGTATTGGTCTGCACGACCATCGTAGAAAGCGGCATCGACATTCCTTCGGCGAATACCATCATCATCGATCGAGCCGACAAGCTTGGTCTCGCGCAGCTGCACCAAATACGCGGTCGCGTGGGCCGTTCGCATCATCAAGCATATGCGTACTTGTTGACACCGCCTCGCAACGCGATGACGGCTGATGCAGTGAAACGGCTCGAAGCCATCGAATCTCTGGAAGATCTCGGTGCGGGTTTCACGCTCGCCACGCATGACTTGGAGATTCGCGGCGCGGGTGAGCTGTTGGGCGAGGAACAAAGCGGACAGATTCAGGAAATCGGCTATGCGTTGTACATGGAGATGCTCGAGCGCGCGGTCAATGCTCTTAAATCCGGCAAGATTCCACAGCTCGATGAACCGCTTCACCAAGGACCGGAGGTGGAACTGCATGTACCCGCCCTGCTCCCCAATGACTATCTGCCCGACATCCACCTGCGACTGGTTCTATACAAGCGGATTGCCGCCGCACAGACTCCGGAGGAGCTTCGCGAGATGCAGGTCGAGATGATCGATCGGTTCGGTTTACTGCCGCCGCCTGGGAAGAATCTCTTCCGGATTGCCGAGTTCAAACAGCAAGCGCGCACGCTGGGCCTGCGAAAGATCGATGTCGGTCCGGGCGGCGGCTCAGTCACGTTCGATCCAGATACACGCGTCGATCCGGGCTCGCTCATTCGCCTCGTCCAACAGCATTCGCGCACACATCGGCTGGAAGGTGGCGTAAAACTGCGCTTCACATTGAAACTGGAGAAGGACGAGCAACGCTTCGCAGCCGTGGAAGAATTGCTGGCGGCGTTGAGCCAGCCGGCTCCCTCTGCCGCGCCGACTGCGAAGAAGGCCAAGCGCTAGTGATCGGTAGCGCGTGGACTTTGTGTCACACTTGCAATGCAATGACAGAGATGTTCAATGACGTTAGGTTGAGACTCGCATGCACAAGCAATTGAGTATTCCGTTGAAGCGCGCATTCGCTGGCTTGATGCTCGCGCTGACATTGGCGGCACTCGGCCCTGCTTCTGCTCAGCAAAGCACTTCAGGACTGCAGTCGTACGATGTGGAGCTGATTATCTTCCGGCATCTCGCTCCCAGCGGCACCGAAGAAACCTGGATGCTGGAATCCGTAACCGGCAAGCCTATCGAGATCCCCGACGAGGACGCCTCCCCTTTCGACACCGGGGCCCAAACGAGCGCTTCCGGTACCTCTACGCAAACGTTTCCCGCGTTGCCCACCTCGAAGTTTCAGCTCACGGCCATCGAAGACGCTCTACGCCGTAGCCGAAACTATAAGCCGCTCGCCCATATCGGATGGACGCAACCTGGCTTTGCAAGAAATTCCGCACCATTCTTATCGTTGAACAGTTTCGTACCGGCTTCCTCCGGCGTAACTGGGCAGATCGCGCTATCGCGTGGGCGCTATCTCCATCTCACTCTGGATCTCACTTACACCAATCCTGAGAGCGGCGAGCTGGGTGGCGAATATGTTCTGCGCCAATCGCGACGGATGCGCAGCAACGAACGTCACTATATCGATCATCCGAAATTCGGCGTGATTGCACTGGTGACGCCGAGCGATAAGTGATGAGGTGATGAAGTGATAAGGTGATGACGACAGAAAGCCTCCCCTCTGACTTCATCACCTTATCATTTCATCAGTTCATCACTCGCCCTTCACTCACATTCCCTGCTCACCACTCGATTCCGTCCCAGCTCCTTTGCGTCCTTTAGAGCTCTGAGCGCGCTTTCGTAGACGCGCTCGGGCGTGTAGTCATGAGCCGGCACCAGCGACACGACGCCTGCCGTTGCCGTGATGTAACGCGAAATTGGTGAGCGTGGGTGATGGATGGCGAGATCGCGAACGCGGCCGAGTACCGCGTCTGCCAGCTTGGAGGCTTGAGGCAGATCCATGCCTGTGGTCAACGCGGCAATCTGATCTTCATCGAACCGTCCGCATAGATCGCTGGCACGGCGAAAGCAGCCGCCGATCACGCGCGCGATGCGACGGAATGCTTGGTCTGCCCCCTGCCGCCCGAACACCTCGCGGTATTGCACGAAGCTGTCGAGATCGAACACGAGGAAACTCAGCCGACGCGATTCTCGCTGCGCGAGAGCCCAATCGCGGCGCACTAGTTCCTCGAAATAAGGTCGTCGCAACAAACCGGTGAGCTTGTCGTCGCGAAGATAAGCAAGCATCGTCTGCGTACTCATCGCCGCATCGCGACTTTCGCTCTTAGCTTCCAGCCTGAGTTTCTCACTCACATCGCGATGAAAGCTCGCGTAGTGTGTAATGACCCCTTGCGCATTACGAAGCGGGCTCAATGTCACTTCGTTCCAAAACATGGTGCCGTCCTGGCGGTAGTTGCGCAGCACGGTGCGGCAGGGTGACCCGTCACGTAGTGCGTCACGGATTTTCGCGAGGCCTTCCTGTTCGGTATCGTGCGCTTGTAAGAACCGGAGGTTTCGACCGTAGATCTGCTCTCGGTTATAGCCGGTCAATTGCTCCAGTGCGACGTTCGCATATACGACCTTTCGGTCACCGGCGCTCTCGCAAATAGCGGCCCCGTCCGGCAGGCAGTCCACCAGCGATTGCAGCAAGCGGGGCTCGACGGACAACCCGCCGTCGACAGCCAGTTTCGAGACATCGACACTCATTTCACGAGTCCAGGTGGAGATTAGGCCGCTCCATACAGCCCTTGATCGCACTTTCGCAGGCCTGCCAATCTGCCGAGGCATATAGGCTTTCCCGGGTCCAACCCGGTTTCCCATGGAGGCGGGCCATGCGCACTTGACTCAGAGGATCCCCGCTCCCTCGCAAAGAATCGATGACTTGCAGCACACCTTGACGATTGTTACAGAGCGAAAGTACGTCACAACCCGCTTCTAAGGCCGCTTTGGCGCGCTCCAGCATGTCCCCGACGATCGATGCCCCCGCCATAGACAGATCGTCGGTAAAGATCGCCCCATCGAAACGCAGGCGTCCTCGCAATTCTTGCTGCATCCAGCGACGCGAAAAGCCGGCAGGCATTCCATCAACGTCCGAAAAGACCACGTGGGCAGCCATGACCGAAGCTAAGCCATTGGCGATCAGACGCTCATAGGGATAGATATCCTCGTCCATGTCGGCCAGTGGGCGACGGTCGACGGGCATCGCAACGTGCGAGTCGGGGACCACTGCCCCGTGGCCTGGGAAATGCTTCGCGGTTGCGGTCATGCCTGCATCTCGCATGCCTCCCATGAATGAGATGGCCAGCTCCGCGACGATGCGCGGGTCGCGGTGAAAGGCGCGATCGCCTATGACGCCGCTCACCCCATAGTCGAGGTCGACGCAAGGTGCGAAGCTCATATCGATTCCAATTGAGCGGAGCTCCGCAGCCATTAGCCAACCGCACTGCCGCGCTAGCTGTTTGCCCGTCGCGGCATCCAAATCGTACTCACGCCCAATCAGGCGCATAGCTGGCAGTACCGTGAATCCTTTGCGAAAGCGCTGAACCCTTCCGCCCTCGTGATCTACCGTGACGAGCAACGGCGGCGTACGCACCGCGCGAATCTCGTCGACGAGCTGCGTGAGTTGCTCGATGCTCTCGAAGTTTCGCGTGAAGAGAATTACTCCTCCCACCAAGGGGTGCGCCAACAACTCTCGGTCCTCAGCATTCAGGACTTTACCCTGCACATCGATCATCAAGGGGCCGAGAGTCATAGGAGAGAAGGCGATAGGGGATAGCGGATAGAGGATGGGTTCGAACTAGGAAGTGGATAGTGAAGATGGCTCGAGGGATTTGCTATCTCTGACTATCCCCTATCCGCTATCCCCTATCGCCTTCTTTCGTAAAAAGTGCCATCGACTCCACGTGAGCGGTATGCGGGAACATATCCATCACACCGGCTGACTGCAGAGTGAAGCCGTGTTCGTGAACCAATATGCCGGCATCGCGCGCCAGGCTCCCGGGATGGCAGGAAATATACAACACCGTCGTCGCGCCGGATCTCGCGACGATCTCCAGGACCTCGCGTGCGCCGGCGCGGGGTGGGTCCAGCAAGATCTTGTTGTAATGCTGGTTTGCCCAGGAACTCTGACCTTGCGATTGCGCGAGATTCGCTACATGGAACTCCACGTTGGCGAGCCCGTTGCGAACTGCATTGCCTTGTGCGCGAGCAACGAGGCCGGCCTCACCCTCCACTGCCGTAACGCGAGCTGCCGTTCTCGCGATTGGCAAGGAGAAATTGCCCAAACCGCAAAACAGATCTAGCACGCGGTCGGCAGGATCGAGTTGCAGCAGGTCGATGGCCCTCTCGACCATCAATGCATTCAAAGGCCCATTCACTTGCACGAAGTCCGTGGGTTCGAATTGCAGCGTCACATCGAATTTGGCAAGCCGATACTCCAGTTTTGCGACTGGGCCGGTCAGTGGTGCGATGGTGTCGTAGCCACCCGGCTGGATATACAAATCAACCCCATGTTCACGCTGGAAGGCTTCTAGCATTTGCCTGTCTTGGTCCGTGAGCGGATCCAGAACGCGGATGACTAGCGCGGTCGCGTTGTCTGCTACGGCAACTTCGATCTGAGGCACCTTGGCGCGCACGCTCAACGAAGAAATGAGCAAGGACAGCGGCTCGATCATCGTGTCGATAGGTTTTGCCAAGATCTCACAGCGTTTCAGGTCGGCGATGAATGAGCTGCTACGCTCGCGGAATCCCACGACGGTGCGCTGCTTCTTGGGCACCCAGCGAGCTGCGAGACGCGCACGGCGTCGATAATGCCAAGCGCCGGCTTCCAGAGGCGGCAGTATCGCCGCAGGGGTCACCTGCCCGATACGATTTAAAGCTTCCAGCAGCTGTTGCTGCTTGAACTGCAGTTGCGGGCCCGTTCCGAGGTGCTGCAAGGCGCATCCACCGCAAATGCCGAAATGCATGCACCGGGGAGTGATTCGATCGGCAGATGGCGTGATGACTTGCGAAAGACGACCTTCATCGAAGTTTCGAGTTCGCTTCGTGCGGATCCATTCGACTTGCTCGCCCGGCAACGCATCGTCGATGAAAACCGCTTTTCCTTCGACATGAGCGACTCCACGTCCTTCGTGGGAAAGATCCGTGATCTGCGCGTGCTGCGGCACTGCGGGTGGCTTCATGCGCGCGTTCAACAGCCCGACTCCCGCCATGCGCTGAGAAACTCTTCGAAATGAGGCTTGGATTGAGCACGCAAGACCTCGCGCACACCGGCCAATTCATTCAAGTATTCGTCGCGATTCAACCGACCTCTCATGAGCTCGAAACGCGAGAAGATCAGATAGGTATTCAGGACATCGGTCTCGCAATAGTTGCGAATCGCTTCGATTTGTCCATCTAGATAGGCATCCCAAACCTTGTCTCCGCTCATGCCCAGCTTTCCTGGAAATCCGAGTAGCGATGCCATCGCTTGCAACCCGACGCGCGCTCGTCCCTGAAAACTAGACAAGACATCCATGAGATCCAGATGCCGCGAGTGGTACCGATTCAAATAGTTGTTATAGCGGAAAGCCTGGTCCTCATCGCCGCTTTCCCAATATCTCGGCGCGGAAATGCCGTGTCGCATTGCCCGATAGTGCAGTACCGGTAGATCGAACCCGCCACCGTTCCAGGAAACCAAATCGGGCGTGTACCGCTCGATGCCATCGAAAAATCGTTGAATGATTTCCGCTTCACTGGATTCGGCATCACCCAACGACCACACTTTGAAAGTGTCCCGCGAACGCAGGGCGACTGAGATGGCCACGACTCGCTGCTGCTCGTAAGACAAGAATTCGCTACCGCTCTCCTCGCGGCGCTTCGCTTGCATCACGTAACCCACCTGCTTGTCGCTCAAATCCTCCAAGCCATACAGGCGGCGCCCGAACTCCACGTCAGGAATGGTTTCAATGTCGAAGACGAAGACAGGCATCGGAATAAGTGACTCGTGAGTAGCGGGTCGCGGGTCGGCTGAGCCCGGAGGAGAAAGCTTTCGGCCGAATGCTATCAGCGGAAGGAAGATAGGAGTAGGAGCAATATATCGATCCGGATTCTTACTACCCGCGACCCGCTAGTCACTACCCGCTGTTTTTCTCATCAACACTGCCACCGCCACGATCAACCCTGCCTCGTCCGTCAGGGTGATATGACCTTCGCCGATGCCGAGCTTCTCGCACATCGCACGACCGCGATCCGACCAGACGATCTCAGGTTTCCCCCAAGCGTTCGAGACCACGCCGGCATCGCGGATCCACATCCCATGCGCGAATCCGGTGCCCATGGCTTTGACGATGGCCTCTTTCGCGGCGAAGCGCATCGCTAGAAAGCGTACAGGTCGGCTGTAGGCTCGAAACGCACGTTCCTCCTCGGGCAACAGAAGGCGCTCGACGAATTTCTCGCCGAAACGCTCATGCACGTGTTTGATTCGGTCGATCTTCACAACATCGGTGCCAATGCCGAAAATCATTCGGATTAACTCTGATGCGCCCGAGCTTCGAGCATGAGCCGCTTCATCTCCGACACTGCCGTTGCCATGCCGTCTATCACGGCGCGTGCGACGATTGCGTGTCCGATGTTGAGCTCGACGATCTGCTGAATGCGCGAGATCGCTTGAACGTTGTAGTAGTTCAAGCCATGACCCGCGTGCACGCTCAGTCCTTTGCCTGCTGCGTAGGCCGCCGCTTGCTTGATTCGATTGAACTCGCGCGCCTGCTCTGCGCCTTGCGTGTCCGCATATTTGCCGGTGTGCAATTCGACTACCGGCGCACCCACGCTCGCCGCTGCATCGATTTGATTCTCGTCAGGATCGATGAACAAGGACACGCGAATACCTGCACCCTTGAGCTTAGTGACCATTCCTTGGAGCTCGGTCAGCCGACCGGCGACGTCCAATCCACCTTCGGTGGTCACCTCAGCCCGCCGCTCGGGCACCAAACAACAATCAGTCGGCAATACCTCGCAGGCGATGCTCACCATTTCGGCGGTCGCACCCATCTCGAGGTTCACCCTTGTCTGCAGCGCTTGCTGACATAGCCGCACATCGCGGTCCTGAATATGTCGGCGATCCTCACGCAAGTGCACAGTAATGCTGTCAGCACCCGCCTTCTCGGCGATCAAAGCCGCGAACAGGGGATCCGGATAACGCGTGCCGCGCGCCTGCCTCAAGGTCGCGACGTGATCGACATTGACGCCTAAATGGAGGGGGGACATAGCTTCGAGTGACGGGTGACGGGTGACAAAGGATAAAGACGCTCGATTTGGATGTTATCAGGGCAATGTCGCCGGTGTTACCCCACACGCTCCTTCCAGCACCCTCTTACCGTCACCCGTCACCTATTCACCTCGTCACTTAAGCTCCCTCAGATCCATCATCACCTGCCGGCTCTTGAGCTCTCGACCATCGAGTACCCGATCCAGGGCGGCACGTAACAAGCGACGGGCATCGGCGCAAACAGCCGCATCCGCGAAATCTTCGTTTGCGATCGCGATGAGTGTCGATCCGGAGAACACCAGTAGGCCCTCCGCAAGGTCGTGCGCCCGTACCGCTCCTTGCTCGATCCGATACTGATACGCAGCATTGACGTCCAACGGATCTCCACTGACTGCATCTCGGTGGAGCGCAAGTCCGTATCCAAGGAACTCCAATAACCGTTTCTCGAACGAGCGCAGCGGAGGTAAGACATTGGGGCTGCGCTTCAACGCATCCACTGTCTGCGCATACAAGCCAAACACTTCCGGATGACTATCGTGCTTGGCAAAAAGCTTCAGTAGCAGCTCGTTTATATAGAAGCCGCTGACCAGTCGATCTGAAGGCAAGCTTGCGACACTGCCGTCGAACTCGGCGCCCGTAAGTTGACCTGCTTCGCCCCGTCCGCTCCACGACACGAGCAAGCGGTTGAAGGGCTGCAGGATGGAGATTAAAGAGCTTGCTGCTTTACGTCCGCCACGAGAGCCGCGAGCGAACACCGTTACTCGCCCGTGATCGCGAGTGAACAGCTCCAAGATCTGGCTCGTATCGCGATACGGCCGATGGTGCAGAACATAGGCGGGTTGGAGGTGGGAGCGCATGTGCGAGTGACGAAGTGACGACGTCAGAATGCGGCAGCGGCATCGGCGAGAGAGCCGTTTTGTTCTGACCTCGTCACCTCGTCACCCCGTCACTTCGTCACCTTCTCAGTTCTCATACCCCAATTGCCGTAACGCAGTCTCGTTGTCCGACCAGTTTTCTTTGACCTTGACCCACAACTCGAGATGGACCGGCAATTTGAAACGCTCGGTCATCTCCAAGCGCGCCGAGCGGCCGACATCCTTGAGTTGTTCTCCGGCGTGTCCGATGACAATGGCCTTCTGCCCGCTGCGCTCGACCCAGATGACTGCATTGACGAGCAAGCGGCCATCCTCTTCCTTGAATTGCTCTATCGTCACGGTTAACCCATAGGGAAGCTCTTGACGCAAGCGCATCGTGAGCTTTTCGCGCACGATCTCGGCTGCTTGGAACGTATCGCTTCTGTCGGTCAATTGGTCGGCTGGAAAATGGGGCGGCGATACGGGCAGATACTTGGCAAGCATTGCCGGCAACTGCTCCAGCTGATTACCTTTCAATGCCGACACCGGAACGATCTCAGCAAACGTTGCGCGTCGATTCATCTCTTCGATGAACGGCAGCAACCGCTCCTTCGGAAAAACTTTGTCGACCTTGTTGAGCACCAGCGCGATTGGCTTGCCTTGCTTTAGCAATTCATCGAGTACACGCTGATCCTCTTCGGTCCAACGCAACGCCTCCACAACGAACACGTTGATGTCCGCGTCCTGGAGCGAAGCGATGGCCGCTCGATTCATGTGGCGGTTCATTGCGCGGCGCCCGCCCGCATGCAATCCCGGCGTATCGACGAAAACCAATTGCATTGCGGGCTGCGTAAGAATGCCCAGGATCCGATGGCGAGTCGTCTGGGGCTTCGGACTTACGATGCTGACTTTCTGCCCGAGCAACGCATTGAGCAGCGTCGACTTGCCGACATTCGGGCGCCCGACGATCGCTGCAAAGCCGCAGCGATGTTCTGATTCATTCATGGAGTCTTCGTTCACAGAGAGCCAGAGGACGGGTTGGCCAATCCTTCGAGCATGAGTTGTGCTGCCGCTTGTTCGGCTCGCCGTCGGCTGGCGCCGGTCGCAAGCGTCTTCAGCCCTAATACATCGACCGAACAGCTCACCTGAAATACCTGGCTATGAGCCTCGCCTGACACCGACTCTACGACGTAGCTGGGAAGCGGCAGCCCCCGCGCCTGTAGCGTTTCCTGTAAACGCGTTTTGGGATCCTTGAGTTCAGCCGCGCTCGGTAAACGATCCAACAGAGGCACGAAAAGTCGCTCAATGGCGTTCGCAGCAGCCTCGAAGCCGCCTTCTAGATAAATCGCCCCAAACAGTGCCTCGAGCGTGTCGGCCAGAATCGATTTGCGACGAAAGCCGCCGGACTTGAGCTCTCCGGATCCCAATCGGAGCTGATCGCCAAGGCCGATTTCCGCGGCGACGACCGCGAGAGCCTCACCACTTACCAGACTCGAGCGGAAGCGGGATAGATCGCCCTCATCCGCTGCGCCGAACTCCCGAAACACGAGCATCGCGACTACACAGTTGAGCACTGCATCGCCGAGGAACTCGAGCCTCTCGTTGTGTGGCCCCCCTGCGCTTCGATGCGTCAGGGCAGCTTCGAGCAAAGCAGGATCACGGCATTCATAGCCGAGCGCATCGCGCTGCCATTCCGCCGCGGTCTTCATGGTCCGCCTCGAGGCGAAATCAGCTCCTGCATGGATTATTGAGTCACGTTGACGCTTTTGTCGAAATCCACGACTAGCGATACATTGCCCACGAAAGGCGACTCGGCGCGATACCACGCTCTCATGGTGTACCCGTTGCCGGCTCGCTTGATCTCGATTTCTTTAGGTTGAATGCTCTTGATGTCCTCGATGGTCCAACGACGATCCAGTGCGGAGCGCAACTGATTCGGACTGGTTACATTGCCGCCGTTCTCCTTGGCCGTTTGCTCCATCGCGCGTGCAATGGCCATGTACTCCATATACAACGGAGTTAGACGAATGCCGGCGTACAAACCGAAACCGATGATCCCAATGATGACGACCATCCCGATGAAGGTGGCGCCACGCTGACGAGAACGCATCACAAGCTCCTATGTCCAAAAAGGCTATGGGCTCTAGGCGGAAAGCCAGGCGTAAGGAGCAGGGCAAGCAGTAGGTATCGCGCCATCCACTCTACCTTCCGACCTACGACCTACAGCCTCGTCTGGTTTGTACAGTCTACCGCCTCTATCGGATCGGATCGCCGATTCGGTCCCAAATCGGGGCTGCCGGTAGATCCCAATTCAGCCAAATCCTGACTGCCTTGCCGACCAAATTGCGTTCAGGCACGAAACCGACTTCCTCGTAGCGACTGTCCCGGCTGTTATCTCGATTGTCGCCCATGAAGAAGTAGTGGCCCGCTGGCACCACTGCATCGTATTCGGGTGTGGGCCGGCCCGGAATGTACAGCACGCCATGCTCGACTCCGGCGAGGAACTCCTGCCCTGCCACCGCTCGGGAATGAACGCCTTCATTGCGCGGCCCTTGATACGACCCGCTCATTTGCAAGGGCACGAGCTCGCCGTTGATCAGGAGTTGGCGTCCACGCACCTGAATGTGGTCCCCAGGCATTCCGACAAGACGCTTGATGTAGTTCGTTGCCGGATCCGAAGGCAGTCGAAACACGATCACATCACCGCGCTGGGGCTCACCGATCGCGACGATCTTCTCGTGTATGACCGGCAATCTGAGCCCGTATGAGAATTTATTCACGAAGATGAAATCGCCGTCCAACAGCGTGGGCATCATCGAGTCGGAGGGAATGCGAAACGGCTCGAATAGAAACGAGCGGATCACGAGCACGATCACGATTACCGGGAAAAATGATTTCGCATACTCGGCGCTCAAGGGCTGCGCCAAGGCGGGATCGTCCTCGGCCTTGTTCAAAGATGCGGCGAGCGCCTGGCGACGCTTTCGCAGCCACACCGAGTCGATGACCCAGATGAGGCCCGTCAGCGCGGATGCGAGCACGAGGACTAAACTGAAATCCAGCGCATTACGCTTCGCCAGCGTTCGAACGCTCAATACGCCCAGAATCAGCAGGATCCATCTCAAGATTCGAATGCTCTGAGGAGCGACGTGCGGCGCAGAAGACCTGATCCTCCGCCCGGTCGAGACGAACAGGTCGTCGATCAGCAGAAACAGCCCTAGGGCGATCGTGATCGCGATGATCCAGAATGTGGTTGCGTCCAAAATTCTTCGCTCGTTTGTTGATGGAAACGCGTCGGTGCGGAAATCCGACCCAGATCCTAAGACCCTTTATCCTTGCCCACTTGCAACACGGCTAAGAAAGCCTCCTGCGGTATCTCGACCGAGCCCACCTGTTTCATACGCTTTTTGCCTTCTTTTTGCTTTTCGAGCAACTTGCGTTTGCGGCTGAGATCGCCGCCATAGCATTTGGCTGTCACGTTCTTGCGCAGCGCCTTGACGCTGGCTCGCGCCACGACGTGGCTGCCGATCGCCGCCTGCACGGCGACTTCGAACATCTGACGCGGAATCAGCTCCTGCATCTTGTCCACTAGCTCTCGACCGCGCTGATAAGCATTGTCCCGATGAACGATGATCGATAACGCATCGACCTTATCGCCATTGATCAAAATATCGAGCTTGACCAGAGGCGCGACCTCGAAGCGGTTGAACTCATAGTCAAAAGAGGCATAACCGCGGCTGACTGACTTTAGTCGATCGAAGAAGTCCATCACGACTTCCGCCAACGGCATTTCGTACTGCAAAGATACTTGCGCTCCCAAGTACTGCATCTTCGTTTGCTTACCGCGCTTGTCGGTACACAGCTTGATCACGGAGCCCACGTGCTCGGGCGGCAGCAAGATGTTTGCGGTGATGATGGGCTCACGCAGCTCGTCGATTTCGTTCGAAGGCGGCAACTTCGCGGGATTATCGACGTAGATGACTGTACCGTCGGTGCGTGCAATCTCATACACGACCGTAGGTGCGCTGGTGACAAGCGCCAAATTGTATTCGCGCTCCAAGCGTTCCTGAACGATGTCCATGTGCAGGAGTCCTAAGAACCCGCAGCGAAAGCCGAATCCTAAGGCGGTGGAAACCTCCGGCTCATAATGCAACGCCGAATCGTTCAATTTGAGTTTCGCGAGCGCGTCGCGAAAAGATTCATAGTCATCGGAGCTCACCGGAAACAAGCCTGCGAACACACGCGGCTGCACTTGCTTGAATCCCTCCAGAGGAGCGCTGGCCGGGCGCGCATCCAGCGTGATCGTGTCACCGACTGGCGCGCCATGAATCTCTTTGATGCCGGCAATCACGAATCCGACTTCGCCGGTATTGAGTACTTCGCTCGCCAGCGACTTCGGCGTGAAGCGTCCCAATTTATCGACCGTGTGTGCACGGCCAGTAGACCACACTCGAATCTTGGCGCCGGTCTTGAGCGAACCATTCATGACGCGGACTAAGGAGACGACGCCGACATAATTGTCGAACCACGAATCGATGATCAGCGCCTGCAGAGGTCCGTCAGGATCGCCCTTCGGCGCTGGTATGCGCTTGACGAGCTCCTCCAACAATTCCGGTACGTTCTCGCCAGTCTTCGCGCTGACACGCAATGCATCCTGCGCTTCGATGCCGATGATCTCTTCGATCTCCTTGATCACGCGCGGCGGATCGGCCGACGGCAGATCGATCTTGTTGAGTACCGGAAGCACCTCCAAGCCCTGCTCGAGGGCGGTGTAGCAGTTCGCGACGCTCTGCGCTTCCACGCCTTGCGCCGCATCGACCACCAATAGCGCACCTTCGCAGGCAGCAAGGGAGCGAGATACTTCGTACGAGAAATCGACGTGGCCGGGCGTATCGATCAGGTTGAGCTGGTAGGTCTGACCGTCATTCGCCCGATACTGTAACGAGACACTTTGAGCTTTGATCGTGATGCCGCGTTCGCGCTCCAGATCCATGGAGTCGAGCACCTGCGCCTCCATCTCTCGCGCCTGCAAGCCGCCGCAGAGTTGGATGAAACGGTCCGCCAGTGTGGATTTGCCATGATCGACGTGGGCAATGATCGAAAAGTTGCGAATCAGCTTCATCGGTTCTCACTGGCTCGAGCGAAATCGGATACTGCGAGCCGCGTCGCGGGCTTAGGAAACATTCGACTCTATGTCCGCGCATCACCTTCCCGCAGAAGGCATCAGGGTGCGAGCAAAATCGGCGGCGGATTATAGCGAAGCGCGCGGGCCGTCGCTGAAGCTTGATGGATAGCGCCAGCCGGCCAAAGCAGCGTCCGGAAACCCCAAGTTCCGATCAGGGCGCCGCGAGGTAGGCTGCGAGACGACCCTTGTCCAGGCGATACCCGCAAACGAACTCGCCGTCCGCCAACAAAACGGGAATCCGGCGTCCATACTTGCGCTCGAGCTCCTCGTCCCCCGCGATATCCACCACGGTCACACGCGAAGCCTCTGCGGGCCCGAGCTCAACGGCCAATTCTTGAATCAGCTCTTCGCACAAGCCACAACCCGAGCGGGTGTAGACAGTCCACAGCGGCATGGTTTGCTTTGGTCGGCGGGCAGAAATGGGAGCGGAACGCGTCGCCTTGCTACCGATTTGGAGGCGCGCCTGCGTCTTGAGAGAGGCTAGGCACCACGGGAGTCTCGCCTTCTTTGGTAACACCGGAGCCGATGGCTTGCACAGTGGCAGCAGGAACTTCACCGACGACCACGATCTGTTGGCCATCGACATCTCGGGAGTACGCGAAGGCGCCTCCAACCTTGGCCAAACCTCGCATAGTCTGAGTCTGCGCATTGCGAGGCTCGATGAACACCGATACCGAGGCCAAGCCGTCCGAATACACCAAATGCTGCACTGGCGCGCTGGAACCGGCGATTGCCTGCAAACGCCAGGTCTTGAGCTGGAAGCCGGCAGGCAAACGTATTTTCCAGCCGATGGAAGCACTGCGAATTCGCGGCTCTTGCGCGTCCTGCACCAACCACTTGAAGCCCTCAGCCGCGACATCCGGCTTGAGCTTCTCGGCCGAGATCCGATCGCGGAAGTGCAATTCCGAGAACAACAGCTGCTCAATCACATTGCCGTGGCTGTCACAGAGCTGGGACTTCAGCGGCATCGCCGTCTCATTGTCGAGCCACAGACGGTAACCGTATCGGAATTGATCACGCGGTTTGACCAGGATGAGCTGCGTGCGACGACCTGAAGTCTTGGTCGCCCCGCCCGTCTCGATGCTGTAATTTGCCTCTAAACGCTCGTTGTACACCGGAACCGCGGTCAACAGCGTGCTGTCTTCCGAGCGTTTTTCAACGAGAACCGTACGCTGATCGGGCAGGTAGCAAATGACTTCCTTCTCGTTGCGGATATATTCGCGGCCGCTGCCATCCAGGGACACCAGTCGTTCCGTAACCTTGCCCTTCTCGACCCGATGGATGATGTGCATCGTCTCGGAACGAGTATCGCGAACGCGAAAAAATTTACCTTCGTAATTGCGGGTCGAGAGCGATTGAGACATGCGCTCCAGCCATTCCCGCGCTTCTTGATCGCCGGCTTGAACGACGGCCGCGAGGGATAACAGTAGCAAACCGAGCGAGAGCTTCGACGCAAACATCAGCGTTGCGCATCCTCTTCATCGGCCGACGCATCTTCTGGCATCGTCATCACGAGCTCCGCTTCCCCTTCGGCCAGCACGCCGCTCAACACACTGCGACGCCCTAACGGTGAGGAATACTCGCTATGAGCCACGACATAATTCGTCAATCGCGTGGCCGGTATAAAGGCACTGGTGTTGGATGTCACGGCCGGCACGACATAACGATCGGCGGCTTGAGGTGCAATCGCAACAGGGGAGGAGCTCGAGGTATTGTCGACAATGGCTTCGGAGGGAATCAAACCTGAACGCTGAACTGAGAACACGGCCAGAGCGGCCACAGTTGCTGCCACGGCGATGCCCGCAGCCGGCCTGAGCCTACGCCACGCGGCAGGTGACAACCCGGCAGCGCCCCTGGGCTGAGGTTCAGCGGCGATACGAGCCATAACGCCGTCTGCAAAGTCCTTCGAGGGACGAACCGCTTCTCCCGTCCGCAACGTTTCGCTAATCAGGGCATAGCGGGCCAAGTCCGCGCGCAACTGCGCATCCTGGCCGAGGCGCTTCACGAGCAACGGCAGCTCTCGCTCCGGCAATTCGCCATCCAGGCATGCTGATACTTGTTCTTTCACCGAATCGACCATGAGAGTTTTCAATCCGCTACCGACATTGTGGACATTTGACGAACAGATTCAATCCGCACTACTAAAGATCCAACCTAATCCAATAAAGGTTTCAACTTCTTGTCGATTGCCTCACGTGCCCGAAAAATGCGGGAACGCACGGTACCGACCGGGCAATCCATTGCCTCTGCAATCTCCTCATACGACAACCCATCGAGCTCGCGAAGCACGATTGCAGTACGCAGATCTTCGGGAAGTTGCTCCATCGCGCGCTCTACCACCTCGCGAATCTCCTCCGTCAGCAGCACGCCTTCCGGCGTGTCGACTTCCTTCAGTCTAGCCTGCCGCTCGAACTGCTCCGGATCCTGCAGATCGAGATCAAAATCCACCGGGCGCCGGCGCTGAGCCACCAAAGCGTTCTTGGCCGTGTTGATCGCGATCCTGTACAGCCACGTGTAAAAAGCGCTTTCGCCACGGAACGAACCCAGCGCCCGATAAGCCTTCAAAAAAGCTTCCTGGGCTACGTCCTGGGCTTCCGCGGCATCGCTCACGAACCGGCCAACGAGCTTCAGCACCCGATGCTGATACTTCAATACCAGCAGGTTGAAGGCAGACTGATCGCCCGCCTGCACCCGTCTCACGAGTTGCTGGTCGTTCTCGTCCTGTGTCATCGGCCGGGATCCCGGCTGAGCGGCATCAGGCTGGATACACCAGCACACGCTGCAACCATAGACCGATCTGCCGGCCGAAAGTTCGCACGTGGGAACAGCCCAAAGAAGAGTGTCAGCGAGTTGAAAACGATTCTCATGCCGGCCGGCGCAACGCAGCTGCAATGCCGTTCATTCAACTTTTTAGGTACGTTGCTTTCCAGCATAAGCGCCCGATTACCGCACTACTGCTGCAGGAAGCACGGAAAGTCGATCCAAGCGCAAACGAACGATCAACGACCGGAGTTGATCGGGATGTTCGAGCGCATGCGAGCTCACCAGAACGCAGCGTCGGCTGCGCGATGCATCAATCGGGCGCAGGCACAACCATACAACGTGCGCAAAAACCCGAGAAGTGGGATCTAGTTCACACTCTACGGCGTCGCCTACTTCGTGGTACGCCATCCATCGGCCATCGCTGAGCCAGGCAATTCGTGCAATGCCAGCCGAAGTACCTAGCCAGCCCGCCCATTGAAACCCGACATACAGAATTGCAGCGATCGCAATCGCAAGAGCCGCAGCCCAAGAATGCGAGCTCATCAGCAGCAGGGGCGTTAGGGCACCGAGTGTAATCGCCGCATGCGCAATAAACCGTTCTGCGCGCCGGGCGCACGGTTCAAAGATCAGAGGCGGCGAGCTTGGAGATGACATCAACCCATTCCGAATCGGCCGGCGTTTCGCGGCGGACTAGATACGCGAATAACTGCGGATCAGGCAAGTCCAGCAGCGATTCGAACGCCTGTTGTTCGGCCAATGGGGCATTAGCATAACGTTGTTCCAGGTACCGTTCGAGAACAACGTCCAATTCGCGCATCCCACGCCGGCATCGCCATCTGAGTTTAGTGAACGGCGGACGGCGGACGGCGGACGGTGAGGAGTCCACGTACGGCGTAACACGCCGACTCTTTTCTTTGACTTTCCCCGTCCGCCGTCCGCCGTTCCCCGCTCACCTCAGTGGTTTCTCTCCACAATCTTCTTCTTTATTTCCGCGATGGCGCGTGCCGGATTCAGATCCTTCGGACAAGCTTCGGTGCAATTCATGATCGTGTGGCATCGATATAATCGGAATGGATCCTCCAATGCATCCAATCGCTCGCCCGTGGCCTCATCTCGGCTGTCGATGATCCATCGATATGCAGCCAACAACGCTGCCGGTCCTAGATAGCGGTCGCTGTTCCACCAATAGCTGGGGCATGACGTGGAGCAACATGCACACAGGATGCATGCTGCCGGCCGATCGATGCGTTCCTGATCTTCCTTGGACTGCAGTCGTTCGCGATCGGGAGGCGCGGGTGTGCGAGTCTGCAGCCAAGGCTTGACCGCCGCATATTGCGCATAGAAGTTCGTCAGGTCAGGCACCAGATCTTTGACCACCGGCATGTGCGGCAGCGGATAGATCTTCACCGCTCCTTTCACATCATCACACGCTTTGGTACATGCGAGCGTATTCAAGCCATCGATGTTCATCGCGCAAGAGCCGCAGATTCCTTCACGGCACGATCGTCGAAACGTCAAAGTCGAGTCGATTTCGTTTTTGATCTTGATCAACGCATCGAGCACCATCGGCCCGCACGTCGTCATGTCCACCTCATAGGTGTCCACTCGCGGATTCTCACCTGAGTCCGGATCGAAACGGTAGATCTTGAACGCGCGCACATCCTTCGCACCCGGCGCAGCCTTGTAGGTCTTGCCCGAAACGATCTTCGAATTGGCGGGGAGACGGAATTGAGCCATTTGCTTGTTCAGTTGACGGTTGACGGTTGGCAGTTGACGGCAAGAACGTTGTTTCGCTTTTTTTGGCCGTCAACGGTCAACCGTCAACTGCCAACCTCATCTGCGCTCAGTACGTCCTCGCTTTCGGCGGTATCACTTCGACATCTGTCGTGAGCGTGTTCAAGTGCACTGGACGATAGTCGAAACGCACACTGCCTTTTTCGTCCACCCAAGCAAGTGTGTGCTTCATCCAATTGACATCGTCGCGATCGGGGAAATCCTCGCGCGCATGCGCCCCGCGGCTTTCGGTGCGATTCGCGGCAGAATTCAATGTCGCGGTTGCCTGGCTGAGTAAGTTGTCGAGCTCCAGCGTCTCGATCAAATCGGTGTTCCAGATCAGCGAACGATCGCTCACGCTGACCGCGCCGAACGAGTCGAATACTTGAGCCAACTTCCGCACGCCCTCTTCCAACGTTTCGCCGGTACGAAAAACCGCCGCGTGACCTTGCATGACTTTTTGCATGTTCAAGCGAATATCCGCTGTGCGCAGTTCACCCTTCGCATGCCGCAGACGATCAAGGCGGCTAACAGCCAGCTCGCCCGCGTCTTTGCTCAATGGTCGATGCTTGGTGTTCGGTTGGACCGTCTCAGCGCAATAACGAGCAGCCTCTCGACCGAAGACCACCAGGTCGAGCAATGAATTCGAGCCCAGGCGATTGGCACCATGCACCGAAACGCAAGCAGCTTCGCCCACCGCCATCAACCCAGGCACGACGGTATCCGGCTGGCCCGCGCGAGCCGTCACGACTTCGCCGTGATAGTTCGCGGGAATGCCGCCCATGTTGTAGTGGACGGTAGGCAAAACGGGAATCGGCTGCTTCGTTACATCGACCCCTGCAAAGATCTTCGCCGTCTCCGCGATGCCTGGAAGACGCTCATGGATCACGTCCGCACCGAGGTGCTCCAGATGTAGATGGATATGATCCTTCTCGGAGCCGACACCTCGGCCCTCTCGAATCTCGATCGTCATGGCACGACTGACGACATCTCGAGAAGCAAGATCTTTCGCGTTCGGCGCGTAGCGTTCCATGAAACGCTCGCCTGCCGAGTTACGCAGGATTCCACCTTCACCGCGTACACCTTCGGTGATCAGACAGCCGGCGCCATAGATTCCAGTCGGATGGAACTGCACGAATTCCATGTCTTGCAGCGGCAATCCCGCTCGCAACACCATGCCGTTTCCATCACCTGTACAGGTGTGTGCAGATGTGCAGGAAAAATACGCTCGGCCATACCCGCCGGTCGCAAGAATGGTCTTGTGGGCGCGAAAACGGTGCAGCGTCCCCTCGGCCATGTCCAATGCGATAACGCCGCGGCACTCGCCGTTCTCCATGATCAAATCGATGGCGAAATACTCGACGAAGAATTGCGCTTCGTGTCGCAGCGCCTGCTGATACAGCGTGTGCAACATCGCATGCCCAGTGCGATCGGCAGCTGCGCACGTGCGCTGTGCCGTGCCCTGCCCGTAATGCGTCGTCATGCCGCCGAATGGACGCTGATAAATGCGCCCGTCCTCGGTGCGGGAAAACGGTAACCCGTAATGCTCCAACTCGATGACGGCGCCGGGCGCCTCTTTGCACATGAACTCGATTGCGTCCTGATCGCCGAGCCAGTCCGAACCTTTGACGGTGTCGTACATGTGCCAGCGCCAATCATCTTCACCCATGTTGCCTAGCGCAGCGCTGATACCGCCCTGCGCGGCCACGGTGTGACTTCGCGTCGGGAACACCTTCGTAATACACGCGGTCGACAATCCGGAGTGAGCAAGACCAAACGTCGCGCGCAGGCCTGCGCCGCCGGCGCCCACGACAACCACGTCGAAAGTATGATCGATGAATTGATATGCGCTCACGCAGCGCTCCCGAAGGCAATGCGAAGGATTGAAAACACCCCGACGGCGCCGATGGCGAGATGCAAGAACTGACTGACAAGCAATGACGCAACTTTGGCGCCCTTCCCAGCCACGTAATCTTCCACGACGACCTGCACGCCCAGCATGGAGTGGTACACCAGCGTCACGGTCAACAACACCAGCAACGACGCATTGATCGGCCGATTGATCCAGACGTACAAGGCTGCATAATCAAGTCGTCCGAGAGCAAGCAAGGCTGCAACGAACCATAGCGTGAGCAGCGTCAACGCGACCGAGCTCACACGCTGCACCCACCAGTGATGAGCGCCGTCTTTGGCTGAACCCAGGCCGAGCACGCGCCCAAGGGGACTGCGCAAGCTCATGCGTTCGCCTCCGCGATTCTGTTGAACACCAGCACCCAAAAGAACGCCGTACAGATGATCGCGCCAATGAATGCGAGCCATCCGCTGGCGCGCGCCGACTTGCGCTCCAACCCATGTCCCGTATCCCAGGTGAGATGACGTACGCCGTTCAGCAAGTGAAAGAAGAAAGCGAACGAGAATCCTGCCAGCAAAATCTTCGTGATCGGGTGAGAAAAGACCCCAATGGCTTGCGCATACGTTTGCTCTCCACCGGCGAGCGCAACGAGCCAATAGGCAAATAGCACCAGCCCAAGAGAAAGCGCACACCCTGTGATCCTATGCAGGATCGACAAGGCCATGGTGTACTGCCAGCGATATATCTGCAGGTGCGGCGACAGCGGCCGACCCGATCGACTAGAGCTCTGCATGAATACCTCGAGTTGCGGATTTCGTCCGCTGGCGATGCCGTTCGCTGGGGCCTTAAGAGCAATGCTCTACTACAGCGCGCGAAACCCCGCGTCTTGTTCCATTCTTAGAAATCTATACAGCGACCCGCCTTCTCCCAATCTCCGTAGCGAGTAGGCTCCAATCCGCCGCGCCCGCCGATCTCTTTCGGCAGCTCGTGCACCGCATCTTTGCCGACGACGTCCGACAACTGAGACGGCTCGGTCTGTTCTATGATCGACGTCTCTGATTTTGGCGGCTGAGTAACGTTTTGCGACGTGAAAGGCATGGAAATAGTCTGCCAGAACGGCGTCCAGCTCGGGAGTCGCCTGAGTGCCGTATGTCGCGACACTTGATTTCGGATTTGGCGAACGCATCCCTATTTACATGAATACAACCTCCTCCATCCGTCTGGATACTCTTGGCGTCTTACTTGTATCCGGAGCCGACGCTCGGAATTTCTTGCAAGGCCAACTCACTACCGATCTCGAGTCTTTGACGCCGGGGAGCGTGCTCCTCGGCGCCTGCAATTCGCCGCAAGGGCGCGTACAAGCCTTGCTTTGGCTGATCCAGCGAGATGAAGGCATCGCTTTGATCACGAATAGCTCGCTCATCGAGCGCACTGTAACTCGCCTGCAGCGGTATGTACTGCGATCGAAGGTCGCGATCAGTACCAGCGCGTTACAGGTTGGATTGTTGCCCGGCGATTCGTCCGAAGTCCTGACGGAAGATCGTTCTCATAAGCAACTGAGCTCGGCCAGCCTTCTTAAATTGTCCGGACACCGACATGTATTGGTGGTCACGAGGCCAGAGGAGATCGCAGAAGCAGTAGCTCAGGAAACACAGCTCTGGCGTCAAGATCATCTGCGAGCCGGCTATCCGCAAATCTACCCGCAGACCTACGAGCAATTCATACCGCAGATGCTCAATCTGGATCTATTGGGCGGTATTAGCTTCGAGAAGGGTTGCTACACAGGCCAGGAGATCGTCGCCCGTACGCACTTCCGCGGGGCCGTAAAGCGCCGCATGTTTCGCTATCGCGCACGCTGCAGCCCTCCTCTTCCCGCAACCCGAATCCTCGCCGGCGATCAACACGCTGGCGATGTCGTGGATGCGATACCCACTGAGGAGGGTTGCGAGTTGCTTGCAGTGATGAGTTTGGCGCAAGCGGACAGCGAGATAGTGCTGGAAACAAACCATGGGGTGCGGTTACAGAGAGTGCCACTTCCATATGAAATGGAGGTGACAGGTGACGAGTGACGAGCAAGAAACAAGGGTTCCGGACTTCTTACCCGTCACGTGTCACTCGTCACCCGTCACCTATCGCTTCAGGCTTCCGGTCTCATATACGGAAACAACAACACATCGCGAATCGATGGTGAGTTCGTGAACAACATCACCAGCCTGTCGATACCGACACCGAGTCCGGCGGTGGGCGGCAATCCATATTCGAGTGCGCGGATGTAGTCAGCGTCGTATTGCATCGCTTCTTCGTCGCCGGCAGTTTTGCGTGCGAGCTGTTCTTTGAAGCGAGCGGCCTGATCTTCGGGATCGTTGAGCTCGGAGAATCCGTTCGCGATCTCGCGGCCGCCGACGAAAAATTCGAAGCGGTCGGTCAGAAACGGATCGCTATCGTTGCGCCGCGCGAGCGGCGACACTTCGGCCGGGTAGGAGTACACGAGCGTCGGCGCCGATATGCGGTGCTCAGCGGTTTTTTCGAAGATCTCGATTTGCAGCTTGCCTGCGCCGTCACCCGACGAATAGCCAATGCCCAGTCGGTCGCAATGTCCGCGTAGGTAGTCCACGTCACGCAACTTCGCACGCTCGATGCCCGGATTGAAATGCACGACCAAGTCTTCGACCGTGACACGACGGAAGGGCTGCGCGAAGTCGAACACCTCGCCCTGATACTCCACCTGTCGTGAGCCATACACAGTGTCGCAAATTCCTTGGCACATCCGCTCGATCAGACTCATGAGATCGGTGTAGTCCGCGTACGCCTGGTACAACTCGAGCATCGTGAACTCGGGATTGTGGCGCGTCGAAATACCTTCGTTACGGAAATTGCGATTGATCTCGTACACGCGTTCGAAACCGCCGACGACTAGCCGCTTGAGATACAACTCCGGTGCGATTCGCAAGAACAGATCCATGTCCAACGCGTTGTGATGCGTCACGAAGGGACGAGCCACCGCGCCGCCTGCAATCGCTTGCATCATTGGCGTTTCGACTTCGAGGAAATCGAGCGCATCGAGGAAATCGCGTAGATACTTGATGATGCGCGTGCGAACCTGAAACACACGTCGCGTTTCGGGACTTACGATCAAATCCACGTAGCGCTGTCGATAGCGAACTTCCTGATCGGCAAGTCCATGCCATTTATCGGGGAGCGGGCGCAGCGCCTTGGCAAGCAGCCGCAGCTTTTCGACGCGGACCGATAGCTCGCCGGTCTTGGTCTTGAACAGAACGCCTTCGGCGCCGAGCAGATCGCCGACGTCCCATCCCTTGAACTCATCGTAGAGCGCACCTAACGGCTCGGATTGCACGAACAACTGGATTTGCCCAGAGCGGTCCATGATCTTCGCGAAGCTCGCCTTGCCCATGACACGCTTTGCCATCATCCGCCCGCCGACCTTCACACGCACCGTGTGCTGATCGAACCATTCCGGCGGCCGATCGCCGTAAGCGGTGATCAATTGGTCTGCGAGCGCATCGCGCCTGAAGTCGTTCGGGAACGCAGGCCCAAGCGTCCGCAACCGATCGAGCTTCGCTCGCCGCTCGGCTATGAGCTTGTTGTCGTCGGTATGAGGAGTGTCGGTCATGGGAAATAGTGAAGGAGGTGATGAAAGTGATGGAAGTGATGAAGGTCAGAGAAGATATGCTGCTAACTGTCCAGTAGTGCGTGGCGGGTTGAAGGGGATGAGGAGATTCTTGGGCGCAATCGCCAAGAACACAAGCGCTCTGACCTACATCACTTCCATCACCTGCATCACCTTCATCCCTACAACCCCTGCTTCAAGCTCGCTTCCAAGAACTCGTCCAGATCGCCGTCGAGCACGGCTGTCGTGTTGCCGATTTCCACGTTGGTGCGAAGGTCCTTGATGCGGGATTGATCTAAAACGTACGAGCGGATCTGGTTGCCCCAGCTCACGTCGGACTTGGAATCCTCCAGCACCTTCGCGGCCGCGTTGCGCTTGTTCACTTCCAGCTCGTAGAGCTTTGCTTTGAGCTGCTTCATCGCCTTGTCGCGATTCTTGTGCTGGCTACGCTCGTTCTGACAAGCAACGACGATACCTGTCGGATTATGCGTGATGCGAACGGCGGATTCGGTTTTGTTGACGTGCTGACCGCCCGCGCCGCTCGATCGATAGACATCGACGCGAATGTCGGCTGGATTGATTTCGATCTCGATGTCTTCGTCGATCTCGGGCGACACGAAGACCGATGCGAACGAAGTATGTCTACGTGCGTTCGAGTCGAACGGCGATTTGCGCACCAAGCGATGCACGCCCGTCTCGGTGCGCAACCAACCGTAGGCATAATCGCCAATGATGTTGATCGTCGCGCCTTTGATGCCGGCCACTTCGCCATCGCTCACATCTACGATCTCGGTCTTGAAGCCGTGCTGGTCTGCCCAGCGCAGATACATTCGCATGAGCATCTGCGCCCAGTCCTGCGCTTCGGTACCGCCTGCCCCCGCTTGAATGTCCAAGAAGCAAGGATGCGAATCCATTTGGCCTGGGAACATCCGCTGGAATTCGAGCTGCTTGACGTCTTGTTCGATTCGCGCGACGTCGCGCTCGACTTCGAGCGCCGTGGACTCGTCGTTCTCCTCGACGGCCATCGTGAGGATTTCCCCGGCATCCTTCAGGCTGTTGGCAATGCGATCCAACGTCCCGACCACATGATCTAGACGGGAGCGCTCACGACCCAACTCTTGTGCCTTGTCCGGCGTATTCCAAATCGCCGGATCTTCCAACTCGCGACTTACTTCTGCGAGACGCTCACTCTTGTTGTCGTATTCAAAGAAACCTCCTAAGCGCCTCGCTGCGCTCGTTGAGATCCTCGAGTGACCTGCGGAGTAGATTGATTTCCATGATCTATAGCGACGAGAAAGAGGGCGCGGATGGTAGCACAGAGGGCGTGACGGGTGACGGGTGACGGGTGACGAGGAAAAAACGGGATCCGAGTTAGCTTTGGGCCTTCTTGCCCGTCACTCGTCACCCGTCACTTGCTCCTTCATCACTCTCAAATACTCCACCACCAACTGCACTCTCTGCGTTCCGTTGAATTCGTTTAGATCGAGTCGATAGGCAAGCTCGACGCGGTCGTTGGTTTGGACGACCGGTGCATCGTCGTGATCGAAGTGGCGAAACGCGATGGCTTCGCAGGGCGAGCCCTCCTCGTCGCAGACCTCGAGCTTCAGATGCCGTTCGTTGAGGACGCGTACGCCGCGCACACGGAACGCGCCGTCGAACATCGGTTCGGGAAAGGCCTGCCCCCAAGGGCCGGACTCGCGCAGCAATCGAGCGACATCGATCGTGATCTCACGAGGACTGAGCTCGCCGTCGGAATAGACCACGCCAATTGCATCGTCCTTCGACAACCAGCGCTGAACCTCGAAGTCGAAAGCTCGTTGAAACTGTTCGAGCCCGGCGAGCCGCAAGCTCAAACCAGCTGCCATCGCGTGGCCGCCAAATTTGTCGATCAGCCCAGGATGGCGAGTCGCGATCGCATCCAGGACATCTCGAATGTGCACGCCCGGTACTGATCTCGCGGAGCCTTTCAGCGTTTGCTCATCCGCTTTTGCCAACGCGATGACCGGCCGATGCACGCGCTCTTTGACTCGCGATGCGACCAATCCCACGATGCCTTGGTGCCAGGTCGGATCGTACAGGCACACTCCAAGCGGCAGAGCCGGATCTTCCGCGCGCATGGCATCGATGGTCGCCATCGCTTCTTGCTGCATCTGCAGCTCGAGCTCCCGGCGATCTTGATTCAATTGCGCCAATCGCGCCGCGATCATTCGAGCGCTCGCAAGATCATCCGTCAACAAACATTGGATGCCGACCGTCATGTCATCCAGGCGCCCTGCTGCGTTCAGGCGGGGCCCGATCTGATATCCCAGATCGCTCGCGATCACCCCCGCGATCCCGCGGTTGGAAGATTCGAGCAACGCACGCACACCAGGCGTGCACCGTCCGGCCCGAATGCGGCGCAATCCCTGATGAACCAGAATGCGATTGTTGCGATCGAGCGGCACGAGATCCGCGACCGTGCCGAGGGCAACCAAATCCAGCAGATCAGCGGCGGAAACATTCTCGGCGCACAAGCTGCGCGCTTGCATTTCGCGCGTGAGGGCCGCCATCACGTAGAACGCCACGCCGACACCGGCAAGCGCCTTGCTCGGAAACTCATCCCCAGGCGCATTCGGATTCACAATCACGGCGGCATCAGGCAGGTTCGGCCCCGCCAAGTGATGATCGGTGATCAACGTTTGAATGCCTAACGCGGTGGCCTCGTTCACGCCGGCCAGACTCGAGATGCCATTGTCCACGGTGACGATCAGCTTCGGCTCACGCTGTGCCGCTAGACGAACGATTTCCGGCGTCAGGCCGTAGCCATACTGAAATCGATTGGGCACGATGAAGTCGACGTCTGGAAATCCCAGCCGACGCAACTGCCGAACGACTAGGGCAGTGCTCGTTGCACCGTCAGCGTCGAAATCTCCGATGACGATGATCCGACTGCCTCGGGCGAAGTGTTCGCAGAGCAGCTCGACTGCTTCGCTGACGCCTCTGAGCTGTCGAATCGGAATCAGCTGATCAAGTCCGAGCTGCAACTCTGCGGATGCAGATACACCCCGCGAGATGTAGATACGCCGAAGCAGTGGATGCAGACCGCCCTGCAAATCGACATTCTCCCCGGCGCAGCGGCGTCTAATCACTCGCAACATCAGACGCCCCACTCGGGCAATGCACGTGGCTTTCGCCAGAAGCGGAACAGGTCATTGCGAGCAAGCGAGATTCGCCATCGATCCAAATGCAACGTGAATCGCCGGATCGCGCCGCGACGAATTTGCCGCACCAGTGGCGCAAGCCACTGCGATTCCAGAACATCCAAACTGGAGGTTTCCACCACGCCCAGCACATGGCCGCTGGATTGCGTGTCATCCAGCATCGGCTGCAAAACAGCTTCTTCTGCGCGCACGCTTCGACCGTGAACCAAGTAAAGGCCTTTCAAGTACGAACGACTCCCATACGCTATCGGCAAATCTCGAGGCACAGTTGTAACTGGCTCGACGGCGCCTGCACCCCATAACCATACTGCATTCGCCGTCGGCACACCCCGACGAGCGCGAGCTTCGTTGAGCGGATGCTCG
This sequence comes from Steroidobacter sp., assembly GCA_025929585.1. Classification (GTDB taxonomy): domain Bacteria; phylum Pseudomonadota; class Gammaproteobacteria; order Steroidobacterales; family Steroidobacteraceae; genus Steroidobacter. Next base: position 53,136 of record JAICPY010000015.1, read on the forward strand.
TGCAACACCATTTGCAACTCGGTGAGCAAGCGGCGCAATTCTGCGCCGTGCTCGCCGCTTGGCAAAGCCTGACTGAGGGAAGCACTGAACGCGCGCTCAGGAGCGACGGTGCGAGCGCTCAGAGCGCGAGGAAACTTCAGCAGCCACCCCCCCTCGCGATTCGGTAGAAGCGTGCAGCCGTCCGCGGACAGATGTTGATCGACGAGCGCGGTGAACTGCGAGCGCTCGACGTCAGTGAGCTGTGCTTCGCCGCGCAACCGAACGCCAACGACATCGTTGAGGCCCGCCGCGAAATGGACGCACTCCAAATGTGCCCAGTAGTGGCCGTCGAATTTCTGATATTGCGCGGCATGGCTCAAAGGCGCGCTGGCAAGCTGTTCGGCAACTGACAACAATTCACAGCTTTCCAACAAACTCGCCTGCCAGGTCTCGAAAGCGGCCAATGCAGAAGAGGGTTCAGTCTCGAACGCATGCACAGTGCCGCGACCCGCGAGTTGCGCGAGAAATCCGCCGACCACCGTGCCCGGATGCAGGGCGATGTCGGGAACGATCAGTGTCAAGGAAGAGTCTGTTCTGTGAGCTGGCATTTAGGAATGGTAGAGCCGTCAGCCTGCGTCGGCGAGTGAGGTATCTTAAGGTCCAATGCCGCGGCATTGGACGGTTGACGGTTGACGGTTGACGGTTGACGGTTGACAACCAGGGTACCCGTCTTTGCCGACCGTCAACTGTCAACAGTCAACCGTCAACTCCCCTGGTCTTAAGATGAGTTATGAAACTAACAGACGAACGAACATTGGGTGCGAATGTCGTGCGCAGTTACGCGCCTGGCGAAGTGCGCGTTGGCGAGCGCGTCGTGACGAACAGTTGTTTGATCAGTGCGGCGGAGTTGATCACGGATTGGCGGCCTCAGTCGATCGAGGCACTCGAGCTCGAAGATCTCGAACCGCTGCTCGCGCTTGCGCCGGAGATCGTCGTGTTGGGCGCCGGCGTGCGTCAGCGTTTTCCCCGACAGGAATGGATGGCGGCACTATTGTCACGCGGCATCGGCTGCGAAGTCATGGATACCGGCGCCGCATGCCGTACCTACAACGTGCTCGTCAGCGAGGACAGGAAGGTTGTAGCAGCATTGTTCGTGGAGTGAACAGCCGCTGCTGTGCAGGAGCGGCGTGTGGACATGTGGACAAGAAGGGATGCGGAGCAACCTGCTCCGCCAAGGCCACCGGGAGGAGACGCGAGGGACTGAAGTTCGTTCGACCAACTCTTCGAGCTCACTCACAAGGAATGTCTGTCGAAGATCTATTCTTTTTGTTTTGATTTTTTTCTTCTTGGCGCTGTTTCCTCGAATCCCCCTCCGCCCACGCGTCTCCTACCGGTAGCCCTGATGAAGGTCGCGACCTTGCGACAACGGGGCGGATGTTAGCCATAGGTGCGCGTGAAGTGCAACTACTGACGCGCAAGTTTTTCCACTTGCAATGTTCGCGCCACCCACCGCTGCGGCGTTGTTGACACCAGAACAGCAGTCGCTTGACCCCTCAACAGCACTAAGAACCGTTCCATCTGGCAAGGCGGGACGCCGCGCACGCGCGCGGTTCATTGCTTTGGAAGCATCTGCAATGGGTTGCCGGGCGAGCCGTTCACTCTGATTTCGAAATACAACATCGGCTCTCCTTGCGGTCCTCTTCCCATGGTCGCAATACGTTGGCCCGCTTTGACCGCTTGTCCCTCGCGCACCGCTACCGCGGCCGTGTGACCGTACGCACTGAGATAGGTCTCGCTGTGCTTGACGATCACGAGTTGTCCATAACCCAACAATCCTGAACCTGTGTAGACGACATTACCTTCCGCCGCGGCACGCACGTCCTCACCGAGTCTGCCTTCGATCGTCAAGCCATAGCCGCCGTTCGGCCGGGTGGTAAGTGTTGCTGTACCTGACGTGACAGGCCACTGCCATTTCATCGGCGGGCCCACCGGCAGAGCCGCTTTCGGCGGAACGGAGCGTGCTGGCGTTCGCGCAGTTGCTCGAGCTTTCGAGGGCGGCGCGCTCGCACGACGAGTAGCGGATGGGTAGAGCTTGAGCTTCTGTCCAGGATGGATCACGTAGTTGCGGCCGATGCCGTTCCAGCGCGCGATATCTTGGTAGTCGAGGCGATGTCGCCAGGCAATCGAATACAAGGTGTCGCCGCGTTTCACCGTGTACGTGGTGGGCTTGCTCGGAGCGGAAGCGCAAGCCGCGAGGAGCGTTAGCAGCAGCGTGAAGAGAAGTGACGAGTAACGGGTGAGGGGTGACGGGCAAGAGCGTTGAGCGTGCCTGAGCGTGGTGCTCGAGCGAGAAGCCGATGTGGCGCGAGGCTGAGGAGATTGCAATCCTCTCCCCTGCTCTTGCTCGTCACCAATCACTCGTCACCCGTCACTAAAATCCGCGATCGCCTTCGGCATCGCTTTGGTTCAACCCAAACCTTGCAGCAAGGGCACGAAGCTCACCAATCCCAGCGTCTCCTTCTGCAACTCCTCACCTCGTTTCGTGATCCGCATCAGCTGTTGCTTGCCTTCGGGGCCGACCGGTGCGATGAGCTTGCCACCGGGCGCGAGCTGATCGAACAGCACTTGCGGAATAGCCAACGGTGCCGCGGCCATCAAGATCGCATCGTACGGCCCATGTGCAGGCCAGCCCAGAAATCCATCCCCGTGGCGCAAATGCACGTTGCGGATGCCAAGTTCCTTGAATCGATTCCTCGCGCGATCCAAAAGCGCATTGATGCGTTCGATGCTGTAGACGAATCTGACCAAAGGCGCGAGCACTGCTGTTTGATATCCGCAACCCGTGCCGATCTCTAAGACCTTGCCCGGGATGGTTCCTTCCAGCAAAGCTTCGGTCATTCTCGCAACCACATAGGGTTGCGAAATCGTCTGCCCGTAGCCGATCGGTAGTGCGGTGTCCTCATATGCGCGCGTCGCAAGCGCCTCGTCCACGAACAAGTGACGCGGTACGTTGCGGATTTGATCGAGGACGACAGGGTTCGTGATCCGCTGATCGCGCAAGCGTTGCACCAGCCGCTCGCGCGTGCGCGCCGAGGTCATGCCAATTCCGGCACGATTTCCATGTTTAGTCATGCTTGCCGCCCTTGCAGCCAATCGCGAACGTCATCCAATACCGCGTGCCGCGTCAGATCGATTTGCAACGGCGTCACCGAAACATAGCCATTTGCCACAGCGTGAAAGTCTGTTCCCGGTCCCGCATCGTGACCCATGCCAGCCGGACCCACCCAGTACACCGGTCGGCCGCGGGGGTCCTCGGAGCGAACGATGCGTTCGGAGCGATGACGAAATCCAAGCCGAGTTGCTTGATAGCCCTTCAAAGCTTCATAGGGAACATCAGGGACGTTCACGTTGAGAATCGTGGCCTGGTGGAATGGCGTGCGCTGCACGCGCATCAGCAGCTCCGTGGCGACGCGTGCCGCAGTCGCGAAGTGCTGACCCGAATTTGGCTCGATCACCAACGAAAGGGCGATCGCAGGAAGACCCAAGAATCGTCCTTCGATCGCTGCAGCGACCGTCCCTGAATACAGAACGTCATCGCCCAAGTTCGCACCGTCATTGATTCCGGAGACCACCATGTCATGGTCGAAATCGAACAAACCGGAGACGGCCAGGTGCACGCAATCGGTTGGCGTACCGTTCGCGACCAGATATTTGTTTTCATCGTAGGCCATAACGCGCAGCGGTACATCCAGCGTCAAAGAATTGCTGGCCCCGCTCCGATTGCGATCCGGTGCGACCACCGTGATCTCTGCGATCTGTCCTAAGGCCTCGGTTAGCGCGCGCAGTCCTTCGGCGCGGTAGCCGTCGTCATTACTGATGAGGATCTTCAAGGATGCGAGAGCTTCCGTGATTCGACTGATTCGAAATTGTATCTTTCGGCCCCAGAGAGGCGTGCGAGACGCGTGTGCCAGCACGCGCCTGGACGAGACTATACTGCAAATGCCGGGCTTACACCGTGAGCGACTACCGCTTGCGAGCGTTCACTAGGAGCCGTGGAGTTGAGTTCGGGAGCTCGACGTTGGCAGTTAACAGTCAGAGAAAGCGCCTACTCCGGCTTTCAACCGACAACTGCCCACTGCCGCTTGACTAAGCGGCGCTATCGCTGGGAGGAGAAGAGCCGCACATGGGCGATTCCGATGAGGGTGATCTGTTCCGTCAACACATGCGGGACGTCAAGCGCCTGCACGCTCCGCAATCCAACGCGAAGCGCGGCAAACCCAAGCCACCGCCGCGCGCGAAATTCACACGGGCAGATCAAGCGGATGTGTTGCGGGAAAGCCTGACAGGACCTGTGGACGAAGCGACGCTCAGCACCGGCGATGAGCTCAGTTTCCGCAGATCGCATATTCCTGAATCGATACTGATGAAGCTGCGTCGCGGCCAATACGCCATAGATGCAGAGATCGACCTGCATGGCCTGACTGCGGTGGAAGCTCGCGGGGCGCTGCGTGAATTCATCCTAGAATCTCTCGATCGCCGACTCACTTGCGTCCGCGTGATTCATGGCAAGGGCCGCCGCTCAGGGCCTCGCGGACCCGTTCTGAAGAACGTCGTCAATCAATGGCTGCAACGTACCGAAGCAGTGCTCGCATTCGGCTCTGCGCGAGCGGTCGACGGCGGAAGCGGCGCTATCTACGTCTTGCTGAGAAGCTGAGGACTGGTGCGCTGAAGCTCGAGAATTGAAGAAGGTTCTGGCGGCAGACGCAGGGCTCCGAGGAAGACAGACAGATTAGGCCTCGGACCTGCTAAATGATTGCCCCGTTCCTTTCCAAAGCTCGCAAGAGAGTCTCGCAGCGGCGCAGCGGATAAGTCAGATCGAACAAGATGAAGATGAATCTCGCAGAGACGCGGAGACCGCTGAGATACAGACGAACTGGATCTGATCGATTATCCGCCGCGCCGCCGCGCCGCGGCGAGAAATTCTTGGGGAGCCAAAGATCTCAACTTGCGTATCCTTTGGCAGTTCCCGCAGATCTCCGCTTGCGCTACACCATAGAATGTCCGCGTCTCTGCGAGATACATTCTTGTCTCGCTTGGCATGCTATCAATATAGTTTTCCGTCGCTCTGATCAGCGCTTTTGGGTCGCGACTGAAGAACCAAAGTTCGGCCGTCG
>JAICPY010000170.1 GCA_025929585.1 Steroidobacter sp.
GCGCTGCCGTAACGGTTGGCACGCCCGGCCAGGCTTTCCCACGTGTCGCCGCCCTGTCCGCTCGGACGAGGAAGCATGAAATGATTCATCCCCCCGATGCGCAGACGCGGATTTCTGATGCATGCCGAAACGCACGAACCCAAGATCGTATCGAGCACTTCTTCTTCACAGGTGACGTAGTAGTCCCCAGGCAGCAATTTCGCCACCACGAGGCCCAACTGGTCACGATAGCGCCGAATACCTTCGAAGCCGGGTAGTGCCCGTGGGACGACTCGTTGCTGGGCGATCAAAGCTGCTCTCCGTTGCGTCTATAGATCGTCTTGCCCACGAGCTTGAACGAGCTCGCGGTACCGTGAATGGACTCCGAATGTCCAATGCACAAATAACCGCCTGGCGCGAGGATTTGCCCGAAACGGCTCAAGAGACGCTCCCGTGTGGTCTGGTCGAAATAGATCATCACGTTGCGGCAAAAAACAATGTCGAATGGTCCGCGCATCGGCCACTCGTGCATCAAATTCAGCGTCCGGAAGGTGACCAGTTGAGCAATATCCTCACGCACGCGCACGTTGCCGATCTGATCCCCCGCTCCGCGTCGAAAGCAACGACGCAGCCGCGTCTCCGAGATCGTGCTCACTCGGTCCAGCGGGTACACGCCTTGCTGCGCCTGAGCGATAACGTTGCTGTCGATGTCGGTCGCGAGGATCTTGACGTCCCAACGTTGCGAGGCAGGGATGACCTCGTTCAAGACCATGGCGATGCAATACGCTTCCTCGCCGCTCGAACAACCTGCGGACCAGATACGGATACGCCGGCTGGCGAGGTTACGTTTGATCGCCTCGGGCAGCATGTACGAGGCAAGCGCCTCGAAATGATGATTCTCGCGGAAGAAGGAGGTGACGTTCGTCGTTAGCGCATTGATCAGCCCGACGAGCTCTTCAGGCCCCGACTCTCGTACGTGCTCACAATAAGCTTCGTATGAGGCCAAACCCAACTCGCGCATCCGTCGTGCAACCCGGCCTTGCACGAGCTGCCGCTTGTTTGGTCCGAGCACGATGCCGGCATTCTCGCCCACGACATGACGAATGAAATCGAACTCGGCCTCGCGCAGGATTGGGTAACTTCCTGTCTCGGAACCTGAGCTGCGAACATTGTGGGCGGATGACATGGAACGCGGTCGGCTTTCGTAAGGACGGTTAGTGAAGATCGAAGCGCGCTGCAGCTCTCAACTAACCGCTACCCGCCAACCGCTATTTCACTTCTCCCCTCACCCGTTGGCCGCGGCGGGTAAAGGCGTCACTCCCGCGACGTCTCCGCCGATCAATTTATCGATGTCGAGCAGCATTACCATGCGACCTGACACCGCGGCCAAACCTTCGATAAATTCAGTGCTGACCTGTTCGCCGAGATCCGGCGGCGGCTTCACATCGCTTGCGGGAACGTCCATCACATCGGACACGCCGTCGACGACCAGGCCAAAATCCCGCCGCCCCACCGCTGACTCCACCGACAACACGATGATCACTGTCAGCGCTGTGTACTCGGCGCGCTGTAGGTTGAAGCGCATACGCAGATCGACGATCGGCACGATCGAGCCGCGCAGATTCAACACGCCCAGCACATGGTTGGGCGCTTGCGGGATACGCGTCACCGGAGACCAGCCACGAATCTCCTGCACCCGCAGGATGTCCACTCCATACGTCTCCTCGCCCAACGTAAAGGTGAGCACCTGATTGGAGCCCGCAGCAGTCGCGTCGTAGTGCTGGGCGTCAAGCGTAGTCATTCGAATCTCCGCAAAATATCTAATCAGAATCCGTGGTCATCTTCCGAAGGCTAGAGGCCTGCGACGTGCGGCAAAGCCTCTCTGACTTCGTCACTTCGTCACCCCGTCACCGTCTCGATCCGTCACCGTCTCAATCAAAACTCCTGCCACACACTGTCATCACCGCTGGCCCGCGCAAGAGGCGCGGAAGCGGACTTCGGTGCAGGCGCAGTGCTGCGCGCCGGTGCGCTTGCGCGCGCCGGCTTGTTGCGCGTCACGATCTTGGGAGCACGTTGCAGTTCGTTGCTCATCGTCACATCGCGAACGATCGCGCGACCATCCGACGTACGGAAGTAACCGATCTGCGACACGAGAGTCGCGGATTGCTGTTCCATCGACTTGCTAGCTGCAGAGGCTTCTTCCACGAGCGCCGCGTTCTGCTGCGTCACGTTGTCCATCTGGCTGACCGCGTTGTTCACTTGCTCGATGCCGGCAGACTGCTCTTCGCTTGCTGCAGCGATCTCGGCAACGATGTCCGTAACCTTCTTGACGCTTTCCATGATCTCCGAGAGCGTTTTGCCGGACTCATCAACCAGTTCCGAGCCGACCTTCACTTTGTCTACCGAGTCATTGATGAGATCTTTGATCTCCTTCGCGGCACTTGCGCTACGCTGCGCGAGGTTGCGAACTTCGGTTGCGACGACCGCGAATCCACGGCCTTGCTCGCCCGCGCGCGCTGCTTCGACAGCCGCGTTCAATGCGAGCAGATTGGTCTGGAAGGCGATCTCATCGATGACGCTGATGATGTCCGCGATCTTGCGGCTGGACGCATTGATCTCGCCCATCGCGCCGATCGCTCGGTGAACGACTGCCCCACCTTTCTCCGCCTGTTCGCGAGCACCGACTGCAAGCTGATTCGCTTGGCGCGCGTTATCGGCGTTCTGCTTCACTGTCGCGGTCATCTCTTCCATGCTGGAAGCCGTTTCCTCGAGAGCCGCCGCCTGCTCCTGGGTGCGCTGAGAAAGATCATCGTTGCCGTGCGAAAGCTGGCGAGCTGCCGCTCCGACCGCATCGGCACTGCCGCGCACACCTCCGACGATATCGACCAGTTTCGAATCCATGCGCTTCAACGAATCCAATAATCGTCCGAGCTCATCGTTACTCGCCACGCGCACGTCGTTGCCTAGCTCTCCGCCCGCGATGCGATCCGCGATGCTGACAGCCGCGTTCAAGGCGCTGACGATCGAACGGATCAATACGAACAGCAACGCCGCAGCGACGCCGATGCCGATCACGATCGCGGCCACGATCAATGCGCTGTTACGCTTGAATGAAGCTTCCGCCGACGTGCGCATTTCCTTCGCAACTTCGATCTGCATCGCGAGCAGGGAATCCCCCGCACCGCCCAAGTTTTCGTATGCCGGTCGCGCCTTTTCGATCAGTGCGCTCTCAGCCTTGTCGAATGTGCCTGCCTGAGCGGCCAACAAAGCTTCGCTAGTTGCAGCGAACACTTGTTCCTCGTGGCGGGCGAACTCCTCGACGATCGCGCGCTCCTTGTCCGTCAACTCGGTAGCCTTCAGCTTGGCGACTAGATCCTTGGTGGCTGCGATGCGTTCGTTCAGGAGATCCATTCCGCCCTTGACGGCACTGGCATCCTGACGAATGACTACGTCTTCGGCTTTCTCGACGACCTCACGTGCATGCGACTCGATCGTTCCGACCCAGCCCGTGGGCATGAAGCGATTCGAGAAGATTGCATCCAGGTCGGCATTGCTCGACTTCGTGCCGGTGAGCCCGAGCCCGCCGACGACGATCATGACGATGCTTGTCACCACCAAGGTCGCGAAGAGTTTTGCCTTCACACTGATATTGAGCGTATTCATGACCATTCCTTAACCATATCTTCGATGCTATTGAATGCTTGACTGTGCACCTAGGCCGCCGTGCGCTGCGAAGCGACGCGGATCAACCCAGGCACATCCAGAATCAAAGCGACAGCGCCGTCGCCGAGAATCGTGGCGCCGGAGACGCCATCGACTCGCCGGAAATTGGTCTCCAGCGACTTGATCACCACTTGCTGCTGTCCGAGCAGATCGTCGACGAACAAACCGACTCGTTTGCCTTCGCCTTCGACCACCATGATGAGTCCCTCGTGCAACTGCGTCGCTCGCGGACGCAGCCCGAATACTTCGTGCAAGCGCACGACCGGCACATATCCTTCGCGGAACCAGAACACTTCGCCCTGCCCGGCGACTCGATTGACCATGCCCGGCTTCAACTGCAGGGATTCAATGATGGTGATCAAAGGCACGATGTATGTCTCGGTCCCGACCGCGACGGATTGTCCGTCCACGATCGCGAGCGTCAGAGGCAGCGTGATAATGAAACGCGATCCCTTACCGAGCGCCGAGCGCACCTCGATGGTGCCGCCGAGCTCCTTGATGTTGCGGCGAACGACGTCCATGCCGACACCACGGCCGGAGATGTCGGTAGTCTGCTCGGCAGTCGAAAAGCCCGCGAGGAAGATGAGCTCGTAAATCTGATCGTCGGTCAGAGTGTCGTTCGGGCCGATGAGCCCGCGCGAGCGAGCTTTGGCGAGAATACGGTCCTTGTGCAGACCACCGCCGTCATCGCCGACTTCGATCGTGATATTGCCGCCTTTGTGGTAAGCCTCCAAAAAAACGGTGCCAGTTGCAGGTTTGCCCGCAGCAACGCGCACGTCCGGCATCTCGACGCCATGATCGACGCTGTTGCGAACCAAATGAACCAGCGGATCGCCGATCTTCTCCAGCACCGTCTTGTCCAGCTCGGTTTGTTCACCCGTCACTTTCAAATCGACGTGCTTGGCCAAGCGCTGACTCAGATCGCGGACCATGCGCGGGAAGCGGCTGAACACGAATGAGATCGGCAACATGCGAACGCGCATGACGCTTTCTTGCAGCTCGCGCATATTTCGCTCGAGCTGGGCGAGCCCCGAACGCAACTGCTCGGCGACTGGACCGGATACTTTCGTGCCCAGTTGACTGAGCATCGATTGCGTGATGACGAGCTCACCGACGGTATTCATCAGCTCGTCGATTTTCTCGGTGCTGACTCGGATCGAGCTGCCATCGCCCAATCCTTGCTTCGGCGATTCGCCGTGATCGTTCGATGTCGTGGGTTTCGGTGTTTCGACGGCAGGCTTCTGCGCAGCCGCGATGTTGACCACGTTGTCGGCAGCAATCGATGCAGCCGCGACAGCCGGAACAGGAACCGCCGCTGGAGCGCGCGTTGCGCTGGTCGATGCGTACTCATCGACGATCTTCAGATCGCAATCCCCTTCGGCCCAATCGAACACCTGATCGACGACATCGCGCGTCGCGTCGGTCTCGACGGTGAGATCCCAGGCGAAGTAGCAGGACTCCGGATCCAATAGATCGAGCGAAGGTAAATTCGCCGCATCTAGTTTGAAATCGATCTCGCCCAGCTCGCTGAGCTCTCGCAGCATGCGCAAAGGATCGTTGCCATGCACGAACAGCTGAGGGTGCGGTCGAAACTGAATACGCCAGCGATGTGCTGCGCTCGTTGCGGAAGATGTCGCGGGCGGCGCTTTCTCCACGACCGGCGTGGCCGGCTGGAGTACCTCGGGCGCTGCATTCTTCTGCACGATGGCCAATTCCAAATCGAATTGCAGGTCGGCCACCCTTTGCGCGTCGATCGGCTCTTTGGTCTGCACCCCCCGGAGCATGTCGCGCATCACGTCCACCGACTTGAGCAACAAATCGGTTATGTGCCGCGTGACTTGCATGCGATTGCCGCGCAACTCGTCCAGCAACGTCTCGCAGGTATGGGTGAACGATGCGACCTCGGAGAAGCCGAAGGTGGCACTGCCGCCCTTGATCGAATGTGCGACGCGGAAAATCGTGCCGATGAGCTCTGGCTCGGGCGCACCGAGAGTGAGCTTCAAGAGCGATGCTTCCATCGTATCGAGAGCCTCATAGCTCTCATCGAAGAAGGCGTCGTGAAATTGGGCGAGATCGAGCGCCATTGCCTACCTCAGCACGCGAAGCATCGTTGCTATCAACTGCGCGGGATCGAATGGCTTGACGATCCAGCCGGTCGCACCCGCCTCTTTTCCCTCGCGCTTGCGATCCGCCGACCCGTCGGTCGTCAGCATCAATATGGGTGTATGTCGATAAGAGTCTTCGGCGCGCAGCGCGCGAATTAACTCGATGCCATCCATGCGCGGCATGTTCACATCCGACAGGATAAGATCGAAGGACTGCTGCCTCGCAAGCTGAAGCGCTTCTTCCCCGTCGGTCGCCTGCGTCACCTCGAAGCCGGCGCCGCTCAATGCAATACGCACCATGTCGCGCATCGATGGGGAATCATCCACAGCCAAGATGCGCGTCATGCCGGCATTCCCTCATCAGCTTGTTTGAGACCGAGTAGCTCGGCTGTCCCCAGCAAACGCACTGCTTCTCGCCAGCTCACCGAATCGCCTTTCCACAGCACTTTGCATTTGCGCTCAGCGCGATCGCGCACAAACGCACATAGAAGTTGCATGGTTGCGGTGTCGATTCGCTCAATGGCAGCGACATCTATCGTTACATCCGCAAGCTCGGCGATCGCGCAAAGATCCAGCTTCAATGCAGCCGCATCTTTCACCGTGCAATGGCTAGCGAGCGTCACTGTCGATGAGGGCGCGACAGGCGCAGCCATCTCCACCGCTTCCTTCGACTCGGTAGTCTTGCTTGAAGATCTAGGTTTTCGCTTAGGTGTTTTCATTGCCAAAGATCATCGGCGCCGGACGAGCCGGCCCAATTTCACAGATTCGGGTGTCATATCGGCATTTCCATGAGCGCCTTTAGGAGAGCTATGTCGCGTTGTGAGCGAAAGGGGTTAGGGGAAAGGCGTAGGAGGGAAGGCGATAGGGGATAGGCGATGGGCGATGGGCGATAGTTAAGATGAACCACCTGAGTGGTCGCATGCCTTGTCTGCCTATCGCCTATCCCCCATCCCCTATCCCCTTCCCTCCTATTCAAGTGCTCGCCTTCGCTGCCGCTAATGTCAATGACACACTTCACAGGGAGCCTGGCCGGGCTTGTAATGTCATGCGCCTCGATCTGGTGAGCTTTCGCGGTACCGTTCCGACTGGAACGGGAACGAGCCTTTTGTCGGAATGGCGCGTGGGCACCATTCTGCAGGCCGTTGCCATTCGCGATGCGAAGACCGGTACGCTTTGGCTCGAGCTCGCAGGTCAGAGACATCCCGCGCGAGTTGCTTCCGGCGATCTCGATGGACCCGAGGATGGAGAGCGCTTGCAAGTGCGCGTACTCAGGACGCATCCGGTTCTGGCATTGGAAACCTTGGGCGCAGCTAACAAAGCTGAATCCGGCAACGCTGCAGATGCATTGCTGCGGTTCGTGCCCAAGCAAGAAAGCCCCTCGATGATGCTTGCGAACCTCGCTTGGCTGTCGCAGGGAAAGAACGGCACGAATGCCTTGCCGAGAAGCGTCGTCGATGCGGCTGCGCGGTTGTGGCAATCCTTGCCCAATGCGCAGTCCCTCACCGATGCGAAGGCCTTGGAAGCGGCGTTGAACCGCTCCGGTACTTTCCTCGAAGCGAATCTCGCGTCGAATCAGCGTGCGAACCTCGCAACCGATCTGAAGGCATTGATGCTCGCGCTCAGCCGAGCATTGCAGGAAAGCGGTGCGCGTCCCGCAGCTGCTCGCTCCGAAACCGCGGGGCACGCTGCGGTACCCACTGCTCACGGTCCGCTTACGGCATTGCCTCCCGCGCCCGCAACGTTTTCGCTGCTCGATTCCTCTGCACAACAAATGAACGAATTGTCTCGTCAGACCGACGGGGCGATCGCAAGATTGACGACGGTTCAGATCGCGAATGCGTCCGACCCGACAGGCCAGTCGGTTCTCGTCGAGTTGCCGATTCGGCATGAGGATCGCACGAGCGTTTTGCGATTGCGCATCGAGCAAGATGCTTCGCAACGCAGAAGCCAAGGTTCGAATAGCGCTTGGTCGGTCGAGGCCGCACTCGACTTGGGGGTCGCGGGCGCTTTGCATGCGCGAGTGACGCTCAGCGAGCACCGCGTCGGCGTGCAACTGCGCGCCGAGTCTCCAGCAGTCGTTCAAGCACTTTCTGCGCGAGCCGGCGATCTGGAATCCATGCTTCGAGAGGCTGGTCTCGAAGTGGACCGCATCGTCTGTCTGCACGGCATGCCGGCGGGAGATGCCGGTACCCGTCCCTCGCGGCTGTTGGATGTACGAGCATGAACGAACGACGTCCACCTTTAGCGGTTGCGCTGCATTACACAGGTAACGGCGCTCCTCGCATCGTCGCCAAAGGCGGCGGTCAGGTGGCCGAACGCATCGTTCAAACAGCGCGTGAACACAACGTGCCGTTACAAGAAGATGCTGCCCTCGCCTCCGCCTTGGCCCGTCTAGAGCTAGGCCGCGAAATTCCGCGCGAGCTCTACGTCGCAGTCGCTCATGTGCTCGCATTTGCTTGGACGGTGACAGGGAAAAAGCCTAACGGCGTTGGCAGTTGACGGGTTTGCGGTGGGGGCAAGTGAGCGAACGCCTTTGTCCTAATCGCGGCGAAAAACACGTGCCGCAAAGGCACACCCACTGACCGGCAACCGC